>CAYPCG010000011.1:0-33635 GCA_964409175.1 uncultured Burkholderiaceae bacterium
GCTGGCCAGATATACATCCCATTTATTAACGGATTACTTCTTGTATCCGTGCTCATCGTTGCAACGGCATTTGGATCCTCAAGCGCACTTGCCCACGCCTATGGTGTTTCGGTCACGATGACGATGCTCTGTTCAACAATCCTGACCTTCTTTGTGGTCTGGCGAGGCTGGCATTACCCCCTGATGGTCGCAATCGTCCCGACCGCCTTCTTTGTCTGTCTCGACACGCTTTTACTCTCCGGTTGTCTATCAAAGATATTTCACGGTGGATGGTTCCCCTTATCGCTGGGGCTTCTGGTGCTGACGCTCATGACCACCTGGCGGAAAGGAAGATCCTTATTGCTTCAGACCATTCATGAAGACGACCCGCATCTGGAGACATTTATCCAGCAGATCAATGGCTCAGGGCTGCCGGCTGTCGATCGAACGGCCGTGTATCTAGTGTCTGATCCACACACGGCGCCGCAGGCATTAATGCACAACCTAAAGCACAATATGGTGCTCCATGCCAACAACCTGATCGTCACGGTGATATTCGAGGATCGCCCCTGGGTTCCATTTCATGAACGAATTGCATTAACCCCATTGGCAGACAATTTCACAAAAGTCCAGATTCGCTATGGGTTTAAGGACTCCCCCGACATTCCAAAGGCACTTGAATACGCACGCGAGTGGCACGGATTACAGATTGATCCATTTATGACGTCGTATTTCTTAAGTCGCGAGACGGTCGTGCCGAAGGTCGGCGGAAAGATGTCGAAATGGCGAGAAGAAATCTTTGCGTCAATGTCAAGAAACGCGGGAAGTATCGTCTCGTACTTTCGTATCCCCACAAACCAAGTGATTGAACTGGGAACCCGGGTTACCTTTTAAACCAATCCGTAGCCCGACGTTTCATCAAAAACGGGGCAGCATTCAATTCTTAATCGAGTATCTATCCGGCACTGAAATATGTAACTCGTATCGCTCCTGAAGCGAGTGAATATCCTCTGGCGTATCAAAATCCACGAAATAGCCGGGGAGATCGCTTCTCAGATGCTGAATATCACAAGACATCGATGAATCGTTTCCTCGAAGAACATCTCGAAGGGTAAGATCTTCGATATCCAGATTCACCTTTAAAACGAGTTCTCTTGGGAGCCAAATCGGATGACCTGGTTGTTGCGCGGAGGATAAGGGAATGACCACAGCGTTTGCCCGATTGCCTGACGCCGTGATAACCGCGCGGATATCGCCTGGACTAAGCAACGGAAGATCCACCAATGAAATCAGGATCCCGGAAAGCTCACGATTGCCGGATAACCGACTAGTCGCGTCTTTAATGACATAACGAATTGAAAACTGCAGCTCTGGATCATTTGATACCGAATGAAAGTGTTCCGAAAGGTTCAGAATAGATACAGACGGACCTTCTATGTTCTGACATATTTCTATAATCTGGCTCGCCTCATGACCAACAACAACCGATACCTGGTCAACTCCCGCAGTCAGCATCGCCGATATCTGACGCAACACCATCGGCTGCCCGTCCACCATCACGCGTCCTTTACAGACACCCCCCAGCCGACGGCCGCGACCTGCAGACATGACATACCCCAACACCGAAACGGGCAACGTCACCGGACACCCAGACTCGAGAACTCTTTCCCGTAGGCAACATTGAAATCCCTTGGCAACGGAACGTTATTCTTCACCGCCAGGATCTCCGCCATAACACTTACGGCAATCTCCGCAGGTGTCTTGCTCCCAATAAAGATTCCGATAGGACCACGCAGTCGTGTCAGCTTCGCTTCTGGTATATCGAAGTGTTCACAGAGACGCTGATGTCTGGAGCGATGGTTCTCTCGCGACCCAATCGCACCGACATAGAACGCCTCTGTAGCGAGTGCCTCCATCAAGGCACTGTCATCAAGCTTTGGATCATGCGAGACAGCCACTACGCAACTACGCTGATCTGGCTGAAACTTCTGCACACAATCGTCAGGCCAGTCTTGACTTAGCCTTACGCCGGGAATCGCTAACTACGAGGTGTATTCTGTCCTTGGATCGCATATCGTTACCTGAAAATCTCAGCGATAACCCTGATCAGATCATATTCTTGCGCAGCAACATAAAGACCGACTATCGGACCGATAGGCTATGACTACAGTTTTTAAGAAGACAGAGGATCGATCAAATTCGGCCCTCCTCAATTGCATGGCAGGCAACGATCCTATTACCAATCTTCCGTCGCACTGGCGACTCAGACATGCAACGTGGTTTTACGTGAGGACAGCGCGGATGGAAGACGCAACCTGTTGGCGGAGAGAGCGGATTGGGGACCTCCCCCTGCAGCACGAGCCGTTCGGTCGTCGTGGGTTCAAGGCGCGGGATCGACTGTATCAAAAGGCGTGTGTACGGATGCTGAGGCTGGTAGAAGACGTCATCGGTATCGCCTTGCTCAACAATGCGGCCCAGGTACATGACTGCAACGCGATCACTAAAGTGACGAACAACTGCTAGGTTATGTGAGATCAGCACATAGGTTAACCCACGCTGCCGTTGGAGATCCTGCATCAGATTAAGCACCTGCGCTTGCACCGACACGTCCAGCGCTGAGGTGGGCTCGTCACAGACCAGAAACTCCGGATTGGTTGCAAGCGCCCTGGCAATCGAAATCCGCTGACGCTGGCCACCAGAAAACTGATGAGGGTAATTCCCCTGATCACTTGGTGAGAGTCCAACTGCGATGAGCAGGGCCACGACACGCTCACGCGCTTCCGCAGATGTCTCTACAAGACCGTGCTCATACAACGGCTCCGCGATAATGTCATGCACCGGCCATCGCGGATTCAAACTTGAATAGGGATCCTGGAAGATCATCTGAATCCGCCGACGTAGATCTCTCGCTTGTGCCGTCTTGAGCGTCTCATGAAGCGGTCTCTGATCAAAAGAAATAGCCCCAGCGGTTGGGCGGTCCAACCCCACCAATAGGCGTGCAAGCGTACTTTTACCGCAGCCGGACTCCCCTACTAGCGCAAAAGTTTCGCCCTGGTGAATCTCGAACTCAGCGTCAATGACCGCATGTAATAAACGTCGTGGCCCTCCCGATAGAATCCGCGTCAGCCAAGGCGGACTGACATCGAACGTCCGGCCAATCGCCTCTACCGATACCAGCGGGCTTGCGCTCGGTTGCTGTCGCACACGGGACTCTCGATGATCAGTGTCGCTCTCGGTTCGGATGGCCTGGTCGGCATGCCAACAGGCAACCGTCCTTGATGTACTGACCTCTGAGAGTTGCGGACGATCGCGACGACACTGCTCAGTCGCAACTGCACAGCGCGGATGAAATGCACAGCCAGGCGGATGCGCATCAAGCCGTGGCATATTCCCGGGAATGAACCGGAGCCGGCGCTCTTGTCGACGAAGGGTGGGGATCGCTGCCATGAGACCGGCCGTGTAAGGATGACTTGGACGATGAATGACATCGGCCACTGGTCCCTGTTCAATGACACGTCCCGCATACATTACTGCCAGACGGTCACAGGTTTCCGCGATCACACCAAGATCATGGGTGATAAGCATCACCCCTGCACCCCTCTGATGACAGGCCTGCTTGAGAAGGCGAATGATCTGCGCCTGAATGGAAACATCTAGCGCAGTGGTCGGCTCATCAGCGATCACCAGCGACGGTTCAGCGCACAGCGCAAGGGCAATGACGACCCGTTGACGCATGCCGCCAGAAAACTGATGGGGATACTGGTGAATTCGCTCCTCAGCAGCGGGGATTCCCGTCTCTTTCAGAAGATCGATCGCACGGGCTAACGCCTGACGCTCGGTCAGCTTCAAATGACGCTGAATCGTTTCCGTTAACTGCCTTCCAACGGTATAAAGCGGGTTTAAAGCCGTTAGAGGATCTTGAAAGATGGCGCCGATCCGTCGCCCCCGTATCTGCTGAAGCTCTGCTTCTGATAGGTGATCTATCCGTTGCCCTTGAAGAATGACCTCTCCAGATGTGATGCGTCCAGGAGCATCAAGCAGCCCGATGGTGGCCAGTCCCGTCATAGACTTCCCTGCGCCAGATTCGCCAACAATCCCAAGAATTTCGCCGGGTGCTATCTGTAACGACACCGAGTCCAGGGCTCGTAAGACACCGTGTCGAGTCGGAAACTCAACGACAAGATCACGGATTTCAAGAAGTTGCGCCATCGGCGGTTATCTCCCGACACGCAGGCGGGGATTAAATGCGTCGCGCATCCAGTCTCCGAGAAGGTTAACGGATACCGCTAGTCCAATCAGCGCGAGACCTGGGAAAACGATAATCCACCACTCCCCTGAGAATAGGTAGTCGTTCCCAATACGAATCAAAGTTCCCAGCGATGGCGAGGTTGGCGGAACGCCGACCCCCAGAAACGACAGCGTCGCCTCTGTAATGATTGAGGTCGCAATCTGAATAGTGGCCAGTACAAGAATGGGACCCAAGACATTTGGAAGAATGTGTCGATAGACAATTCGACTAGAACTTACCCCGATCAGACGGGCGGCCAGTACATATTCCTTTTTTGCCTCAACGAGAGTCGATGCCCGAACAGTCCTGGCATACTGCACCCACCCTGGCAACGTAATCGATAGGACCAGTACCCCAAAGGCCAGCATTTCAGGCGCTTGCGGGAATAACGCTCTGCCCACACCGGCGATCAGTAATGCGATCAGAATCGACGGAAAGCTCAACATCACATCGCAGACCCGCATCAATAGCGCATCAAGCCATCCACCAAGGTATCCCGCTAAAAGCCCTAGCGTGATTCCAATTAATACTGACAGCGCTACCGAGATTAGACTGACGACCAGCGAGATACGAAGTCCATACAAAATCGCTGACAACATATCTCGGCCCTGATCGTCTGTCCCAAGAAGATATTCCAGGCGCCCTCCCTCGCTCCACGCCGGCGGAAGTCGCGCATCAGAAAGAACGAGTGTTGCTAAGTCAAAAGGATCGTGGGGTGCAATTAGGTTTGAAAACAGCGCGGCCACAACGAATATTGCTGTCGCGATGAATGAACCCCATGCAACAGGAGACGAACGAAAGCTGTACCCGACATCACTGTCTAAAAAACGCCGAATGAACTGCGAGGTCAAGTGTCTCTCTCCCACACCTAACGGAGTTGGACCCGAAGTCGGGGATCAACGGTGAAGTAGAGCAGATCCACAACAAGATTGATCAACACAAAGATCAACGAGATTAAACAGAGATACGCGGACATCACAGGAATATCGGCAAAGTTCACCGCCTGGATGAACAACAACCCCATTCCCGGCCACTGAAACACCGTCTCCGTAATAATGGCAAACGCGATAAGACCTCCAAGCTGCAACCCGGTAATCGTAATCACCGGAACCAGAGTGTTTTTCAAAGCATGGCCGAAATAAATTGTGCGTTGACTTAATCCGCGTGCTCGCGCGAATCGAATATAGTCAGTTCGGAGCACCTCAAGCATCTCCGTTCGAACAAGACGCATCACCAACGTCAACTGAAACACTGCGAGCGTGATCGACGGCAGAATGAGATGTTTGATTCCAGCCCATGACAAGAGCCCAGTGGTATAGCCCCCGAGCGACGTTACCTCTCCCCGACCAAAACTGGGTAGTACCCCAAGCCCAACTGAGAAAATGAGAATTAGAAAAATGCCAATCAAAAAGGTGGGTAGTGATACGCCAAGCAAAGACACCGCCATGAACAGCTGGGCGAGAACGGAGCCACGACGAATCGCCGCATAAACCCCCATCGGAATTCCGATCGCCAGAGCGATAAATGCGGCAACGAACGCTAATTCAAGGGTTGCGGGGAGTCGCTCGGCAATCAATGTCGAGACTGATATTCCCTGCCGCAGACTCATTCCAAACTCCCCTTGCACCGCATTCATTAGGAAGTAGAAAAACTGTATGACCGCCGGCTGATCGAGTCCAAGCTCCGATCGAAGCAATGCAATCTGCTCGGCTGTTGCATCCTGCCCCAGAATAAAGATGACCGGGTCACCGACATATTGAAAGAGCAGAAACGCGATCAGTCCCACCGCAAAAAGCACGAGCAAGGACTGAGCAAACCGCTCAAGCAGAAACGGCAACATAACCGATCAGATACGTTAACAGTCTAAATCGTCACTATTTAACGATCGTCATACGCCAGTCCAACTTATTATCAGCACTATGCGGCGTTTCAATATTCTTTTTTGTTGCCCATGGAATCATCTGATTGTGAAGCGGAATATGCGCGACCGTATCATTTTGCAACTGAAGGGCCTCGACTAAAAGACGTTTTCTAATAATCTGATCCGTCTCAACCTTGATACGATCTATGAGCTGATCCATTTTGGGATTGCTGTAGCGCCCGACGTTGTAGTTTCCGTCCGCACCAGTTGTTTTGGTTCGCACTAAAGATTGCAGTGAGTACAAGGCATCAAAAGTCGGTACACCCCAGCCGAGAAGATAGATACTTGCTTCATGGCGCTGAATCATCGGGAAATACGTCACCAAAGGAAGCGTCCTGAGCTTTGCGCGGACCCCAATTTTCGCCCACATCGCGGTGATGGCCTGACAGATCTGCTCGTCGTTTTGATAGCGATTATTCGGGCAGGCAAAGTCAACCTCAAATCCGTTTGGATACCCCGCAACGGCTAAGAGTCGAGCAGCCTCTTTTGGATCATAGGGCAGTCGCTTATGAACAGCCTGCGTCCACCCTTCCACCTGGGGTGAAACAAGTGCGCCAGTCACTTCAGACTGACCCCGCATCACCACCTTGTGGATTGTCTCAATATCGATTGCCTGATAAAGGGCTTTACGCACATTGAGATCTTTTAAGGGATTCTTTCCTTTGACACTACTACCGACCAGCTCGTCGCGGAATTGATCCATGCCTAAAAACATGGTGCGGTATTCAGAGCCTTCAATAATCTTCAACGCCGAATTCGACCGAATCCTCGGAAGGTCTTGCGGCGTTGGATCAAGCACAAAATCAATCTCCCCACTTAACAGCGCTGCAATGCGTGTTGGATCTGACTTAATCGGCACAAAGATGACTTCGTCAATATTCGTAGGGAACTGACTAGCACCCCACCACAGAGGATTTCTGACCATTACCAGGCGCTGATCGGGTTGCCAAGACTTCACCATAAAGGGGCCAGTACCCATCGCATTACGGTGAGCGAAATTTTCATCCTTCGTTTTGATGTCCTTTGGCTCTACCGAATTATTTTTTTCTGCCCAGGCTTTGCTCATGATTCGCAGCTCCGTCAGCTGTCGAATGAGAATCGGGTTTGGTCCAGACAGCAAGATATCGACTGTCTGATCATTAACTTTGACCACTCTTTCAATCCCCTGGGTAAAGATATTGAAGTTGGATGTCTTTGACATCGCACGGGTAATTGAGAAGACAACATCGTCTGCGGTCAAGGTAGACCCATCGCTAAACTTTACGCCCGTTCGTAGGAAGAAACGTACCTGCTTCGGGCTTAGCTCCGACCAGCGCGACGCAAGTTGCGGCTCAGGCTGGAACGTCTTTCGGTTGTAGGCGACAAGCGTTTCATAGACTGCGCCGTGCACCATGTTTGCAAAAGCATTATTTTGAGAATGGATATCCCAGGTCGGGATATCACTCGAAAATGACCAGCGAAATGTCTTGGCGACTGCTGGCCCGCTAACGGCTACCATCGTGACTACGGCTATGATCAAGAGTCGAAGCTTGTTCATCGATTTCTCCACGTTTCTATTAGACTCACCGACACCCCGGGGCGGCTGACGGTCAATACGAGAAAGGATAAACCGAGCGAATTTTTTCGGTATCTTCGACAGACTAGGGATTACCCGGCGGATGACTACTGTTCTGCAGAGCAATATCAATCCAAGGGGGTGCCTAGGATTTAGGCGTGATCACACCTCTTTTTAATTGATCGCGCTCGATAGATTCGAAAAGCGCCTTAAAGTTTCCCTCACCAAAGCCCTCATCTGCACGACGTTCAATAAATTCAAAAAAAACGGGGCCGAGTAATGTCTGACTGAAGATCTGAAGCAGCAGACGGGCGGGGCCGTCGGATGTCGATCCGTCGACCAGTATTCCCCGAGACTGGAGATCCGCGACATGCAAACCATGACCTGGAAGTCGATCTTCGAGCATCGCGTAATAGAAATCATTCGGTGCTGTCATCAAGGGAACATTGGCAAGTTGCAGACGATCTACTGTCTCGATCAAGTTATCGGTTAGCAGTGCAATGTGCTGAATGCCCTCACCATTAAATCGTTGAAGATACTCCTCGATTTGACCGCCACTCTGACCAGATTCCTCATTTAAGGGAATTCGAATGAGACCATCGGGTGCCGTCATGGCCCGACTGGTTAGTCCTGTGTATTCACCCTTGATGTCGAAGTAACGGATCTCGCGAAAGTTAAAAATCTGCTCGTAAAACCGCGACCAGAATGTCATTCGTCCTTTGTAAACATTGTGTGTCAGATGATCGATCAGGAGCAGTCCATGACCCTTTGGATGCCGGTCAACACCAGGCAGCCAGTCAAAATCAATGTCATAGATACTTCGCCCCTCCTCGAAACGATCAATCAGATAGAGCGGTGCACCCCCAATACCTTTAATGGCAGGCAGTCTAAGCTCCATTGGACCTGTCGGCACGTCGATTGGTTGTGCGCCCAAAGAGAGCGCCCGTGCATACGCATGATGAGAATCTTTGACACGAAAGGCCATCGCACACGGTCCGGGACCGTGCTCTGCGGCAAAGTAACCCGCCAGGCTACGAGGTTCGCGATTAATGATGAAGTTGATATCTCCCTGTCGAAACAGCGAGACATTCTTCGATCGATGCTCCGCGACGTGCACAAAACCAAGCTGGCGAAATACAGACTCAAGCAGTCCATCCTGAGGTGCCGCAAACTCAACGAACTCAAATCCACACAACCCCATCGGGTTGTCAACATGATTGGATTCTATGCCGACTGCCGACATCATGATGGTGAGCGTTTATAGCCTGTCTTCGCACCGAAAATTTCTTCCCGGCGTGACCAGTCATGAGTCTTATCCCACAGCGCTAAGACGCGTGGCGCTTCTTTTTCGTAAATGGCATACATCGATGGATCGCAGGTATCGACGGTTAATTCGAGACGATGCCCGGAGGGATCAAAGAAATAAATCGATGTGATGAAATTATCGTGATTGGTCGGACCGACAACGGAAATTCCTCGGGATTCGAGATCGCTCTTCGCTTTGTAAAGCACATCAAGACTTTCGACCTTGAATGCAAAATGCTGAATCCAATCAGGAGACTCCATATCTTTCACGTTGCCGCGATCTTGTGGGCATTCGAAAAAAGCAATACAGCTCCCATCTTCCATTTCGAAAAAAATATGAATATGCGGACTGTAGACGCCAGTCGAAGGAACATGATCCTCCCCCATTGCATGAGAGAATTTCAGTCCTAAGACGTCGGTATAAAACTGTACGGTCTTTTTGGCATCAAGACATCGATAGGCCGCGTGATGTAGTCGTTTACAGAGCATTGATTCGTCTCCCGTCGTATTCGGTCTTTACTGCCGCGGAATTCCAGCTGTGCTCACGACTTTTGTCCACTTGGCAATCTGATCAGAGACATACTGCTTCATCTGCACACTTGAAGACGACGGAGTAACCAGGCCTCCTGTGTTCTCTAGCTTCGAGATCACGTCCGGATCCGCTAGAACCCTTGCGAGCGCAGCCTGAAGTCGCTTGACAACCTCGGGACTTGTGCCCTTTGGCGCTGCCACCCCGGTCCATGAAGTGACTTCAAAACCCGGGATGGTCTCTGCCACCGGCGGAACTCCAGCAAAGAGCTTGTACGGTCTTAACGACGTCACCCCCAAGGCCCGCAGACGCCCAGATTGAACCTGTGCCCGGGTAACCGTAATCGAGTCAAACATGACATCGACACGTCCCCCCAATACATCTTGCAATGGGCCAGACCCCCCCTTGTAAGGAATATGGTTCATCTTTACCCCGGTCATTGCAGAAAATAACTCGCCAGACAGATGCTGGGTCGAGCCGATTCCCACTGACGTATAAGAAACGGAATTCGGAGCAGCCTTCGCGGCCGCAATAACATCGGCAATGGTTTTAAAACGGCTCTCCTGACTTACCGATACCGCAAACGGAAACTGAGTGACGAGAGAAATCCATTCAAAATCATCGACCGGATGAAATGCAAGCTTGTTGTAGACGGCCGCCGAGACGGCATGCCCCCCGGTCAACAAAATCAGGGTATAGCCATCAGGGGATGACTTCGCTACTGCTGCACTCGCGACGTTACCGCCCGCACCAGTCTTTGCCTCGACGACGACAGATTGACCGAGCTCCTTAGCAAGCCCTGGCGCGATGATCCGCGCAATGGTGTCTGAGTTTCCTCCGACGCCAAAGCCCTGCACCAGCGTAATAGGTTTCGTCGGATACGCCGACTGCGCAACTGCTGTCGCAGTTAGACAAGATAAAACAATCGCTATAAATTGACGCACACTATTCTCCCTTGAGTACTTTAATCCGCTGCCGGATGCCCCCGAAGATTGTCTCACCTCGGTCATCCAACACGTCGATGTAAACCTCATCCCCGTCTTTTAAAAATGGGGTTTTCGCAGCGCCATGGGACTGTTGCTCATGAATTCTCGCCTCGGCAATGCAGCCAAACCCACTTGACTCATCTTGGTTCGTCACGGAGCCCGCTCCAATAATGGTGCCTGCGCTCAAGGAACGCGTGCGACAAGCATGCTCAATCAGCATTGGATAGCTAAAAAACATATCTTTCCCCGTGTTTGGCTGCCCCATTCGCTTGCCATTCACTTCGGAAATTAACGCAAAGTGAAATTTCTCGCCATCCCAAAGCGTTCCGAGTTCGTCGGGCGTCACCGCAACTGGAGAAAACGAGCTAGTGGGCTTGGATTGCATAAACCCAAAACCTTTGGGAAGCTCGGTTTTGGTCAGTGCCCGCAGGGTGTAATCATTTAACAGCATGACCAATTTAATGTGTTGCGCCGCGTCATCGCGTGATTGCCCCATCGGCACATCATCCACAACAATCGCAACCTCCGCCTCGTAATCAGGCTCGAGCGATGCACTGGGAAACACCATAGGCTCCCTCGGCCCACAGAATCGATCAGACAATCCCTGATACATCAACGGCTCTGTCTTGTAGTTCGGTGGCATCTCTGCGCCACGGGCCTTACGAGCCTTCTCCATGTGGTGCAGATAAACCGATCCGTCCAGAAACTGATAGCTTCGCGGAAAGGGGCTCTCCAGTGCGGTCATATCCAAAGGAACTGCCGTGTTGATAAGGTTGGCGTTTAGCTGATCGTAGACCTCTCTTAAAAAAGGCTCGACCGATTGCCAGCGCTCAATTGCGTCTTGCATTGTCTGAGCAATCGCAGGCACTGCCACTGCCCGACGCAGGTCCTTGGAAACGACTAAAAGTTCCCCGTCTCGACGAGCGGAACGTCGACTCGCTAACTTCATAATTCCCCCCTTGATCCCCAATCTGCGGCAAGCAAAGGCACCGCAGATCTACGATAGCATGGGACGTTATGCGGGTTACATCAAACGGCGGGTTACCCCCACGGCAGACTAAACGTCTTGATATTCGTAAAGCTCTTGATGGCCTCTTGTACCCCTTCTTTGTAACCAAGACCGGAGTCCTTGATACCCCCAAACGGCGTCAGCTCAAGACGATATCCCGGCACCTCACGAATATTCACCGTGCCGACCTGAAGCTCTGACACAAAACGCGAGATGTAATCCATACGATTTGTACAGACTGCTGATGACAGGCCATAGACTGTGCTGTTTACTAAATGAATCGCCTCATCCACCGTCTTAAATCGAATCACCGGCGACACCGGACCAAAGGTTTCGTACTTCACCACAGACATATCAGGCCGGACATCGCTGAGTACGGTAGGAGAGTACAGCGCTCCGTCGCGCTTGTTACCCACGAGAAGCTTCGCCCCCTGCGACACCGCCTCATTGACGCGGGACTCGAAAAGCCGCGCGGCCTCTTCGTCAATCACAGTGCCCATATCGACGGACCGATCGCCCGGGTCCCCATAACGCCACGCCCGGGTCTTCTCAACCAACAGGTCAATGAATTTTGACTCTACCGATTCCTGCACAAGCATTCGTTTCACTGCCGTGCATCGCTGGCCCGAGTTTTTGTAGGACCCTTGGACCGCAAGTGTTGTCGCCTCGTCAAGGTCAGCATCTTCCATCACGATTAACGGATCGTTGCCGCCTAGTTCGAGCACCATGCGCTTGTAACCAGCCTTCGATGCAATATATTTGCCCACTTCGACACCACCCGTAAAGGTCACAAGATCAATGTCAGGGTGGGTGATTAGCGTATCAGCGATTTCACGAGGGTCGCCATTGACGACTTGAAGCATCTCAGGTGGAAGACCCGCCTCGTAGAGAATGTCAGCAAAAAGATAGGCTGAAAACGGTGTTTTTTCTGACGGCTTCAGCACCATCCGGTTACCCGTCGCGATGGACGGCGCAACCTTATGGGCCACTTGATTCATGGGATGGTTAAATGGCGTGATCGCGCTGATGACCCCCAACAGCGGATCCCTCTGGGTAAAGACCCTGCGCTTTTTCCCGTGCGGCGTGAGGTCGCACCAGAACGATTGGCCATCATCTTTTAGCACTTCTGATGCAGAAAAATTCAGTACGTCCGATACACGCCCGATCTCATACAGAGAGTCTTTTTTACACAAGCCAGACTCCATCGTAATCAGATCAGAAGCTTCCTCGAGACGATCCCGAAGAATATTTGCTGCCGTCTTCAGGATATTTGCTCGTTCAAACCGAGACAACTTACAACGATAGGGTTTTGCAAAGGCAAACGCCCGCTGCACATCCTCTACGGAGGCCTTCGGAACCGTCCCGATCACCTTTCCTGTAAACGGATTAGTGACCTCAATCGATCGGGCTGCGGCCATCCGCTTTCCTTCAATACGCATTGATTCTTGTATCACGGCAAATGCTCTTTTTAGTGGGTCTGATTGAGAACAAGGTCCATCACGTCAAAATTCCGAAGACGACGACCCGGAAGCGCGTTTACCGTTCGGTTAAATAACAGCGGAACAGTCTGCTCGGAAACCCCCCCATGGGAGCGCAACGGCGCATCGAGGCCGGATAGATCATGTTTAGAAGCGCTTGTGCCCAACACCACATTCTTCTGTGACACGATGACGAGGTCACCAATCCTATCGGGTGGTAACTCAAACTGATCAGATGCCTCTTGGTTGGTGAGGACCTGCTCAATCCCCGGCATTGCCTTCAGTTTTGTGATGACGTCAGCCTTTACTGCGTCATCGACATAGATTGTTGCAAAAGAACCTAGCGCGCCGTGATGTACGACATAAGGATCCGTAATTGGCAGGATGACCCGCGCCTTGGATAGACCTAGCCAACTGTCAAGGTGATCCTGCAGATAGATGACGTTGGGTGATCCATCAGGCTTAGTCTTCGCATTCATCCCGTGATCCGCAGTCAAGCCAATCACAGCACCAAGCTGATCAAGCTCGCTCAGGTAACGATCCATCATGGCGTAGAAGCGATTCGCACCATCACTACCCGGCGGGTATTTATGCTGGATATAGTCAGTGGTCGACAGGTACATCAGGTCGGGGCGTACTGTCTGCATCAGCTTCACGCCAGCCGCAAATACAAATTCCGAGAGATCTGCGCTGTACACCGATGGCAATGGCAGCCCTACAAAACCAAGCACGTTGTCGATGCCATTCTCCGCGACCGTACACTGATCGGCCTTCTCCGACGAAAAGCAAATTCCGTTCACAACGCCATGACCAAGGAGTTTTCTTAGCTTATCTTTTGCCGTCACGACTGCCACCTTGGCACCCGCTTGGGAGAATCGGGCAAGAATCGTCTCTGCGCGAAGATACTTCGCATCGTTCATCATGACCTCTGCATCTGCATCACGGTCATAAAAGAAGTTTCCGCAAATACCATGCACCTTCGGAGGGGCGCCTGTGACAATTGAAAGATTGTTCGGATTGGTAAAGGTCGGCACGACACAATCGCCCTTAAAGGCTTTACCGCTCTGAAGTAAGCTTCCAATAAAAGGGGCAACCCCGGCTTTGACCGACTCCGTAAGGTAGTCATATTCGCAGCCATCGACGCAGACAATGACCGTCGGCTGCTTCACCCAGCTATACGCCCGTCCATTTACTTCAATTGATTTCATAACGCTCGCTTCCGTTGTGGATAGATGAAATTAGGCGATTGCCCCAATAAAGTTCTTCCCTCTGACCCCGTCTAATGCCGTGAGGACCATCCGTGTAGATTCCTCTTCGGATACGCCGTAATCCGAAAACTCTGTCTGAACTCCAACGGATCGCAGAAATTGCTCCAGTTTTCCTGGGGCTGCCTTGAGATCACCCCCAAAAATGTCCAGCAAGGCGCGGTCACAGTCCGCATCGATTCCGATGGCCCGACTCATCACCATTGGCAAGGTGAATGAACAGGCGATCCCGTGTGGCAGCCCATGCTTGAGGGTCATCTCATACGAAATCGAGTGGGCAAGTGCAGTCTTGGTGTTCGAAAACGCCATTCCCGCCTTCAGCGCAGCGCTGGCCATTGACAGTCGCAGGGCTTTACTCTGCATATTCTTCAGAAGGACAGGAAGCGTATCAATCACCTCTCGCGCGGCTGACACAGCGAAAGCCCTTGAAATCGGGTTTGCATTTCGATTCCAAATGGACTCAAGTGCATGTGACAGCGCGTCAAGGCCGCTCTGGACCGTGACCGAAGCCGGCAAGGTCAACATCAGCTCTGCGTCGATCACCGCCGCTTCCGGCCAGGTTTCATCGAGATGCAGGGAATACTTCTTAGCCCGAACACGATCCCATATCGTCGCCCATGGCGTCACCTCACTTCCGGTGCCCGCAGTCGTGGGTACGGCGATGAGTCGCTTGGTCTTATGGGGAACGAAGGGCTTCCCGGTCGACAGCAGGGTTAACAGGTCGTCAAAGCGATCGGTCTTCGTTCCCACCATCAAGGCTTTTGCAGTATCGATTGCGCTACCGCCCCCCAAGGCAATAATCACGTCACAATCGTTGTGATAGCGCCAAAACTGGGCGTATGTCTCAGCAAGCTCCGCCACGTCTGGATTGGGTTGCACCTGCTCCTCTGTGCCGACAAGCTGACTGCCCAGCACCGAGGTAACACGATCCATTAATCCTAGGCTTCTGGCTTCCGGAAATGTCACGAGGAAAGCGTTGCGACCCTTAAGAATTTCGGGAAGCTTATCCACCACCCCACATCCAAGTGTCGAGGCAACAGGGTTGTAGTACTGAAAACTCACGATACCCTCCCTCTGATTAGTGACGTGTACCCTGCTGAATCCAGGCACGCATCCGGTTCGAGGCATAGTCAGCCGCCATCACCATGACGATGATCACGACAATGCACATCGCCGTATCTTTGTACTGGAAGAGCTTCATACTGCCAACAAGCTCAAATCCGATACCGCCTGCACCAACCATCCCCAACACCGTCGCCTGTCGCAGATTTGTTTCAAATCGATACAGGCACACCGCAATCCAGGCGGTCACAACCTGGGGCATGACGCCAAAAATAATTACCTGGATGGGGCCGGCGCCGGTGGAACGTAATGCCTCTATTGGCCCTTGATCGATCTCTTCGATTGATTCAGCAAAGAACTTACCCAACATACCCGCGCCATGGATCGCGAGTGCGATGACGCCAGCAAAGGGCCCGAGACCAACCGCTGCCACAAAGATCAATGCCAAGATGATCTCGTTAATACCGCGGGCAATATTCAGTACCTGTCGCATCCCGTGAAACAGCACGAGACTGGGGGTGATGTTCCGGGCGGCAAAGAAGCACACCGGCACGGCCATCAGGATCGCTAACAGTGTCCCCCAGATCGCGATTTGAATCGTCTCGAGCGCAGGCTTCACCAGATTCTCTGCAAAGGCCCAATTGGGCGGCAGCATTCGTGTCAGAAAATCGAGAATCCACGGCGCGCCCTTAATGAGTTCACCAGCACTAAGGCCACTGCCTTCAGCAGCCCACCAAAGGACTCCGATGACAATCACAAGGGTGAAGAAATGCCGCCACCATCCGAGTGTTCCAGATGGGGGGTTCATCAGTAATTGATATTCCGCTGAACGCATCTCAGATCTCCTCCGCTAAGGCTGCTTGTCTTGGAGACGATCCCGGGTGTACCGCATTGGTCAATGCATCCTCCACGTTGTCTTCCTCTTCGCCATCGGGGTAGATTTTTTGAAGGATCTCTTCTGTCAGCTTCTCTGGCGGCCCGTCAAAGACAATCCTTCCTGCGGAGACCCCCACAATCCGCTCGGCAAACTCCTTGGCGTAGTCCACTTGGTGCAGATTACAAACGACCGTAATTCCTAGGTCACGACTCGCCTGCCTCAGATAGTTCAAAACGGTGCGAGAGGTCTTTGGATCTAAACTTGCGACGGGCTCATCCGCAAGGATGACCTTCGGCTGTTGGGCCAGCGCGCGCGCAATTCCAACACGCTGCTTCTGGCCACCCGAAAGGGTGTCCGTCCGCAGAGACGCCTTCTCCGTTAGTTCGACTCGTTTCAGACACTCCCGCGCAATCTGAATGTCTTTTTTCGGAAATATATGAAACCAGGATGCGATCGACGGAAGCGACCCAAGTCGCCCCGTGATCACATTCTTAATAACAGTCAAACGAGGCACCACGTTGTAGTGCTGGAAAATCATCGCCACTTTGCAACGCAGACGACGCAAGTCCTTGGCGTTTGAGGAAGAGACTTCTCCGCAGACGGTAATCGTCCCGGCCGTGGGTTCGGCGAGACGATTGATACAACGCAAGAGCGTCGACTTGCCGGCCCCAGAGGGGCCCAGCACGACAAGAAACTCCCCCTGCGCTACCCGGAGGTTAATGTCATGCAGGGCTTCAAAATTGCCGTAGCGCTTCGTTAGACCTTGGATTTCAATCATTTCATCTTCTTCAGGTCAAGATTTAATGCCTTTGCCGTATCACGAATAACGTTGTAGGCCGCGTCATTTGTAGGATGAAAGCCATTTAACGTACCCTGATCAGACCAAGGAATATCTTTCACTTCCATGAAGGCCGCCTGAATTTTCTTTTTCAAATCTTCGGGAAGATCTTTACGCCATACCGTTGGCGATTCCGGAATAGGATCTGACTTCCAAACGATCACGATATCTTCACGCTTTGCAATTCCCTTATTGAATGCTGCCTCGAGAATACGATCGGCGACTGCTGCGGCATCAATCTTCTTGTTTTGAACAGCGATGGAACTCGAGTCATGAGACCCGGAGAAGATAACCCGACCGAAGTCTTTATCGGGATTAAAGCCAGCCTTCATCAGCCCGGCTTTCGGGAAGAGGTGTCCAGATGTTGAACTAGGATCGACAAACGCAAAGTTCTTACCCTTGAGGTCAGCAACCGTCTTAATGCCGCTGTCCTTGTGCGCAATGATGTAGCTCTGATAGGACGTGCGGCCCGCTTTCTTAGTCTCAGCAACTGCAAACGCCTCAATCGGAGCAACCGTTGCACCTAAAACGTACGAGAAGGGCCCAAGGTAGGCCACATCGAGACGCTTTGAACGCAGCGCTTCAATCACGCCGTTGTAGTCTGCTGCCACAAAGGGCTTCACCGGCATGCCCAACGCCTGGGAAAGCTTATCCATCATCGGTTTGCTCTGCGCAATCATCGCGCGAGAATCCTCTGACGGAATCAATCCCACCGTAATTTCTTTTTTCTGAGCAACCGCGAATGGCGCACTCAGCACGGATAACACAAGCGCAACGCTACTGACGACGCGCCAAGCTGCTTTCCTTACCTGCATGGTGAAACCTCCTTTAAGTGATGAAACGTCTCAATTTATTTTTCTAACGACGGCTAGGTCTTGTATGCCCAGTGAGCGCTACTCTAGGATTCCTCCTCCTATTCAACAAATTCATTTTTTATCGTATTACTATTGAAAAAAAGAATAGCGACAGATTCTTCTGCAACGCACCAAAGGAGGAACCAATGCGACTTACGCAGCTTCGATCATTCCATGCTGTCGCCACAGCGGGAGGATTTACTGGCGCGTCACGGTTGTTACATATCAGCCAACCAACGGTCACCACACAGGTGAAATTTCTTGAAGAGACCTACGGCGTGGAGCTCTTTTATCGTCGTGGACACAAGGTATTGCTCACGCCCATTGGTGAGCAGATTTACGCCTTAACACGAAAGATCTTTTCACTCGAAGAAGACCTGATCCATTTACTTGAAGATTCAGGTGAACTGAAAACAGGTCAACTTCGCGTAGGTGCCGTAAGCCCCTTTCACGTCACAGAGATGCTTGCCTCGTTTAATAGGGAGTTTCCCCACGTCTTTGTGTCCATGCGCGTCGGTAATTCCCAGTCTGTTTTAGACAGCCTGACCAATTACGAGACGGATGTTGCGGTTCTCGCCCACTTTTTAGATGACCCCCTGCTGTACTCTATGCCCTATCGCCAGCATCCAGTCGTCATTTTTGCCAACAAGAGCCACCCACTTGCCCGATACAAGTCAGTCAAACTGTCTAAGCTTCAACACGAGCCGATGATCATGCGAGAAGAGGGATCGACGACAAGAAAGTCTTTTGAAGACGCCTGCAAACGACACGGGGTCGAGCCACGAGTAATCATGGAGATTGGCAGTCGTGAGGCCATACGCGAAGCCGTGATCAAAGGGGTTGGTCTGAGCATCGTTTCGGAGGCCGAATATGTCGCAGATCCAGAGATCACCATGATCCGTATTTCAGACGCGGATATTTATACCAATGCCCATGTGGTCTGCCTTCGAGACCGCAAGGAGGCCCGACTCATCCGTGCCTTTCTAGACATTGCGATGAACATTCAGCACGTTCAGACGACAGGACGGTCATGACCTGGACCGTCATGCTGGCCGTGTTGGTCGGTGCAATGCTCCATGCCAGCTGGAATGTCATGGTGAAGTCAAGCACTGACAAGACACTCGACACGGCGCTCATTCACCTCTGCTGCTCGTTCATCGCGATTCCCTTCTGCCTGGCGCTGGGGCTTCCCCCCGCAGAGTCCTGGCCGTATCTCGCAGCATCGGTCGTCATTCATATTGGCTATTACTTTGCGCTCGCCCAGGCCTATCACCATGGCGATCTTGGGCTGACATACCCGCTCATGCGCGGTGTCGCGCCACTCATGGTTGCAATTGGGTCACTCGCCTTTATCGACGGATCGAGTATGTCACTCCTTGGATGGGTAGGGGTCGCACTGATCTGTATCGGTGTACTTATTCTTGGGATGTCGGCTGGACTATTGCAACATCGACGGGCAATTCTTTTTGCACTTCTTAACTCTGCAATTATTGCGATCTATACCCTGATCGATGCCAAAGGCGTACGGACATCCCAGAATGCGGCCCAGTACATCGCCGCGTTGTTTGCCTTTGATGGATGGGCATTTGCCTTCTGGGTGCTTTATCTCCGAAAGCAGCGCGCGGTTACTTATTTCAAAGAGCGTTGGGCAATTGGACTCGGCGGTGCTGCTGCGTCCGTGAGTTCGTACGCAATCGCACTATGGGCGATGACCGTTGCACCCGTTGCCGCCGTCGCTGCCCTACGTGAGACATCGGTGCTGTTTGCGGTGCTTTTTGGAACTTGGTTTTTAAACGAGGCATTAACGCCACGACGCGTACTGTCGGTCCTGATTATCATTACAGGCGCCGTTGCACTTCGGTTAGCATAAGGTCCATGCTCCCTAATATCCCCCTCACCCGCCTGGATGGCCGCACCGAAAACCTTCAAGACTACGCTGGTAAGGTCTTGCTGATCGTCAACGTCGCAAGTCAATGTGGCTTCACGCCACAGTACGCGGAGCTACAGGCGCTCTATGATGAAGTCAAGGAGGCCGGTTTCGAGATTCTGGGATTCCCCTGCAATCAGTTCGGCGCACAGGAACCGGGTGATGCGAGTGAGATCGCACAATTCTGCTCGACCCGCTATGCCGTCACGTTTCCTATCTTCCAGAAGACCGACGTCAATGGTCCAAATGCGCACGCGCTTTATCTGCATCTGAAGTCGGAGGCACCGGGCATCTTTGGTACAGAGGCGATCAAGTGGAATTTCACTAAGTTCCTCATTGATCGAAGCGGTCGGGTCACTGAGCGCTACGCCCCGCAACAGGGGGCCAAGGATATCCGCAAGGACTTGATGCCGCTTTTGGCCCAGGCCGACTAGTGCATCGATCCATGTGACGATTCAATCTGCATGATGTTGTGAAGCCCGTGACGCTTATCACCATGCAGATGCAACGCTTTAAGGTTCTCGGCGCAGGCATTTTTAGTATGTTACTCGGGCTAGGCGTTGCCCGATTTGCGTACACCCCGTTACTGCCCATCATGCAAGAACAGGCGGGACTCGGAATCGCATCCGCAGGACTGCTCGCCGCTGTGAACTACATGGGCTATCTCGGGGGCGCACTTGTTGCCTCTCGGATTGAGTCACTCGCGCTAAAAGATAAGCTGTATCGCATGGGCATGATCCTGGCCGTGATCAGCACCTTGATGATGGGCTTGTCAGCGAACCCAATCCTGTGGGGCATCTCACGATTCATTGCGGGGTTCAGTAGCGCCGCCGCCATGCTCTTGGGGAGCGGGCTCATTCTCAACTGGCTGATTCGACATGGTCAGCGCAGCGAACTTGGCATTCATTTCTCAGGACTCGGTCTTGGCATCGCTGGCTGCGCTGCGGTCGTGATGGCGACGAACACTTGGCTCGACTGGAGAGACCAGTGGTTTCTATTCACAGTGATCGCAGGTGTCCTACTCATTCCTGCGCTCGCCTGGCTGCCGCCCCCGGACAGCAGCCAGCACACCCAGGCCGGGCTTCCCATGATAGATCAGCCTCCCTCGACGTTATTGATGCGACTATTACTCGCCGCCTACTTTTGCGCTGGTATCGGATATGTCGTGAGTGCGACATTCACCGTGGCCATCATTGATCGAATGCCCGGACTGTCCGGGTCGGGAAATCTTGCATTTCTAATCATTGGGCTTGCCGCTGCACCGGCCTGCATCATCTGGGATTTGATTGCGCGACGAACCGGTGAGATCAATGCCTTAGTGCTTGCCGCGTCACTGCAGACGCTGGGAATTGCATTGCCGGTAGTTGTGACCGAATTCTGGGCGGCCACTCTAAGCGCCATTATTTTTGGCGGAACCTTTATTGGGATGGTCAGCCTCGTGCTGACGATGGCGGGAAAGTTCTATCCGACCAAGCCTGCAAAGATGATGGGCAAGATGACCCTCGCCTATGGATCCGCCCAGATTCTCGGACCTGCTGTGACCGGCTGGATTGGCGCTGTTTCTGGCGCCTATAACGACGGACTCATTTTTGCAGCGGTCGTGATGGTACTTGGCACTGCACTACTGCTACTTATTCGTCATCGCCGTCTCTATTGATGCGTCGTTCGACAACCCTGACCACGCAATAAAAAACCCTCCGAGCAGTCTCCGCTCAGAGGGTTTTGAGATTACAAGAAATTACTTCTTAGGAGCTTCTTTGCACTCTTTCTTGTCTTTGTTTTCTGCTTTTTTGCAGTCAACTTTTTTGTCATCAGCCTTACCACCGCCATGATTCATGGCAAAGGCAGGAGCGGAGACAGCAATCAGAGCGGAAGCCACAACGGTCAGTACGGATTTCATCAGTTTTCACCTGTAAAGTTGACATCTTTAAGAGGAACGTTCTGAGTGCCCAAGAGATGAGATCACTACACAACGCCAGCGGATTGTGGAGATTTATAAGGGCTTCCGTCAAGGGGTTTTCTGCCCTACCCCTGCTCGTCGCCCCACTATTGGCCGCCAGCCTGTTTCCGGCCAAAGGTCTTGCACAAGTGCGTTTTCAGCCACAGGAATCGGCTGTACTGTTGAAAGACGGATCAACCCAGAGGGAGGCTGGCGCGCTGCGCCAAGCCATGCAGCGGTGGCGAGAAAATCCCAAAGACATCGCGACCGCCACATCGACCGCGAGAACCGCCATTCTTGCAGCGATCCGGCACGGGGACCTCCGCTGGCTAGGGAACGCCCAGGCGATGCTGGAACCTTGGTGGACCAGTCAGGAAATTCCGGGGGATACGCAATTTGTCAGGGCCTTGATACGCCAAGGGAAGCATGATTTCGAGGGGGCCCTGGCCGACTTGAATGCAGCCATCGCCAAGGACCCGCAGCAGCCCGAGTTCTGGGCATGGAGATTTGCGATCTACATGGTTCGAGCGGAGCTTCCCAAGGCAAAGGAAGAGTGTGCCGCCATCGGCAGGCGCTTTGGCAGTGCCGAGCAGTCAAGCTGTTACGCTGTATTGCTCTACCGCACCGGCAACCCGGCGCAGGCAGTTCTAGAGCTCGATCGCCTTTCCCTTCATCCGGACTATCAGGGGCAAAACGCCCAGGAGTGGCTTGCCTTTCATCGAGGTGAGGCGCGTCGGGTCGCCGGGGATCGCACGGGCGCCAGAAAGGTCTGGGAATCTCATATAAGGGCGGGAACAGCGAGTCACGGCGTGCGCGTCGCCCTGATTGACCTATTGAATCGTGAGGGGGCTTACCTTGACGCCTGGAAGTTCAATGACAAGCTCCCGCGATCCGATGCGCTACTGGTTGCCGCAATTCAAACTGCCCGCGCGCTCAGAAACGGGCAGGAACCCGCCTTGGTTTCAGAGTTCTCCCAACGACTGAGTCAACAAGCAGCCAGGGGGGACTCGATCAACGAGCGTCCGATCATTAAGTACAAACTCGAAATTAACCAAGACCCAAAAGAAGCCCTGAGGATGGCCCAACTCGCCTGGAAGACCGAACGTGAACCTGCAGACGCGCTTTTATATGCCCTTGCCGCGATCAGGAGCGGCATGCCAGACCAGGCGACAGCGCTACTCCGATGGCAGTCAGAAACCGGATATCGAGAGCCGGAACTTGATCGGCTTTTGGGGGATATTCGACAGGCGGGTTCAGCAAGGGGCAAGCAATGAGTCGGGGGGCTTACCAACGGGCGAGACTCTCCCGAATTTGGGCGATGCTGGGTTGCCTGGCACTGACTTTGCTCCCGCTATCGTCCGCCTGGTCACATTCGAGCAGTACGAGCTATATCGCGATTTCAGAGGGCTCAAATGGTGAGGTCACACTTCGGTTGGATCTTCCCCTGAGAGATCTGGCATTACGGTTTGACTTTGACCAGGATCGCGACGGTGCCGTGACATGGCAAGAGATTAAAACGCAACGAGACCTGGTTACACCTTGGATCCATGAAGGTGTCCGACTGCAGCGTGGTGAACGACCATGCCAGTTGAAGGATCCGGACTGGGCGGCTGCAACCTACGGCGAGGAGAACTACCTCAGCGTGATCAGCCCGGTGGGCTGCCCGTCAGATTCAACGAATAAACCCCTATCGATACGCTACACGCTTTTTTTTGATCAAGATGCCTTACACCGTGGGCTGATCAAGGCTACTCTGGAAGGGTCCGCCATCGGCGCGATGGCGAGCCCCGATCGTCCCGAGCACAGATTAGACCCGACGGCGGGAGGTTTTCTGTCCGTCTTAGGCACTTACCTGATTGAGGGCATCTGGCATATCTGGATTGGTGCCGACCATATTCTTTTCTTAATCAGCCTGCTGCTGCCATGCGTTTTCCTACGAGACTCTTCCGCGCTCGGCGATTGGCGCCCCGTAAATCAGATCAGGCCCGCGCTAAAGAACGTCGTTGCAGTGGTGACAGCCTTTACCGTCGCCCATTCCATTACGCTAGGGCTCACCGTTCTCGAGATCATTACACCGCCCGATGGGCTGGTTGAGCCGATCATTGCGGCATCCGTGATTTTTGCAGCACTGGGAAATCTGACGAAAACTTTGATTCATCTCAGATGGCAAATTGCTTTTGCCTTCGGCCTTATTCATGGGTTTGGGTTTGCAAGTGTCTTAGCCGATCTTGGACTGCCCTCAGAGCAGCTTACAGCTGCGCTCTTGGGGTTTAATGTCGGGGTAGAACTCGGCCAGCTCGCCATCGTCGCTGTCTTCTTTCCGCTGGCGTGGGCACTCAGAGCGACTGCCATCTATCGCTGGGGATTTGTCTTTAGCGGATCGATACTGATTGCGATGGTTGCCCTGTATTGGTTCATTGAGCGGATTAACTAAATGGCAGGGATGCAGCCCATGCGATACCTAGCGATGCCTGTGATCATCGTTCTTGTGAGCCTTCTACCTGCCTGCGCCGTTCGCGAACAGGCATTTGACTGCATTAAGATTGAACAACAAGACAACTCCGACGAACTTCTCATGACGCCAACATCACTTCGGTTTCAGTCACAGGCCTATCGTTTTGTTGAGGAACAAGGTGCAGTCCGAATCTACGAAAACGCCAGCGATCAAAAACGAATCGAATTTAACGTGGCATCCGGAGTGCTTCGAATAAGCCAGAATACTTGGCGCTGCAAGAAATTTACCCTTTAATACCAGCAGAATTTACCGATAAGTTCCACACATCGAGTGTGCATGGGTCTCCGCGCGAAAGGTAGCCTGATGCTGTTACTGTTTGCCCCATCCACTGACGATGATGTCCGCAAGTACAGCTGCCCCCTACCGCTTCGTTCAAGAACTCCTCGCCAAGGCCGACATTCAGCTCAATGGCGGCCGTCCGCATGACATTCGAATTCATCGCCAACAGTTCTTCGAGAAAGTCCTTAGCCGATGGTCTCTGGGCCTGGGCGAGTCTTACATGGACGGGGACTGGGACTGCCAAGCCCTTGATCAATGCATTACGCGACTACTGAGTATCAACCTGGACGACGATATCCGCGGGAAGGCGCGCGCCAAAGCGGTCTTGATGCTTGTTCGTGCAAAGATCATGAACCTTCAAAGTCGGCACCGAGCGTTTCAGGTTGCCGAGCGTCACTACGATCTCGATAACGACCTTTTCTGGCATATGCTGGACAGTCGAATGATCTATTCATGCGCCTATTGGGAGCGTGCGTCAACACTGGAGCAGGCCCAGATCGACAAGCTTGATCTGATCTGTCAAAAACTTGAGCTCCAACCTGGAGAACACCTGCTTGACATCGGCTGCGGCTGGGGTGGTCTCGCCGCTCACGCAGCCCAACACTATGGCGTCAAGGTCACCGGACTCACCGTCTCTCGCGAGCAAAAGGCCCAGGCGATGCAAACCTGTGCGGGCCTTCCGATCGATATCCGGCTTCAAGACTACCGCGACCTTGATCAGTCATTCGATAAGATCGTCTCTGTCGGCATGTTTGAGCATGTGGGGGAGAGAAACTACCCTACCTATTTTCAAGCAGTTCACAAGGCCTTAAAACCCGAGGGTCTGTTTCTCCTCCACACAATCGGCAGCCGGATCACCACGCTAAGTACCGATCCCTGGATCGATAAGTACATATTTCCGAATGGAAAGATTCCCTCTGCGGCAGAAATCACCCAGTCTGTTGAGCCCAAGTGGGTCATCGAAGACTGGCAGAACTTCGGCAGAGACTATGACAGGACGCTCATGGCCTGGCACGGAAACATCGTCAATGCGCTCCCCACGCTATCTCGACGATATGACGCTCGATTTCTTCGGATGTGGTCGTACTACCTTCTGAGCTGCGCAGGATACTTCCGCTCCCAAAAGGGACAGCTGTGGCAGATTCTTCTTACCAGACCGGAGCGCTCCCAAGGCTATCGATCGCTTCGTTTCCGCCAGGTCAGAGACACCCCCTTAAGCGATATTCCTCTCGGCGCATAAATCCCGCCCGTTGGTCCGGTCATTGGCGGATTTTTTTGCTCCCGAGGATAATAGTCGGGTTAAAAATACAAAAACTAAACCTGACAGCTAAGGGGAGCTTATGTCTAGTCAAAACACTATTTTCTACACCCTCACCGACGAGGCGCCGATGCTGGCGACCCAAGCCTTCCTGCCGTTGGTGAAGGCCCTGACCAAACCCGCCGGCGTCTCTGTTGAGCTGAGCGACATCTCGCTCGCGGGCCGCATCCTGGGTAACTTTCCCGATTACCTCACCCCAGAGCAACGGGTTCCGGATGTTCTGACAGAACTGGGAAAGAAGACGCTCGAGCCAGACGCCAACATTATCAAGCTGCCGAATATCAGTGCCTCTGTGCCCCAACTGGTTGCCGCAATCAAAGAGCTACAGTCCAAGGGCTTTAAGGTGCCTGACTTTCCGGACGACCCAAAAACAGAGGAAGAAAAAGCAATCGCAGCACGGTATTCGAAATGCCTGGGTTCTGCGGTAAATCCCGTGCTGCGAGAGGGAAACTCTGACCGTCGCGCGCCGCGAGCGGTCAAGGAGTACGCAAAGCGGAATCCTCATTCCATGGGGGAATGGTCTCCCGCATCCCGCACCCATGTCTCGCACATGACCGGCGGCGATTTCTATCACGGTGAGAAGTCAATGACGCTTGACCGTGACCGCACCGTCAAGATGGAACTGATCACGAAAAGCGGCAAAACCATTGTGCTTCGGCCCAAAGTGGCCGTCACAAAGGGGGAGATCATCGACTCGATGTACATGAGCAAAAAGGCCTTGTGCGAGTTCTACGAAAAGCAGATCGAAGACGCCCACAAAACCGGGGTGATGTTCTCGCTGCACGTCAAGGCGACCATGATGAAGGTCTCCCATCCGATTGTCTTCGGCCACTGTGTACGCGTCTTCTACAAAGAGGCATTTGATAAGCACGCCAAGGTCTTGGCAGAACTCGGTGTCAACGTCAATAACGGAATGGTGGATCTGTACAACAAAATCGCCAAGCTACCGGATCGTGATCGCGAAGAGATCATGCGGGATATCCACGCCTGTCATCAGCACCGACCTGAGCTGGCCATGGTGGACTCTGCAAAGGGCATCACCAACTTCCACTCCCCGAGCGATGTGATTGTGGACGCTTCCATGCCTGCCATGATCCGCGCCGGCGGCAAGATGTATGGACCGGACGGTCGACTGAAAGAGGTCAAAGCAGTCATCCCCGAGAGCACCTTCGCCCGCATCTACCAAGAGGTGATCAACTTCTGTAAATGGCATGGTGCATTCGACCCCCGCACCATGGGAACAGTACCGAACGTGGGCCTGATGGCCCAGCAAGCGGAAGAGTACGGCTCGCATGACAAGACGTTTGAGATTTCCGAGGATGGCGTTGCTAACATTACGGACATCGAAACAGGGGAAGTATTGCTTTCTCAAAATGTCGAGCAGGGCGACATCTGGCGGATGTGCGAAGTGAAAGATGCGCCGGTACGTGATTGGGTCAAATTAGCAGTCAACCGTTGCCGTAACTCGGGCATGCCCGCCGTCTTTTGGCTTGATCCCTATCGCCCACACGAAAATGAGCTCATTAAGAAGGTCGAGCACTACCTGAAAGAGCACGACACCAAAGGCCTAGACATCCAGATCATGTCTCAGGTTCGCGCCATGCGTTATACGCTTGAGCGTGTTGTTCGTGGTCTAGATACTATTTCGGTCACCGGTAACATCCTACGAGACTATCTAACAGATCTCTTCCCGATCATGGAGCTCGGCACGAGTGCCAAGATGCTCTCCATCGTTCCTCTGATGGCCGGTGGTGGCATGTATGAGACGGGTGCAGGTGGTTCCGCACCGAAGCACGTCCAACAACTGGTAGAAGAGAACCACCTTCGCTGGGATTCACTGGGCGAGTTTCTTGCTCTGGCGGTGAGCCTTGAGGACCTGGGCATCAAAACCGGCAATCAGCGCGCCAAAATTCTGGCCAAGACCCTGGATAAGGCGACGGAGCGACTTCTGGATAACCGCAAGTCACCCTCCCCCAAGACAGGCGAGCTTGATAACCGCGGCAGCCAGTTCTATCTCACCCTCTACTGGACGCACGAGTTAGCGTCGCAGACAGAGGATCCCGCATTTGCGAAAATCTTTGCACCAGTTGCCAAGGCCTTAGCGGATAACGAGCAGAAGATCGTCTCCGAGCTCAACAGCGTTCAAGGACAGAAAGTGGACATCGGTGGCTACTATCGACCAGACCAAGCCAAGCTAGATGCCATCATGCGGCCAAGTCCCACCTTCAATCAGACACTTTCACTGATTGCGGCCTAAGACAGCAAATTGCCCAAAAAGAAACCCCGCCCATGCGGGGTTTCTCTCTTGGCGGTGGCACAATCCGTCAGGTTGCTGAACTCTGAAAGAAACTGAAATGAGAGCTTTCTTTGCTTTAATCTCGCTCTTGATAGCGTCTCCAATCTTTGCCGCCCACCCCTTGGTGACCGATGATACCGGCACACAAGGAGTCAAAGGAAATCAAATTGAATTCAGCACGGATTGGGCTAAGACTGCCCATGGGAAAACCAAGTTAGCAGAGCTTACTTACACCAGGGGTATCACCCAATCGGTCGATATCTCTGTGTCGCTTCCCGGAATCTACCGCGCGCCCCGACAACAGCCCACTGGACTTAATGACCTCAGTATCGGCGCCAAATGGCGCCTATTTGATACAGACCAGTTCTCCTTTGGTATTAAGCCGGAATGGACACCTGCGACTGCAAGTGCCGCACGCGGTTTAGGCAACGGGAAAGATCGCTTTTCACTGGCGCTTATCGGGCAGGTTAGCCTGGACGATGTCACGATTCTAGTAAATCAATCGCACGTCCATAATCGGTTTAAACACAATAATGCGCAACTAGAAAATCGTGCTCGAATTAATCAGACATCAGTAGCCGCGCTTTACCCTTTAAAAGGTAACGTCAATCTAGTTGCCGACATTGGTCAACGCAACTCCGACGCAAGTGAACACAAGACGAAGACACGCTTTGGTATCCTGGGAATCATCTGGTCCGTCACTGAGTCGCTAGATCTGGACGCCGGCGTGCAACGAACAACGACGCCTGATGATGCCGAGAAACAATTGGGTCTCGGGATAACTTGGCGATTCAAGTAATCGAGAACAATCAGACACTCAAAAGGTTCAGTACAATGAAAAAGCTTTCTCTCAACGTCTGGATCTTGATCGGCGCACTCATTGGTCTCGGATTGGGATTTTGGATCACTCAGGTAGGACCGCAGGCCGCGGGAGTAGAAGGCACGCTCTACACCTCGAAACTGATCAGTAACTTTTTTCTAGACCTTCTACGGATGGTGGTTGTCCCGTTGGTCTTTGCATCGATTGTGGTGGGAGTTGCCAACCTTCAATCTCACAACAGCATGCATCGTGTCTGGGTCATTACACTCGTATTCTTTATGACCACTACAGGCATCGCCATCCTGATTGGCTTTGGCGCCTCAAGCCTGTTTAAGCCAGGCGAAGGTGCTGAGGTGCTCATGCTCTCAGAAGCAGTCCAGAACGCGCCAGCGCGCAATATGGCGCTATCGGACTACATCAGCCACCTTCTCCGCGGGATGATTCAGAACCCGTTTAAAGCGCTTGCCCAGGGGGATATTCTTGCAATCCTGATCGCCGCAGTTTTAATTGGTATTGCTTTGGTCGCAGGCGGTGAGCGCTATAAGACCATTCATAACCTTTTTAAGGAGCTTCAAGATATCTGCCTAAGGATTGTGGGCTGGATTATGTGGATCGCTCCGATTGGCGTGGGTGCCTTACTGCTTCGGCTCGTCGCCACTCAAAACAGCAGCGTTTACCAGGGGCTTCTCGAGCTAATCGTTGTAGTGATCGGGGCAACGTTGTTTCACGGGGTGGTTGTACTACCGCTGATTCTCTACCTTGTCACTCGCGTCGGTCCTCTCACCTTTTGGAGAGGTGCAAAGCCAGCGTTAATTACCGCATTTGCCACATCCTCAAGTAACGCCACACTTCCAATCACGCTTCGATGTACAAAAGAAGAACTAGGCGTTAAAGAAGAGATCGCGGACTTTGTAGTGCCACTCGGAGCGACAGTCAACATGGATGGAACCGCGCTGTATGAGGCAGTTGCGGTTCTCTTTGTTGCACGCCTCGCGGGAGTCGATCTGAGCGTGGCTGAACAGATCATCGTCTTCTTTGTCGCCATGCTTGGCGCAATCGGCGCCCCGGGGATGCCAAGTGTTGGCATGCTGAGCGTGGTCTTAGTGCTTGAGTCTGTGGGACTACCCACCGCTGCCATTGCCCTGCTCTTACCAATTGATCGACTGCTCGACACGGTAAGAACCTCGGTAAATGTCGAAGGTGACATGGTCGGCAGCCTCGTGGTACAAAAGCTGACATCATGATCCGCCGAGACGTTATGCTCAGCCTGCTGGCCTTAACGCTATGGCCTAGGATTGCCGTTGCACAGGCAGCGTCCTGGACACTGGGCGACATCATCCGGCTGCCAGCCCTGACGTTGCTCAATGGCCAACCCGTCAACTGGGACTCACTCAAAGGCAAAGTCATCATTCTCGAGTTCTGGGGATCCTGGTGCCCGTTCTGCGCTCGCCAGAACCCGATCCTGGATCGATTCTACAAGCAACATCAGGCGCGTGGCCTTGAAGTCATTACCGTGAGCCTTGATAAGACAGCGGACGCAGCGCAGCAGTACATGAAAAAGGGAGGCTATTCTTTTAAGGCGGGGATGGTCACCCCAGAGTGGGATGCGATTTACAAGCAACGCCGTGGTCTACCACAGCTATTTGTAATCGACCGAAAAGGCAAGCTCGTGCTGATTGAAGTGCGAGAAATGCTTGAGGACGACATCCTCGAAATTGCTAAATTTCTTTGAAATCTAACTTTTTGAGCTGAGTGCACACCACCCTGCGATAAGTTCTAGTAGCGACTAAAGAATTCCAGGAATTCCGCTAGCGTCTCTTTCGGCGCCTGCTCGGTTGGGTAATGACCGCACGGCAGGGCCACCATGCGCTCAATATTGGCGCAGTACTTTGGCCACTCGATCGTCGGGTCGTGATGATGGGCCGTGTGGCTGTGCTGCCCCCAGATGATTAAGGCAGGAGGCTGAACCTTGCGGCCCGCCTCGACATCAGCGGTGTCCATTTGCAGATCAATTGTGGCTGCTGCGCGATAGTCTTCACAGACTCCGTGAATATTTTCGGGCGTGCAGACCCGGATGTACTCCTGAATCTCCTCTTCAGTAAATCCACCCTTCCCTGGTCCCTGCTTCATCAGCTTATTGCGAATGTAGTACTCCTCGTTGTTGCGCAATAGGGTTTCAGGAAAGCCCTTCGGCTGCGCCATAAACCACCAGTGATAGAGATCAAGCGCCATCTGCGCATCAATGTTCTGAAAAACCCGATGGGTGGGAAGAATATCGAGAAAGGCGACTCGGCGTACCCGCTCAGGATGATCCATCGCCAGACGAAAGGCAGTTCTCGCGCCACGATCGTGGCCGGCTAATGCGAACTGCGAGAACCCCAAATGGGCCATCACCTCGACTTGATCGAGGGCCATTCGTCGAAACGAATAATTTTCGTGATTTGGCAGACCGATCGGCTTGGAACTATCGCCATAGCCTCGCAGGTCGGTCGTCACAACGGTAAACCGCTGCGCAAGATCTGGGGCAATCCGATCCCAGCTCTTTTGCGTCAATGGATTTCCGTGTAAGAGCAACAGCGGCGGGCCTTCGCCACGAATACGACCAACAATCTCAACGCCAGGGTCCGAGGTAGGAATTCGGAAATCGCTCATAAGGTCTCATCCACAAAAAGTTTTCGTGATCTCTAAGACCAAGAATCCGAGCCTAACCCCCGTCTGTCAATCGGCGAATCTCCTCACGTCGCTTGAGCCACCAAGCGTAGAGTGGTGGGAGCATGTCCAGATAGTCTTTCACCCCCAGCGCCTGGGCCGCGTTGACCGCCCATCGAGGGTTCCAGAGCATCTCTCGCGCCAACGCGACAAGATCCGCCTTACCGTCCTGCAGGATCTGTTCTGCCTGGTGGGGATCCGTAATCAGCCCCACAGCGATGGTCTTCACCCCCGTCTCCGCACGGACTCTTTCAGCAAACGGTACCTGATAGCCTGGAACACGTGGCACTACCGCGGCAACCGTTGCACCCGAAATTCCTCCTGAAGAGGTCGTCACAACATTGACGCCCCGCGCCTTCGCCTCCTTACAGAGCGCCACGGTGTCATCAAGCGTCCACTGCCCTGTGCCGTCAACAGCAGAGACGCGAAGAAAGATCGGTTTGTTCTTTGGCCAAACGCCACGAATCGCTTCAATAATCTCTAGACAAAACCGCATGCGGCCTTGTTGATCCCCACCATAGGCATCATCACGAAGGTTAGCGACCGGCGATAGAAACTGGTGAATCAGATAGCCGTGTGCCGCATGAATCTCCACAATGTCATAGTCTGCCTCTGCGGCACGGCAGGCTGCCTCTCTCCATGTGTTAACCAACGCTTTAATGTCAGTGACCGTCAACGCGCGCGGCAGCGGGGTTGTCTCCTTCGCCGAGACACGACTTGGTCCAACCGTCTCCCACGGAGGAGTGCCAAGCTTGGCATCTTCGGATGTAAGCTTTCGGTAGCCTTCCCACGGCGGCAGGCCCGATGCCTCACGACCCGCATGACCAAGCTGCATCGCCGGAATCGATCCATGTTTTCTTAAAAAGTCATTCACTCGGCGATAGCTTGGAATCAAATCGTCACGATAGATCCCTGAACAGCCATAGGTCTTTCGACCGCGTTCCTCGACAGACGTCTCTTCACAGATGATGATGCCTGCGCCGCCAATCGCGAACTGCCCTAGATGCACCAAATGCCAATCCGTGGCCGCCCCATCGTCAGAGTCATACTGACACATGGGTGAGACGACGACACGATTACGCGCGACCACCCCTTCAAGAGTAATCGGCGTAAACAGTAATGGCGTCTGGTCAGACATTCGGTACTACACCACCATCCACGCGAATCATAGAACCTGTGATGTAGCTCGCCCGCGCGGATGCAATAAAAGCGACGGTATCTCCATACTCTCGTGGATTGCCATAGCGTTTCGCAGGAATTGTCGACTTAGATTTTTTCTCCACCTCGTCCAGGGTTGAGCCCTCCCGCTTGGCACGGGCCTCGTCTAGAAACTTAAGACGATCGGTTGCAATACGCCCAGGCACCACAATATTGACGGTAATCCCTTTATCCGCAACCTCTGCCGCCAGCGTCTTAGACCAGCCCACGAGTGAACTACGAAGGCTATTGGACATCGCAAGGTTCGGGATGGGGGTAATCACTCCCGATGAGGTATTCGTAATGACGCGACCCCAGTTAGCGGCAATCATTCCCGGAAGGACAGCATCCGTCACCGAAATGAGCGAGAGCACCATCGACTCGAACTGCTCACGCCACTTTTCAACGGGTTGCCCTTGGGCAGGCGATGGCGGGGGACCACCACCGTTATTAAACAAAATCTCGACTGATCCACCCAGTGCCTCGACGGCCTGTGCGTGGTAGTTCGTCACATTGTTAATATCTTTTAAATCCCAGACCATGGTCTTTACGGTGCCGCCGGCAGCCTTGATTTCACTCGCCGTCTTCTCCAGCGTTTCCGGGGTGCGGCCGGTAATGAGCACGATAGCGCCCTCTGCCGCGAGTGACATGGCAACCGCTTTCCCAAGGCCACCACTTCCACCAAGTAC
>CAYPCG010000012.1:0-27077 GCA_964409175.1 uncultured Burkholderiaceae bacterium
GGAATACGTGGCCAGCCCACTCCCAATGAGTCTCGACACGTCGTCACCACAGAGATGACTGCAGGCCGTCCAGATCCGTCGAAGCCAACCTTAAGTCTCAGTCAAGTTCAAGACAGGCAAGAAAGAACGCAGGCATTCTTTCGTTACCCCAGTCATTACGGCGACTTTTCGATTCGGGCCGACAGCCTGACGCAGACAACCGCTTGGTCCGCATCAACTCGGCTGTGGGTTACGCCAAAAGGGCTAGGCTTTGGCCGCGCAGGCGAAGACAACCTTGTGATTCAAGACCTTGGAATACCCGCTGTCAAAATCCACCAGGCTGGACGGGGAATGCAGGTCACCGATGAGAAAGGCATTGCCATGTTCCGCCAAGTACCCCCATGGACGGAGGCACGATTTACTCTGGACCCCAAGACAATTCCCTTTGGCGTGAACCTTGCGAGTAGTCAGATCCGAATTCCGATGGCAAGTCACCGGGCCTACTTCGTCAGTTCACGTGCGATGGTCACGGAAGCCCAGGTCTGGCGTATCTCAAACCCGGACATGATCGGACTCGACAACTATCGAATCGCGCTTGACCGCCATCAGCGTCGGATCTTTATCACGCCCGATGGCTACGTTGACCTTCACTCCTCTGATGGGCTTCCCATCTTGATTCAATCCGCAACGGGACACTGGGTTCAGTGCGATCTCCCCTCGGAAAAACGCCATGACCCCCATGCCATTTCCCAAACTAGATCAGAGCGACTGCTTCAGTGTCAGGAGAGCACTAGCCGCGACCCACAAACGGCATCTTCGTTGCCATCACAGTCATAAACTGAACATTCGCTGCAAGCGGTAATCCAGCCATATAGGCCACCGCGTCGGCCACATCCGCAACATCCATTCTTGGTTCGGCCATGCGGGATCCATTTGCCTGCAGGGCGCCAGCGCCAAAACCGGTGGTCATCTCTGAAGCGGCGTTTCCGATATCAATTTGTCCGCAGGCAATATCAAAGGCACGCCCATCCAGCGAGAGTGACTTGGTGAGACCTGTGATCGCATGTTTTGTTGCGGTATAGCCTACCGACTGAGGTCTTGGTGCATGCGCAGAAATAGAGCCGTTATTGATAATCCGCCCACCCTGCGGAGTCTGTCGACGCATCTGTGCAAAGGCTGCGCGCGCACAGAGAAACGCCCCGGTCAGATTGATCTCAACTGATTCACGCCAGCTGTCTACTGAGAGCTCATCAATCAATTGTCCCGGCGGGAAAATGCCCGCATTGTTAAATAACAAATCCAGCCGCGACCATTTTCCAACGATCGCCGAGAAACAGGCATCGACATCACCTTCCCGAGAGACATCGGTCTGGACAATTAAGGCATTCGACTCAAAACCAGAAGCCGTCTCTGCGAGTGTCGACTCCCGTCGACCTGCGAGCGCAACGGCCCAGCCGTCCTTCAGTAGTCTGCGAGCCACCGCCCGTCCGATCCCACTTCCTGCCCCCGTCACAAGCGCAACGCCTTTTGTTGTCATGACCATCATCCTTCTCAAGTAAGATCGTTGCTTTCAGTCTCTGGTTAGAAAGCAGCCGTCGTGAACCCTGTCAGTATTATTTATCTGCACGGCTTTCGAAGCTCACCGCAGTCCTCGAAAGCTGTGATGATCGCAGAAGATCTTGCCAGATCGAAGATCCATAGCCTGTGTCCCGCTCTCGATATCGCCCCGAGGGTCGCCATTGCTCAGGCCGAGGCCGCCATTGCTGAGGGGCTTGCCCAGGGGCACCGGATCGGCCTCATTGGAAGCTCGCTCGGCGGGTTTTACGCGAGCTACTTAATGGAGACACACCCCGAGCGGCATCAGTTTAGAGCAGCACTCCTAAATCCCGCCCCGTGGCCCGCGCGAGACCTTGCACCATATGTTGGCGATCTTCCGGCATGGCACACCAATGAGGTCTTACGCTTTCGAGCGGAATATATTGATGACTTAAAAGCGCTCGAGGTCGGGATCACTCAGGCCGAACGCTATCTGCTGGTCGCCGCTAAAGGCGATGAACTCCTCGACTGGCAAGAGATGGTGGCACGCTATCCCGGTGCTACACATCACATCATCGAAGGCTCAGATCATGGCCTCTCGGACTTTGATCATCACTGGCCAAAGGTCAAACAATTCCTGACAGCCTAGATTAAGACCTGCGACGGTCAGGGGAGTCGCCATGACCCGCATCACGATGGCCACGCTCGAAATCAACACGCCACAGTAAGACAAGCCCGATAAGAAAGAAAGCGCCGGTGGTGAGCATCGCCAGTCGATGCTCGTCACCGCTTAGCCAGGTCACAAGACCATAGGTCAGCGGGCCCAGAATGGCTGCAAGATTGACGCCCACCCCCCAGATCCCGAAGATTTCCCCCTCTCGGCCAGATGGCGCAAGATAGGCAATCGCAGCGCGCGCACCGCTTTGCGACGCACCCATTGCAAGGCCAGCAAAATTTGCGGCGATCCAAAAAATCATTGGCGTTGTCGCGATCCAGGCAAGCCCCACCATCACCAACCAGAAGACAAGCGCCAGAGTGAGTCCGCGCCGGTGCCCGAGCCAATCCTGACAATACCCGAACAACCAAGCCCCGACTGCTGCAGTGATATTGACGACCAGGATCAGCGTGATGGTCTCGGTCATCGAGAAGTTCATGACCTGCTGCGCATAAACTGCCGCCAACGTAATCACGGTCTGGACGCCGGCGTGATAAATCACGACACAGACGAGAAACCGGCGTAGATCATGTTGATGTCGTGATCGCGCCCAGGTCTCCGACAAACGCCCCCAGCTTGCGGACAGCCAATCACGCAAAGACCAGTGATCGGAGTCAGGGTGCGGTAACGCGCGCTCACGCAAGACGATGAGAGACGGCAGTGCCACGAACGCAAATAGCAATGCCGTCGTAATCGTGGTTCCCCCAACCACCCATTGGGCGGAGAGCGAGGCCCCCTGCGCGTAGGCGACCCAAACCAGGGAGAGCCCAAGGCTTACGAGCCCGCCGAGGTAGCCCCAGGCCCAGCCGTAGCCGGAGACCTTGCCAAAGTTTTCTTTCGGGGCGAGTTCGGGAAGAAATGCGGCGACGAGATCCTGATTCGTTGCGTAACAAAGATTCGAGATCACCAACAGCACCGCCGCCCAGGCCCACAAGCCCTGGTCCACGGTCGTCAAAAGGGCTGTTGCAATCACACATCCCCAGGTGCTGATCACGAGTAGTCTGCGTTTCTTTGCACGAAGATCCGCATAGGCACCGATGACGGGCGCTGACAACATGACCAGGAGATAACTCGCAGACAGAACCAACGTCCAGACCAGAGTGCCTGCGGAATGGCCCGCCATGACATGAGACACAAAATAGGCGTTGAAAACGGCCGTCAGCACGACCGTGGTATACCCGGAATTCGCAAAATCCAGGCTTGCCCAGGCAAATGCCTCGCGTGACGAGACGCCCGGTTTCAGCAGTCGCGGTGGGGTCGTTAAAGACATAGGACCGAATGATGAGGCAAAATTGCGCTTCGGTCCTCCAGTTATACCCCTGGCACGGCCGCTTATATGACCAAACCCGCTAAAAAAGTCTTTGTTCGCACCTTTGGGTGCCAAATGAATGAATACGACTCGGACAAGATGGTGGACATCTTGAACGCGTCTCACGGCATGGAGCCTACCGACTCCCCCGAGGATGCCGATGTCATTCTCTTCAATACCTGCTCAGTGCGAGAGAAGGCCCAAGAAAAGGTCTTCTCCGATCTTGGCCGTGCCCGCGAACTCAAAAAAATCAAACCGGATCTGATTATCGGAGTCGGTGGCTGCGTTGCATCGCAAGAAGGGCATGGCATCGTTCAACGCGCGCCGTATGTCGATGTTGTCTTCGGTCCCCAGACGCTGCATCGGCTTCCGGATCTCATTGAGGCACGTCAGGCAACACGGAAGCCCCAGGTCGACATTCGGTTTCCGGAAATTGAGAAGTTCGACCACCTGCCTCCTGCTCGCGTAGAAGGGCCGACTGCCTTCGTCTCAATCATGGAAGGCTGTAGTAAATACTGCAGTTTCTGTGTCGTGCCCTACACACGCGGCACAGAGGTCTCTCGGCCACTCGAAGATGTTCTGACCGAAATTACCGAACTCGCTACCAAGGGCGTACGTGAGGTGACGCTGCTTGGCCAGAACGTGAACGCCTATCTTGGCCCCATTGATAAAGCGGCACCAGATCAGGCAACTGCAGATTTTGCAACGCTCTTGGAACTTGTTAGCCAGATTGAAGGAATTGAACGAATTCGGTTTACCACCTCACATCCCAGAGAATTCAGCCAACGACTGATCGATGCTTACGGTCTGCTACCCAAACTCGTCAACCATGTGCACCTGCCGGTGCAGTCAGGTTCCGACCGGATCCTGATGGCGATGAAACGCGGCTATACCGCGCTTGAATACAAATCAATTATTCGACGGCTCAGAGCAGTCCGGCCCGACATCTCATTGTCGACCGACATCATCATAGGATTTCCCGGAGAGTCTGAGGCAGACTTTGAGGCGACGATGCGGCTGGTCCGAGACATTGGTTTCGATAACTCGTTTAGCTTTATCTACAGCCCAAGACCTGGAACGCCAGCAGCCGATCTGAAAGACGACACGCCGCGGGAACTGAAGCTCTCGCGCCTACAGATACTTCAGGCAGAGATTGAGGCGAATGCGCTACGAATCAGCGAGTCCATGCTGGGATCTACCCAACGTATTCTCGTCGAAGGCCCTTCACGAAAGAACCCGGAAGAACTTGCAGGGCGTACCGAGAATAATCGTGTTGTTAATCTTATGGGGCATCCACGACTGATTGGTCAGATGATTCACGTGCGAATCAGCCATGTCTATCCGCACTCTCTGCGCGGCGAGGTGCTCTAGCGTGACCCGCAAACTTTCGCAGCGGGCAGTAACAGTGACGCTAGATCTTCAATGGGGGGCTGACCTAGACCAGGATGATTGGCCCCTGTCCCGCCCCAGGATCCGTCGACTGATTCAGGCAAGCCTGCCGTCTGCCTGCCGTTCAGCCGAGATCACTATTCGTATCGTTGGTCGCAAAGAAGGTAAATCACTCAACACCACTTATCGCGGCAAGTCTTATGCGACGAATATTCTGACGTTTCCTTACGACGCCCCGCCGCAGCTTCGCGCGGATCTGGTGCTCTGCCTTCCAGTGATCCTCGCGGAGGCAAAACAACAGAAGAAAGCCCCGGACCACCACTGTGCCCACCTATTGGTGCACGGGGTACTCCATGCCTGCGGACTCGACCATGAAGAATCCAGTGCCGCAGAGGCAATGGAAGCCCTAGAAACGGCCATTTTGCGGCGTTTTCGCATCGATAACCCATATGTAGCAACCTGAAATCACACTGGTTATGGCACCATAGAGGTCCCTTTAACTCGCCACCACGCGCATGAGCGACCCCAGCCCCGGACCCGGGACAGCAGGACTAAAAACACAATTCGAACGCTTAATCGCCCGCATCTTCCGCCGGGCCGATGACAAAGAAGATCTAATCGAACAACTGCGAGAGGCGCAGGAACACTCGGTCATCGATGCTGACGCAGTCTCGATGATGGAGGGTGTGATGCAGGTTGCCGACCTCCAGGTTCGTGATCTGATGATTCCCAGATCTCAGATGGATGTCATCGATATCGATGACCCTCTCGAGAAAATCCTTGAGACGGTGATTAAGACAGCGCATTCACGCTTCCCCGTCATTGAGGGCAAACGAGACAACGTCATTGGCGTGCTGATCGCAAAGGATCTCTTAAGACTACTGGCAGAACACGATGACGATCTTCGTGGGCTGCTAAGACCCGCCGTCTTTGTGCCAGAGTCGAAACGGTTAAATGTGATGCTGCGTGATTTCCGTATCAATCGAAATCACATCGCGATCGTCGTGGATGAATATGGCGGCGTGGCCGGCATGATCACCATCGAGGATGTGCTCGAGCAGATCGTGGGCGACATTGAGGACGAGCACGATATCGAGGAAGACGATGACAACATTGTTGCGATGCCCCGACAGCCGGGACGCTTCCGAGTCCGCGCGTTGACGCCGATTGATCAGTTTAATGAGGCCTTTAAAACCGAGATTGCCGATGACCAAGTCGACACGATCGGAGGATACGTTACGGATCAGTTCGGCCGCGTCCCACGACGAGGCGAGATCATCGAAAGCGATGGACATCGTTTTGAAGTGCAACGGGCCGATGCCCGACAAGTCCACGTCTTGATCGTTGAACGCGTTGGTGAGTCGGCGACTTAACCCTGCCAGACTGACCCGACTCGCGGGTCTGATTGCACCGATTGCTTATACGATCGGGCTTCACTGGATTTACATCAGCCTGCATGACTACGGGCAGATGCCAGCCTGGCTCGCTGCAATTGCCACCGTCCTTTTAGCGACCTATGTCGCCGCCTACGCCGTTGGGGCCGTCGCCCTCTCGGGATGGTTAAGCCCGACGCTTCGCCACTGGAGCACACCGTGGATCGTGGCGGCGTCCTTCACACTGATGGAGTGGCTCCGTGGCCATCTGTTTACGGGATTCCCGTGGATTGCCTTTGGCTATCTTGCAGTGGACACGCCACTGGCAGGATTTGCACCGCTACTTGGTGTCTACGGCGTTGGATTTGCCGTAGTGCTCTGCCTACTCTTGGCGTTGCAGGCCATCGTGCTAAAGCGATGGGCGCCTCTCGCGGGGCTCATCATCGTCTTGGGAATTGGACTCTGGAATACAACCATTCAATGGACGTCTCCCGCCGGGCGGCCATTACGGGTCGCATTGGTACAAGGCGCAATCCCACAGTCAATGAAATTCGATCCAGCGAGGGAGTCCGAAGCACTGCTAACGCATCTGCGCCTGGCCAGTGTTGCGGCAACGCCAGAGGGCGCACAGCTCATTGTCTTTCCCGAGACGGCGCTGGTAAGGCCCTGGTCGATGCAGCCTCCAGAGACGCAGGCCGCTTTTTTGTCTCTCGCCCAACGCGCTGGCGGCACCGTCATGCTTGGGCTACCGATGCGCGACCCTGATGGTTATCGAAACAGTCTGATCGCCATCCGCGAAGACAATGCGCCCGGGGAATTCTATGGTCGCTACGACAAACACCATCTCGTTCCCTTTGGCGAGTTCATTCCTTGGGGGTTTCGATGGTTCGTTGACATGATGCAGATGCCGCTCGGAGATTTCCGACGCGGCAGCCCGATCCAGACACCAATCGCTGTAAGGGACCAACGCATCGGTGTGAACATCTGCTTTGAGGACCTGTTTGGCGAAGAACTCATCAGGCCAATCACCCCCGGAATCCCAGCAGAGCGCCACCCAACAATGCTGCTCAATATCAGTAACCTCGCCTGGTTCGGCGACACAATTGCGCTCTCGCAGCACCTCTCGATTGCGCGACTACGGGCAATGGAGACTGGTCGGCCGATGCTCCGAGCCACAAACACGGGTGTGACGGGCGCCATCGACCATCACGGAGATCCTGTCGACCTCCTTCCAACGGGGTCGCCGGGGCTATTGCTGACTCAGGTTCAGGGAATGCAGGGAAGTACGCCCTTTATTCGCTGGGGTAACTGGCCCGTCATGATGGTGACGCTCATCATTTTGGTCGCTGCCATCGTTGCCAAGCGTCGACGATCTGCCCCGCGCAAAGCCTCGCCGCCAAGCCAGAATTGACCGACACCGGCTAGAATGCCGGACATGCAAAGCTTTCAAAAAATCATCCTCGCGCTCCAGCAATACTGGGACGCACAAGGCTGTGCCCTGCTGCAACCCATCGACCTGGAAGTCGGCGCAGGCACCTCTCACACCGCCACTTTCCTTCGCGCGCTAGGTCCCGAACCCTGGCGTGCGGCGTATGTCCAGCCCTCTCGTCGCCCGAAAGACGGTCGATACGGAGAAAATCCCAATCGGCTACAGCACTACTATCAGTTTCAGGTGGTATTGAAGCCCTCTCCCGAGGATATTCTCGATCGCTATCTTGGCTCTCTGAAGGCGCTTGGCATTGACCCTGAGACCAATGACATTCGGTTTGTCGAAGATGACTGGGAAAACCCAACCCTTGGCGCCTGGGGACTTGGCTGGGAAGTCTGGTTAAACGGAATGGAAGTCACTCAGTTCACCTACTTCCAACAGGTCGGCGGGATCGACTGCAGTCCGATTACAGGGGAGATTACATACGGTATTGAGCGACTCGCAATGTACCTTCAAGGGGTGGAGAACGTCTACGATCTGAATTGGACGAGCTGGCAAGAAGGCAGCGCGGAACATCGATTGAGCTACGGGGATGTTTATCACCAAAACGAAGTGGAGCAGTCGACTTACAATTTCGAGCAGAGCAACGTGCCGGTCTTGTTTAGCCGATTCGGCGAACACGAGGCCGACGCGAAACGCCTTCTTGAAGTGGGTCTCGCGCTCCCTGCCTATGAGCAGATCCTCAAAGCAGCCCACACCTTTAACCTACTCGATGCCCGTGGCGCGATCTCAGTGACCGAGCGCGCTCAGTACATCGGTCGAATCCGAAATCTGTCTCGGGCCGTTGCACAGGCCTACGTGGAGTCTCGTGAGCGACTCGGTTTCCCGATGTGCCAGAAAAAATAAACACGAGCCTGCGATGACCGATTCTTTTCTTATTGAACTCCTCACAGAAGAGCTCCCCCCAAAGGCACTGAAGCGTCTCGGTGAGGCCTTTGCTGAGTCCGTTGCAGACCGATTGACAAAGGACGGGCTCACAACGCCTGCAACACAAGTCAGCGGATTTGCAAGCCCACGACGTCTCGCCGTTCACATCACAGATGTCCTAGATCGCGCGCCAGACTTTCCAAAAAAAGAAAAGTTGCTGCCCATTACCATCGCGCTTGATGCGAATGGACAGCCAACGCCACCACTCATCAAAAAGCTGAATAGTCTCGGGGTGACGCTCGGCCAAGATCTTGCGCTCTCCGATCTCGAACGGGTCGATGACGGCAAGCAGGTGCAACTCGTTTATCAGTTCGTCGCCAAAGGACGCACCCTTGCCGAGAGTGCCCAGACAGCGCTCGAAGAGGCCATTGCCCGCCTACCGATTCCCAAGGTCATGAGTTATCAGCGAGCCAATGGTGAAACCGTCAAATTTGTTCGCCCTGCCCATGGACTGGTGGCACTCCATGGGGATCGACTGATCGAGGTCTCTGCGTTGGGTCTGACCTCTGGCCGTTCCACGCTGGGACATCGATTCCATGTCAAAGCACCGATCACGATTAGTCATGCAGATCAATACGCGTCTGAACTAGAAACCAAAGGCAAGGTGATTGCGAGCTTCAAGGCAAGACGCCAGAAGATTGTTGCGGCGCTAACGACACAGGCTGCGCCTGACCTTCCCGTGATGCCCGATAGCCTTCTCGATGAAGTCACCAGCCTCGTGGAGTGGCCAGTCGTCCTGCAGGCATCGTTTGAATCGACCTTTCTATCGGTGCCCCAGGAGTGCCTGATCCTGACGATGCAACAGAATCAGAAATACTTCGCACTGACGGATGCCAAAGGTGCACTGATCAATCGATTCTTGCTCGTCAGCAACATCGAATCGAAAGACCCCACTGTCGTCACCTCGGGTAATGCCCGTGTGCTGCGTGCGCGACTCTCCGATGCGAAATTCTTTTTTGATCAAGACCGCAAAAAGACACTGGCATCGCGGCTCGATGGCCTGAGTGCTGTCGTGTATCACAACAAGATCGGTCACCAGCGACAGCGTGTGGACCGACTGGCAACCCTTGCGACCCAGTGGGCCGCATCCGTCGGTGCTGACCCCGCGCTCGCACAACGCGCCGCTCACCTTGCAAAAGCGGATCTTCTGACGGATATGGTCGGTGAGTTTCCAGAACTGCAAGGCATTATCGGAACCTATTACGCGCGTCATGACCAAGAGCCCGAGGCGGTAGCCCTGGCGATCGAAGGCCATTACCACCCTCGTTTTTCTGGCGACAGCCTCCCCTCTAATCCAGAGGGAACCGCGCTTGCCCTCGCGGACAAAATGGAGACGCTGGTCGGCATCTGGGGAATTGGCCTTGCGCCCACGGGCGACAAAGATCCCTTCGCCCTGCGTCGACATGCGCTCGGGGTGATTCGTATGCTAATCGAGCAGCGTCTCCCGCTTGGGCTGCATGATCTAGTGCACCAGACAGCCGCAAGTTTTAAAGAGGTCCCAGCCGTAAATCCCGATCTCGACGCCGTTCTTGCTTTCATGTTGGACCGACTGCGCGCCTGGCTGAGGGAAAAGGGCTATTTGTCGGAAGAAATTGAGTCGGTACTCGCACAGCTTCCGACACCGCTTTACCAGGTGCTGCCTCGTCTCGATGCGGTTCGTCAATTCATGGGCGAGCCGGAGGCAGCAGCCCTCTGTGCAGCCAATAAGCGCATTGGAAACATCCTGAAGAAGTCAGAAGGTGCGACCGCCACGCTCAATGCAAAAGCATTGGTGGAACCTGCCGAGAAGGCACTCGCTGAAACATTGGCATCGATTGCGCCTAAGGCAGAGCAGGCCTTTATCGCGCAGGACTACACCGGTGCGCTCAAGCAACTGGCCGCGCTTCGTGTGCCAGTGGATGCGTTCTTTGAATCGGTGATGGTCAACGCAGAAGACCCAGCACTTCGTGCCAATCGTCTGGCCCTGCTTGCCTCGTTATCGCGCGCCATGAACCAGGTTGCGGATATTTCTCGACTCGCCGCCTAAGATGAGTCACGCAGCGGCTCCATTAATTATTCTGGATCGAGATGGGGTCATCAACGAAGACCGCGATGATTACGTCAAGTCCCCCGAAGAATGGGTCGCTGTTCCGGGCAGCTTAGAGGCCATCGCACGCCTGACCCATGCAGGATGGTCGGTGGTGGTCGCCACCAATCAATCTGGGATCGAGCGCGGACTCTTCGATATCAACACCCTGCATGCGATTCATAACAAAATGACCAATGCCGTCGCTGAAGCCGGTGGGCGTATCGATGGGATCTTCTTCTGTCCTCACGCTCCCGATACAGGCTGCCGGTGCCGAAAACCCGCTACAGGTTTATATGAGGACATTGCGAACCGATTTGGTCGACCGCTTACCGATGTCCCTGTTGTCGGAGACTCTCTCCGAGACCTACAGGCAGGACATGTCATGGGCGGATCACTATGGCTGGTCCGCACAGGAAAGGGAGAGCGGACGCTAGCGGCCGCAGCAAACGACCCCACGAAAGCGTTGCCACCGGGGTCGCAGATCACTGACAACCTGGCAGCGGCGGTCGCGCAGCTGCTGGCGACGGACTAGTCCGCGTTTCGAACACGATGACGCCCTGACATGCTCACGCTCCGCGCAGTCGTCTTTCTGGTTTTCCAAGTCGTCTCACTCTGTGTCTGGGCGACACTCGTGGTGCTGATTGGGCCATTTCTGCCCTACCACCCACGCTATCGGTTTGCGATGACCTGGTGTCGGATGATGATGTGGGCTTCCCGGACGATCCTTGGCATTCGTGCCAATGTCATCGGTCTGGAGAATCTTCCGGACGGCCCCGCAATTATCTTGTCTAAGCACGAATCCGCCTGGGAGACCATGTTCTATCCGGCCTTCTTTCAACGTGACCTCTGTTTCGTGTTTAAGCGAGAGCTGTTGTGGATTCCGTTTTTTGGCTGGGGCATCACCCTGCTACGGATGGTCGCGATCAACCGTCGCCAGGGAGGCGAAGCCTTTCAGCAGGTGCTGGATCAAGGACAGGATGTACTTCATCGACAGGGCCGATGGATGGTCTTCTTTCCAGAGGGCACCCGAGTTCTCCCCGGAACCCATCGCCGCTATAAAACCGGAGGGGCACGCCTGGCGATCGCCACCAACACCCCCGTCATTCCGATCGCGATGAACTCAGGAGATCTCTGGCCAAGGAAGTCTTTTTTAAAAAAACCAGGGGTGATTACCGTTTCTATAGGGCCAACCCTCTTGCCGGATGGCGAAGATGCGACTACCCTCACGGCAAAAGTAGAATCTTGGATAGAACAAGAAATGAAACGAATCAGTCCAAGCCGCCCAGGGAAAGCGCATCGATGACCTTGTTGGAGCAGTTTCTTCTGCCATTTGGAATCGGGGAGTCCCCGACTCCACCAACCGTCTCTCCAAAAAGTAATCCAACCCCCACAAAGAAACACCGAACCGTTGCCCTGCAGGGGCATACGGTTCCGTGGTCTCTCAAGCGAACCCGGCGCAAGACCGTCGGGATGTCCATCGGCAAGGGCATGATTCAGGTGAATGCGCCCAAATGGGTGCCCGTGAGTGACATTGAGTTCATCCTTCGAGAAAAGTCGAACTGGCTCTTAGCGCGACTTGCGGAATGGCATCAAAGCGAACAACAGCGTCTACTCCCAGAGGAGCAGTGGGCGCATGGTGCCGCCATTCAGTATCTGGGCAAACCCATGAAACTGCTGCTGACCCCGACGCTTCGACAGTCGCAGTACGACGATTTCCGGCGAGAGCTTCAACTCGCTCTGCCGCATGACGCGCGACTCGAGCAGATTCGGGACACGGTGCATGCCTGGCTTCAGTCTCAGGCCAAACGCCTGTTCAGCGAACGCCTCAAGGTTTTAAGCGAACGGTCTGGACGATCCTTCACGCGATTTAGTCTCAGCAATGCCCGAGGACGCTGGGGAAGCTGTACCGAAGATGGTCACATACGCCTGAACTGGCGCCTGATTCACTTCGGCCAGGAAGTGATCGATTACGTGATTGCTCATGAGCTTGCCCATACCTACACCATGGACCATAGTGCGAGCTTTTGGAGCGAGGTCGCAGAAATCCTGCCAAACTTTGAAGAAGGGAAGGCCGTGCTCAAAAAGACACGGCTCGATACGCTGCCAACGTTTTAATCAGAGAGCTGATTCGCGAGATCAATAAACTGATCAACGCGCAGATCCTCGGCACGATCCGTGGGCGCAATCCCAAGCCCTTCCCAGTTCACACGATCCCCATAAACTGCAAGCGTGTTCCGGAGCATCTTACGGCGTTGGGAAAACGCCGCTGTGACCAACGCTGAAAAGACAACCCAGTCTTTCACTCGAAATTGCGCACGCGGCAGCGGCACCATCCGAACCACGGCCGAGTCCACCTTCGGTGCAGGCTGAAAGGCCCCGGGAGGGACCAGCAGGCAGCGGACCATTTGATATCTCGCCTGAAGCATGACCGACAGACGTCCGTAGATCTTTGACCCGCAGGGCGCAACCATACGATCAACGACTTCCTTTTGCAGCATGACATGTTGATCGTCGATGCACTCAGCAAAGTCCAGAAGATGAAACAGGATTGGGCTAGAGATGTTGTAGGGAAGATTCCCAACGATCCGCAGGGATCCCCCCAGCTGTGCTGCCAGGGCGCCAAAGTCGACCTTGAGCACATCATCCTCAATCAAGGTCAGCTGTTCCGCGGAGAATCGCTCGCGGAGACGGGCAGCGAGATCTCGGTCAATTTCAATCGCATGAACCCGTCCTGCACGCGCCATCAAGGGTCCGGTGATCGCCGCCTGGCCCGGGCCAATTTCGACAAGTCGCTGCCCCGGTTTGGGATCAATTGCCGAGATGATCCGTGAGATCACCCCAGGGTCATGCAGAAAGTTCTGTCCGAATCGTTTGCGAGCAATATGCCCTTGATCAGAAGTCGTCGCGCTTGATCTCGACATAGGCATTCGCTCGGATCTCGCGTGTCCAATCGGCAACCGCCTCGGCCAGCTTCTGATCACGCACGAGGTTACGCGCCAGCATCCGAAGACGCTGCTCTCCCATCGGTTCTCGCTTACGCTCCATGAGCTGAATCAAGTGAACACCAAACACGGAACGTACAGGCCCGCTCACTTGCCCCGGTTGCAAGGCCACCATAGCCCGCTCGAATTCGGGAACGAGGTCTCCTGGATATGTCCAGTCCAGCTCTCCGCCGCGCGTCGCAGAACCCTTATCGTCAGAGAGTTCCCGCGCTAGCTGACCAAAATCAGCCCCTGACTCCAGCCGACGCCGGATATCCATAATCCGACGGCGTGCCGTTTCCTCGGTGATGTTGTTATCAATCCGCACCAGAATATGACGGGCGCGATGCACGGGCACCTCGGGCGTCTTGACGATCACCCGCTGCTCCTCAAACAACAATAGATGCAGGCCATTGGGACTTCGAATGACGGCACTTACCTGACCGGGCTTTAACTGACGGAGTGCATCTAAGAACAGGGTAGGCACCAACTCTGTGGGACGCCAGCCAAGACTTCCCCCTTGCTCCCGTTCAGGGGCCTCGGAAAATTCCTTTGCCACGTCAGCAAAGGCGCGACCGCTCCGAAGCGCGGCCTGCGCCTGACTGATCTTGGCACGCGCAGCATCGACTTCCTGCTTCGATGCAGACTCTGTCAAGCGAATCAGAATCTGCGACACCTTGTACTCTTCGGTTCGACGAACCGCATCCCCTTGGGCCGCGAGAAAGGTATCTACCTCACTCTCGGTGATCTGAAGGCGGCTATCAACATCACGCTCCCGGAGTCGGGTCAGAATGATCTCGTCACGGATGTCCTGGCGAAAACTATCAAACGAGGTTCCTTCCGATTCCAGCTGATTTCGAAGCCCTGATAACGAGAGTCCATTCTGGTCCGCGATCCGCGCAAGGCTTCTGTCCACGGTCAGATCGTCGACTCGTACGCCAGTCTCCTGCGCACGCTGCAACAAGACACGGTCATTGATCATTCGATCCAAGACCTGCTCTCGCATGACCTTCGGATCTGGCGGCGTCGCGCCCTCTCGTCGCATATTCTCTCGAAACTGGCGCTCACGACGATTGAGTTCGCTCTCAGTAATGATGTCTTGGTTCACGATCGCGATCACACGATCGACGAGTCGCGCCGGTGCCGTAGATTTAGGCTGGGCGGAGACGACCAAGGGCGACGCTGTTGTCAGCGCAAGCATTGAAACCGTCAGAATCAAACGAAAAGGCTGCATGAAAGGGGATGGGTTCCTAAAGAATTACTGGAAGTTATCAAATTTTGATGGCAAAGGCGTGATCTGGTTAATTAATTGATAGTTCGGGATCGTCCGAAGCACGCCAAGCGGATTCGTCCCGACCCGGGCCAGCCCATTTAACTCGATCTGGAAGAAAAATGCCGTGTTCTTCTCAGAGGCGCTCGTCGCATACTGCTGTGCCACGATTCGAGCCACCCAACAGCCCCCGTCATACTCAAAGCCCGCCAACGCTTCCACGGTTCCTGGATTCTGATTGACGGCACCCCCACCCAGATTCTTCAGCGCATGCTGGTAGCGGCCAACGGCATACCAGTGATTGGAAACGGGCCACTGAAAACCCATATCGACCGAATTAGAGGCGCCCCGGACATAACGATACGCCAGACTCAACATACTCGCTGGACGCGGATTAAATCGATTGATCAGCGACAGGTTCTTCCAATCGGACGTCGCCAGGGTGTACTGCACCTGAGATTCAACCGTCCAGTCCTTACGCGGCTGCGCGGAGATCTGGGCCAGGAGATCCGACTTTCGATCTGTTCGAAGCGAGGCCCCAGGAAGCACGACCCGCTGATCCGCGAAATAAAAACGCTGGCCCACCGAGGCCCGAAGCCGCTCGATACCGCTCTCGTCTTCGATCAGGCGTGTCGTGACCCCTGCCGTAATCTGATTCAGATCTGCAATACGGTCATGGCCATTAAAGGCCGTATCCGAAAACATCTGCGCAAAGTTCAGGCTGGGGGAGCCGGTATCAAAGACGGGATAAGCAGACTGGTCTTTATAAGGCGTATAGATATAAGAAATTCTTGGCTCAAGCGTCTGGACAACCGATAACCCACCCAGTTGGGCGGGACGTTCGAGTACCGAGCTGACGGAGGTGCTGAAGGTAGGGAGCACCCGCGTGTAGGCAGGTGTTGCACCAACATTGTTTTTGTAGATGCTATCGGTAAACACAGACTCTGTCTGAAGATACTTCTCGAGGGTTCGGTCAAGACGCCCCTCTCGTCGCTGTGAATAGTGAGTCGCATGCACCGATAGCCGAGGCTCCACCGTTACCCCTTGCGTCAAGGTCCGCAACGACACCGCTGCAGTACCGACATAACGTTCTCCCTCTGCCAACGTAGGGTGTTGAAACGAGACAGCCTCTGCGGCAGCAGACCAATCTACCGGCAGTCGATCCGTTGATGCGGTCGAACGATGCTGGCGTGAGACCGTGACCTTGGGCGCAAAACTATACGGTGCAAGTAACGGCGATGTACGGTCCTGGAGCAACTGATACTCCTGCACCTGGGCCTGCAACTGCCACTGCTGCACCACTGATGTTAACGAGGCGGTTGCGGGTAGTAGCCGCTGCGATGACGCCAACAGAGAGTTCCCCAGGTCGGAGAAGTAGTTGTCATCGGATGTCCGCTGAACGTTAAGACCGAGGGTCGCCAGGTCACCAAATCGATGGGTCATCGTCGCAGCGCCAAACCGTCGATCTTCCCCAGTCACGCGATCGCTGGGAAGCACCTCATAGACGAGCGTTCCCAGACTCGTCGGTCGCAAGAACCGAAACTCTCCTCCAAGCTGCATACCGCGCTTCGTAATCAGCCGTGGCGTAATCGTCATGTCATGTTCTGGCGCGATATTCCAGTAAAACGGGACCGCGACATCGAGCCCCAGTTTCGACGAGGTCGCATAGGACGGTGGGAGTACCCCCGTCTTGCGACGGTCGCTAATGGAAAACGTAGCATCCCCAAACGGAATGATGGGAACACCTCCCCAATACAAGGTGGATGACTTGGTTGCGCCTACCTCACGGATCTGGTCAACGAGCAGCTCATCGGATCGCAACTCCCATGCGGGTCGATCACGCGGACAGGTCGTAAAGGTGGCCTTCATTAACCGTGTTTCCAGCGGCTGAATAAACTCCGCGCGGGCTGCAGTGCCCCGCCCTCCAGTCGACGTCAGCTGAAAACTCACGTCATCAAAAAATCCTTGTGTGGTGCCAAGCTTTAACCGAAGCCGTGGCCCCTCAAAGAATTCGCCCTCGCGATATAGCTTGACTGACCCCTGCGCAAAGAGCTCGTCCTTCACAAGATCATGACGAATGGCGTCGCCTTTAATAAACATTCCCAGTTTGCGAAACTCGGCATCTCCACGCGCTTCAATCACGTCTTCAGTCTGACCGGAGATGGAACGGCCAAAGACATAGGCAGGGGTCTGCGTGGTCGACGATGGTTCGAGGTTCAGGACGGGATCAAACTTCAGTCCAAGGGATCGATTGAGATCAGCGGCTGCACTGACCATCTCACACTGGCCAATCAGCGGCGCCGCCATCGATGGAAATGCTGCCGTGAGCCCGATCATGGGCACAAGGAGGAGCGCCACAGCGCTGCCCGTCCGCGGGGTGACGATCCCAGAAAAATGCATGCTCTATTATAGGGATCGGCCGCCGTGAAAACCCCGATTTCTCCATCATGTCCCAGTCCTCAGAACCCCCCGTTACCGACCCTCGCAAGACCCTTGCCAGACAATGGCTCGCGGACCAATCGCAGGTGCTCAGCGCCCTGCAATGGACGCTTGCACCGGAGAGCCTTCGGCCCGCATCGAGTGACGCGTCTTTTCGGCGTTACTTTCGCTGTGACGGCCAGTTCCGTGGCCAAGACCAGTCGCTCATTCTGATGGACGCCCCACCAGACAAGGAGTCGATGACTCCTTTTGTCGCTGTGGCCGATCTGATGGCACAGGCAGGTCTATCGGTCCCTCGGATCATCCTGGCAGAACCTTCCCTGGGATTTCTGCTGTGCACCGATCTTGGGCAGACGACTTATCTTGCCGCCCTGGAATCAGCAAATCAGGATCTGGGGGTGAGTGACCCCCTCTACCAATCCGCCTGGCGATCCCTGATACAGCTTCAACAGTTTCAGCCAACAGCACCGCTGCCGGCCTATGACGCGGCAAGACTCAGCCAGGAAATGCGCCTTTTTGATGAGTGGTATCTGGGACGTCACCGCAACACAAGTCTTTCGACATCGGAACAAGAAACGCTGTTGGATATCTACCAACGAATCGTCCACCAGTGCCTGTCAGAGCCAACAGTGATTGTTCATCGCGATTACCACAGCCGAAATCTGATGGTGCTCGAGCGCGATAGCCCAGGCATTCTGGACTTTCAAGATGCAGTGATCGGTCCGATGAGCTATGACCTAGTGTCGTTACTTCGCGATGCTTACGTTGAATGGCCGGAAGAAGTTCAGATTGACTGGGCGGTTCGCTACTGGGAAGACGCCCGTCGCGCAGGACTTCCGATCGCTTCAGATTTTTCGGATTTCTGGCGTGCCTTTGAATGGATGGGATTGCAACGTCACCTGAAGGTGCTGGGGATCTTCGCGCGGCTCTCCTATCGAGACGGGAAAGATGGCTACCTAAAAGACATTCCTTTAGTAATGCGTTACGCCGTCAATGTGGCCCGTCGCTATCAGGGACTCGGTCCGCTGGCAAAACTACTGGAGCGAGTCGGCTGATGGCGCCCGGTGGTCACGACATGCACGCCATGATTCTCGCTGCAGGTCGAGGAGAACGCATGCGCCCGCTCACCGACAGAACACCGAAGCCACTGCTGGTCGTTCGTGGAAAGCCGCTCATTCAATGGCACCTAGAATCACTGGCACGCGCAGGCTTTCAACAGGTCGTCATCAATCTCGCGCACCTGGGCGATCAGATTAAACAACTTGTCGGCGATGGCCAGCGCTGGGGACTCACTGTGCGGTACTCGGAAGAGCCTGATGGCGCCCTGGAAACCGCCGGTGGGATCGCCACTGCGAGGCCCTGGGAGGCTGCCGACGGAAGGTCGTCGTCCCTGCCCTTTCTCGTCATTAACGCCGATATCTTTACCGACTGGGCCATGTTTCAGGCCCCAAGGATCGCCGCGACCCTCGCAGAACAGTCATCGCCTCAGGCCCAGTGTCATCTGGTGCTGGTGGATAACCCGAGCCACCATCCGGACGGGGACTTCAGCCTATCCGCGACCCTGCCGACTGAACCCCAGCGAGTCTTGGCAAAGACCGAGGGGCAGAGCCTGACATTTTCCGGAATCGGCGTCTATGATCGCCATATGTTTGACGACATCCCGAAAGGCACCAGGATGCCCCTGGCTCCATTGCTGCATGCGGCAATCGACCAGGGACGCTGCCTGGGGTCCCACCATACCGGCCTTTGGTCGGATGTCGGCACCCCCGAACGACTTGCCAACCTTAACCAATTGAGAGAACGATGAACGCTCCCGATCCAGTCTCACTCGACAATTTCATTTCAGCGCTACCGGATACCATGCGCCCCACCGAGGTGCTGCGGCCGATCCACGGCGATCAGCACAAAAAACGGCGTCAGTGCCTGGCCGCCTGGATTGCGGCTCAAGGCGGTGGTCTGGTCGTGCTGTCATCCGGTGGCGAGATCTCTCGTAACCGCGACAACACCTATCCGTTCCGCAGCCACAGTGATTTTCTCTACATGACGGGATTCCCAGAGCCAGAGGCCTGGTGGCTCATGCGTGTCGATGCCGATGGAAAGACTCAAGACATTCTGGTCTGCCGTCCTCGTGATGCCGAGCGCGAAATTTGGGATGGCGTTCGTGTAGGCCCTGAGCGCGCCGCCGCGCGATTTGATTTTGATGAGGCCATTGCGCTGGACCAGCTCGACCAGACGGTCGTGAAACTTGCCGCCAACCTTCCTGCGCTTTACGCCCACGTTGGCGAACATGCAGAACTCGACGAAAAAATTCGTCAGTGGCTCAATGCGCTGCGCGCCCAAGGGCGTGCAGGGATCAATGCCCCCGATCGACTCGTTGATATAGGCCAGGCGATTGCCCGTCAACGGTTGATTAAAGACAAGCACGAAATCGACACCATGCGCCGTGCCGCAGACATCTCTGCACGGGCACACTGCCGCGCCATGCGCTTCTCCAAGCCTGGCGTCACCGAGTACGAAATTGAAGCAGAACTGCTCCACGAGTTCCGAAAGGCGGGCTCGCAGTCCGTCGCCTACGGCTCCATCGTGGCAGGAGGGCCTCACACCTGCATTCTTCACTATCGCGCCGGGGATCGCGTGGTGCAAGACCAAGAGCTGATCTTGATTGATGCAGGCTGCGAGCTCGACAACTATGCCTCAGACATCACGCGAACCTATCCGGTGAGCGGGCGATTCACTAGTCAGCAGCGCGCTGCCTATGACATCGTGCTTGCAGCGCAAGAGGCCGCGATCGCTGCCGCGACTGTCGGCGCGGCATTTACCGCGCCACATCAGGCAGCAGTCCGTGTGCTGACACAGGGCATGATGGATCTTGGCCTCATTGCAAAGCAGTCGCTTGATGCGGCCATTGAGCAAGGCGATTACAAGCGGTTCTATATGCACCGGACCGGGCACTGGCTCGGGCTCGATGTACACGACGTCGGTGACTACACCACACCGCTCGGCGAAGGCATGATTCTGACCATTGAGCCCGGCCTGTACATTCGCCCAGCGGACGATATTGATCCAGGTTTTTGGAACATCGGGATTCGGATTGAAGATGACCTGCTCGTTCGCGCCAAGGGCGGTGAGCTGCTGACCCGGGGAGTTCCCGTGAAAGCCTCTGAGATCGAGGACCTCATGCATGGCTGATCCCCATGTCCGAATCCAAGGGGCAGGGCCCGTTGGCATTTTGGCATCACTGTTTCTCTTAAGAAATGGTTGGTCCCCTGAGTCGATTGAGCTTGTGGATCCGGCGATCAATAGCCCTATCCCCGTTCATCGCGACGACCCACGAATTCTTGCGCTGTCTCACGGCACCCTGATTCGGTTACAGCAACTGGGTGTCGATGCCCAGGTGACGCGTATCAAACATATTCACGTCTCGGCCGCCGATCATTTCGGTAGCATGGAAATTAAGACTGATCGCGTTGGGGTGACAGACCTTGGCGGGCTCGCGAGTTACAGCAGTCTACTGACAACACTACGTGAGCACTGCCAACGCGCTGGGCTCACGATTCAGCCCCAGGCGGAACCTCAACGTGATCCTGCGATCCGCGTTGTGGCCGAAGGAGGTCTTTTTAATCCTGACCATCGGTCAAGCCATGATGGCATGAGTGTCGTTCGAGACTATGGACAACAGGCCGTCATCGGCTGGGTCACCACCGAACAAAAGCCCTCCGATACTGCCTGGGAGCGGTTTACCGATGATGGTGCCGTCGCGCTACTCCCGATAAATGATCGATATGCGTTGATCTGGTGCTGTGCTGAGTCCCGCGCCAATGCGTTGCAGTCGTCGATAAGCCAGGAACGCTGTGAGCGCCTACAAGAGGTGCTTGGACAACGACTCACCGGCATTACTGGCGTCGACATTACGGGGGTCTATCCGCTTGGGCTGAAGTGGCGCGAGACACTCGCAGAGGGCAACACAGTCTGGATCGGTAATGCAGCCCAGGCGCTTCATCCCATCGCAGGGCAGGGCATGAATCTTGGTTTTCGAGACGCAGAAACCCTTGCGAACTGTTTAGTCCAACGCGGCAGCGCTATCGAGTCGCGGCTGCAGGACTACGCCCATCGCAGGCGTACCGATCGCTGGTCCGTCAGGCTTGCGACCGACACACTTGCGCGTCAGGCATGGGTCCGTCGTGCCATCGGCGGTGTCAGCGTTATCCCTGGCGCGAAGAAGCTGCTGGGTCAGGTCCTGATGTACGGTGGTTAGATCGTGAATCGTTCGGGTGCGTTCCCGGTGTTCACGACACCCCTTCGAATTGGCGAACACACGCTTCCCAACCGCGTCTTTGTCGCCCCCATGGCAGGCGTCACGGATCGGCCTTATCGACAGCTCTGCAAAAAACTTGGGGCGGGATACGCCGTCAGCGAAATGGCCGCCTCGAATGCACTGCTATGGGCCACCGACAAGACAACGCGACGCATTAACCATGACGGAGAGATTGCCCCAAAAGCAGTCCAGATCGCCGGGGCAGATCCCGCCATGATGGCCGAGGCCGCTCGCTTTAATGTCGCGCGCGGTGCACAGATTATTGACATCAATATGGGCTGTCCGGCCAAAAAAGTCTGTAACGTCGCCGCAGGTTCGGCGCTGATGCAGCAGCCCAAGCAGGTCCAGATGATTCTGAAAGCAGTGATCGATGCTGTCTCCGCAGACGGGATTCCCGTGACGCTAAAAATGCGAACCGGCTGGAACCGTGCCAATCGAAACGCGCCAGAGATTGCCCGGATGGCGGAAGACCTGGGAATTGCGATGCTGACCATTCATGGCCGCACGCGCGAAGATAAATACCAAGGGGATGCGGAATACGAGACGATTGCCCAGGTCAAACAGCGTCTGCGTATTCCTGTGGTGGCCAATGGAGACATCGATAGCCCCGAAAAAGCAAAGCGAGTCATTGAGATGACCGGCGCTGATGCCGTCATGATTGGACGCGCCGCCCAAGGCCGGCCATGGATCTTTCGACAGATTGCGCATTATCTGGAGACGGGAGAGAAACTGCCGGATCCAACAGAACAAGAGATCGCGACATGGCTTCGCGGTCATCTGCTGGATCACTATCAGTTTTATGGCGAAGTCACCGGCGTCAGAACCGCCCGAAAGCATATTGGCTGGTATCTCAAAGGCCTGCCAGGCGTGAGAGTGTTTCGCGACTTTTTGAACCAACTCGAGTCCACGGACGCCCAGCTACGCGCCATTGATGATTTCTTTGCAGGCCATCATGCCCTCAGAACCCACTAGCCCCCAGCCAGTATCCTCGCCAAAAGTCGAGGACACCATCCGACAGGCACTTGACCAGTATTTCCAGGTCCTTGGCGATCAACGTCCCCATGCCTTGTATGACATGGTCATTTCCGCAGCCGAGCGGCCGTTGCTGGCCTATGTCATGGCGCGATACAAAGGGAACCTTAGCCATGCTGCGCAGGCGCTCGGTATTACACGATTTACGCTGCGCGCCAAACTCCGCGCCCACGGACTGATCGAGCCCCCCAAGGAACGCTCGACCCCTTAATTCGCTAGCATCTCGTTATTGTTGGTTTTTTCCTGGAGCTGAAATGTCCTCTGTCGCCCCTGTTGCCTCCTCCCCCAGACCGCATCGACTGCCGATTCGGCGCGCGCTGATCAGCGTCTCAAACAAGGAGGGGATTGTCGAGTTTGCGACAGCGCTTGCACAACGCGGGGTAACGCTGTTGTCGACCGGGGGCACTGCAGCCCTGCTCAGTAAGGCAGGGCTATCGGTCAGTCCTGTGGAATCAGTGACCCAGTTTCCCGAAATGCTCGATGGCCGCGTGAAGACGCTGCATCCTGCCGTGCATGGCGGGCTTTTGGCGAGACGTGATTCCGCTGACCACATGACCGCACTCGCCGAAGCCGGCTTTACACCGATCGACTTGCTCGTTGTAAACCTCTACCCTTTCCGTGAAACGCTCGCAAGACCCGGCGCAAGCTATGAAGATGTCATCGAGAACATCGATATCGGTGGCCCGGCCATGCTCCGTGCTGGCGCAAAGAATCATGATGGTGTCGCGGTTGTTGTGGATCCAACCGATTACGCCACGCTTCTTGCTGAGATGGATGCGTACGATAAAACGCTCGGCTGGCCTACGCGACAGCGACTCGCAAAAAAAGTCTTCGCCCATACGGCGGCCTATGATGGCGCGATCAGCAACTTCTTAAATAGCCTGGACCCGGTCGACTGTTCGGAAAATGCCACCGGCTGCATGCCCCCAGCGCCAACAACGGCATCGGCATACCCAGAGGTCCTGTCGATTCAGGTCAACAAAGTACAGGGGATGCGGTACGGTGAAAATCCGCATCAGAGTGCCGCGTTTTATCAAGATGCTGATGCCCTTGAGGGGACCTTGGCACGCTACCAACAGATCCAAGGCAAAGAACTCTCGTTTAATAACATTGCCGACTCCGATGCCGCCTGGTCCTGTGTACGGAGTTTTGCAGAGCCGGCATGTGTCATCGTGAAACACGCCAACCCCTGTGGGGTCGCGACGGCACCCGGGCCACTTCAGGCCTATCAGAAGGCATTTCAGACCGACCCCACGTCTGCCTTCGGCGGTATCTTGGCGTTTAACACTGAGGTCTGTGGCGCGACGGCCGAAGCGGTCAGCAAGCAATTTGCTGAAGTCATCATCGCGCCATCATTTTCTGCGGAAGCAAAAACCATCTTTAGTGCGAAGGCAAATCTCCGACTGCTTCAGGTACCGCTGGGTACCGATGCGGCAATCGCGTCGGGACGTGATCTCAAGCGAGTGAGTGGCGGTCTACTCGTGCAGACGCCGGATCGAAACGTGCTGCACCTCTCGGACTTAAAGGTCGTGACCGCGCAACAGCCAACGCCCGCCCAGCTCAACGATCTGCTCTTTGCTTGGAAGGTCTGTACCTGGGTCAAGAGCAATGCGATTGTGTTCTGTGCAAACGGGATGACCCTGGGGGTTGGCGCAGGACAGATGAGCCGGATCGATTCAGCACGCATTGCAGCGATCAAGGCGCAGCATGCGGGCCTTGATCTGAAAGGATCTGCGGTCGCTTCTGATGCCTTCTTTCCATTTCGAGACGGGCTCGATGCCGTCGCCGATGCTGGGGCAACCTGTGTGATCCAACCCGGGGGCTCTGTTCGCGATGATGAGGTGATCGCCGCCGCCAATGAACGCGGGATCGCGATGGTCTTCACCGGGATGCGGCACTTCCGTCACTAACGCCCCATGAGAATCCTTGGCATCGATCCTGGACTTCGTCGAACTGGGTTTGGTCTAATTGATGTCGAGGGCCAACGTGTTCGTTATGTCGGTAGTGGCTTGATTCGACCGGCGATTGACGGGTCCGAACCAGAGCGGCTTGCCGAGTTGTTTGCTGGAGTGGATGCCTTGATCGCGCAATACAGTCCGGATCAGGCGGTCATTGAACGTGTCTTTGTCAATGTAAATCCCAAGTCAACCCTGTCACTTGGCCAGGCACGAGGGGTTGCCATTGCGGCCTTAGCCCAACATGCCCTGCCGATTGGGGAGATCACCCCACTGCGGATCAAACAAACTGTCGTTGGCTCAGGGCGTGCGACAAAGGAACAGGTCCAAAAAATGGTCCAGCGTCACCTGGGTCTCGCCAAGGCGCCGGGGTCCGATGCTGCTGATGCCCTGGCGTGTGCGCTCGCCTGGTGGCAGACCCTTGCCACCCAACGCGCCATCGCGCGAGCGAAAACTAGCCCACAATAGAGGCCATCATGATCGGACGAATCGCTGGCGTCTTAGCCGCAAAGAACCCACCGCAGATTCTTGTCGATGTGCACGGCGTCGGCTACGAGATCGATGTTCCGATGAGCAGTTTTTACGATCTTCCCGAGCTTGGAAAGCCGGTCGTGATTCTGACCCACTTTGTTGTTCGAGAAGATGTGCAGCTGCTCTACGGGTTTCTCACAGAATCCGAGCGCGCTGCTTTTCGCGCGCTGATCAAAGTCACCGGTATCGGACCACGCATTGCACTCGCAGTGCTGTCAGGTCTCTCGGTGACCGATCTGCAACGGGCTATTTCACTGCAGGAGGTCGGTCTGCTGACGCGAGTACCCGGAATCGGCAAAAAAACGGCCGAGCGGCTCATTCTTGAGCTCAAAGACAAACTGGGTACGCCTATCGGCACCGTCGCCGATCGCCCCCATCAAGGGGGTATCGATATCATCAATGCGCTGCTCGCATTGGGCTACTCGGAGCGTGAAGCCCTCGCGGCAACCAAAGGCTTGGACCCAGGGCTGCCCGTTTCAGATGGCATTAAGCAGGCACTAAAACAGTTAGCCAAGTAAACTTCGGGGCATGATCGAACACGATGACCTTTCGGCCCCCGACGAAGACCGCCTTGTCTCTGGTCAGGCGAAAACGCCTGCTGAAGAGGTCATCGAGCGGGCGCTTAGACCACAGCGGTTAGCCGACTACATCGGTCAGCCCAAAGTTCGGGACCAGCTCGCGCTGTTCATCGAGGCCACGCGGCAACGCCAGGAAGCGCTAGACCATGTGCTGCTATTTGGTCCTCCGGGGCTGGGCAAAACAACCTTGGCCCACATCCTGGCACGTGAGCTGGGGGTCAACCTAAGACAGACCTCCGGTCCTGTGCTGGAACGGCCCGGTGATCTCGCTGCGATTCTGACCAATCTTGAGCGCAACGATGTACTGTTTATCGACGAGATTCACCGACTGAGCCCAGTCGTGGAGGAGATTCTCTACCCGGCGCTTGAGGACTATCAGATCGACATCATGATTGGTGAAGGGGCGGCAGCCCGTTCGATCAAGCTAGATATCCAGCCCTTTACACTCGTCGGTGCCACCACAAGAGCGGGAATGCTGACAAATCCGCTTCGGGATCGATTTGGGATTGTGTCGCGACTCGAGTTTTACTCAACGGACGACCTCACCACCATTGTGAAGCGCTCAGCCTCGTTGCTATCAGCGACCATCGACGATCCTGGCGCGCGCGAGATCGCCCGCCGGTCACGCGGTACACCCCGGGTGGCGAACCGCCTACTGCGCCGCGTTCGAGATTTCGCCCAGGTAAAGTTTAGTGGGGCGATTACGCAGACAGTCGCTGATCAGGCACTCTCGTTACTTGAAGTGGACCGCGAAGGCTTTGATCTGATGGACCGCAAGCTGCTTGAGGCCGTCATTGAAAAATTTGGCGGCGGCCCAGTGGGAATCGATAATCTTGCCGCTGCCATCGGTGAAGCCAAAGACACGATTGAAGATGTCCTAGAGCCGTATCTAATTCAGCAGGGATTTCTTCAGCGAACGCCCCGCGGCAGAATTGCAACTGCGTCTGCTTACCAACACTTTGGAAAAATTGCCCCCACCGATGGGGGCAATACCCGACTCTTTTAAGCCCAAGGACTTTTCAGACCCATGAATGCCACTGCGAATTTATCTGTGCTGACGCTCGTCATGGAGGCAAGCCTGCCTGTGCAGCTCGTGATGCTGATCCTAGTTGTCATCTCACTGCTCTCATGGACCGTCATCTTCAAGAAGTGGCAGTCAATCGGCCGTGCCAAAAAAGAAACTGAAGCCTT
>CAYPCG010000012.1:27177-32913 GCA_964409175.1 uncultured Burkholderiaceae bacterium
CTTGCATCAGCAGGTTCGGTATCCCCTTATGTTGGTCTCTTTGGCACTGTGTGGGGAATCATGCATGCGTTTTCTGGACTCGCCAACGTACAGCAGGCCACGCTGGCCAGCGTGGCTCCCGGTATCGCGGAAGCACTGGTCGCAACCGCTATCGGTCTATTTGCCGCGATTCCTGCAGTCGTTGCCTACAACCGTTACGCCACGGATATAGACCACCTGAGCATTCGATTCGAAGGATTCATAGAGGAGTTCTCCAACATTCTTCAGCGTCAGGGCGTGCGCTAAACGAGCGCATCAAGAATCACTATGGGATCTCCAACTAGCCAGCGCAGCCATCGCCGTCGTCGCATGATGAGCGAGATCAATGTGGTTCCCTACATTGATGTCACGCTCGTCCTGCTGATTATCTTCATGGTGACTGCACCGATGATTGTGACGGGATCGATTGACCTCCCCCGTGTCGGACAAGCCTCGCAGGCGCCTGTCGCTGCGATTGACGTGACGATCCGACAAGACGGGTCGATCACTGTGAAACGCAACGTGGAGGGTGACAAGGAAGTCCCCGTCATCCGTGACGAACTTGTACGTGCGGTCCAGTCGCTCAATGCCGCACAGGATGCGCCTATCATCATCTCCGCAGAAAAAGCGGTGCGCTATGAGCATGTGATCGGCACGCTCGATGTGTTGCAGCGGGCGGGGTTTAGCCGAGTAGGCCTTAACGTTCGAAAGGACTAACCGGTGCTGGCGATTGATGCCCGCGAAAATCGGAATGCCGTCGGTGCGGCACTCGGCATGCACCTGCTGCTCGCTGCCGGTCTGCTTGTATCACTCAACTGGAGCCGACAGACGCCACCACCGGTTCAGGCGGAACTCTGGAGCGGTCTTCCTCCGCAGCTGCCGGCGACACAAAGCATTGTGCAAAAGCCCATTTCGACGCCCACACCTCCCACACCGGCACCTCCTGAGCCTAAGGCGGACATCGCCACCCAAAAGAAACAGGAACCACCAAAGAAGCCAGAACCATCTAAGGTCGATAAGCAGAGAGAAATTGACCGCCAAGAGGCCCAGAAGAAGGCGGCCGAACAAAAGCGCGCCGAGCAGCGTGCAGCAGCCCAGCTTGAGGCGCAGCGTCGCGCGGAGCTCGCGCGACTCGGACTAGATCCAAACGCCAAAGCCGGCGCTAAAGGAAAGGACACTGCAACGAAGGCGGGAGTTGTCGGTGGTGCTGAAGTCGGCGCCAAAACGGGTATCGAGGCCGACTACATGGCCCTGATCCAGGCACGGATCAAGGCACGCATTAACTACCCGGATCGCGCGCCAGGCAACCCCGAAGCGGTCGTTGCGGTCACTCAGCTGCCGACGGGCGAAGTCACCAAAGTGCGCCTGATCAAAGCCAGCGGGGTTGCGGCCTGGGATGACGCCGTCCAACGTGCGATCTGGGCGGCCAGTCCGCTTCCAAAGAAAAAGGATGGCACTGTCTCGCGCGACCTTGAGCTGCGGTTCAGGCCCAAAGAGGATTCATAGGCCTCTTCTCAGAAAAGGGTCCTGTCTATAATGCCGCCATGATGATTGTTCAGATTCAGACGGCAATGGCTACCTTCTTTCGGCGTCAGCACTGCCAGGATCGAAGGACGGTCACCGGTCTCTTAACAGGCGTGGTGGCAGTGGTGCTTGGACTCCTGAGTCCGCCCAGCCTCTCACAGACGCCCCTTCGGATCGACATTACAGGTGTTGGGCAGCGACAGATTCCCGTCGCAGTCGCACCGTTAGATGAAACCGACCAGACACAGCGCTACGGAAGAATTGTTGCGGAAGTTGTCCGCGCAGATCTCGCACGAAGCGGTGTCATCTCCATTGTTGACGCAGGAACCCCGACACCGCCACTTAACGAACGCAGTGAGCTAGCACCACTATTTGCGGCCTGGCGTCAGAAAGGGGCTGAGGCCCTGGTGATCGGAAGTAGCGTCATCGCGCAAGATGGACGCGCCGAGACGCGATTTATCCTGCTCGATACGCGACGGAATGAGAGCCTTGGTGGACTGGCGATTACGACGCCCCCGAACGAACTCGAAGCAAGACGAACCGGCCATCGGATCGCCGACTTTGTCTATGAAAAACTAACGGGTGAGCCCGGATTTTTTGCGACACGACTCGCCTTTGTTCGCAAAGACGGTGATATCAATAGCCTTGTCATTGCCGACTCTGACGGCCAGAACAGTCAGATCGCGATGCGTTCGCGTGAACCGGTTATCTCGCTTGCCTGGTCTCCCGACGGAACACGACTTGCGTACGTATCGTTTGAGCAACGTGACGGCATCTCGAAGCCGGTGGTCTACGTACACACGCTTGCGACGGGACGACGGGTCGTCGTCGCTAACGAACGCGGCAGCAATAGCGCTCCCGCATGGGCCCCTGATGGCAAACGGCTGGCAGTGGTACTCACTCGAGACGGCAACTCGCAGATCTACACTGTCAGCGCAGAGGGCGGCGTCCTAACCCGTCTCTCTCGGTCGCGCGGGATTGATACGGAACCCACCTTTTCGCCAGACGGACAGTTCATCTATTTCACTTCAGACCGCGGTGGATCTGCTCAGATCTATCGAGTCCCGGTAAGCGGTGGTGAACCACAGCGCGTCACCTTTAATGGGCCCTTCAATGCGCGACCTCAAGTGAGCCCTGATGGGAAAACACTTGTTTACGTTACGCGTCGTGAAAAGCTATTCCGAATTGCCGTACTCGACCTCGCCTCCCAACAAGAAACGGTGGTCAGTGCAGGGCCAAAAGATGACTCGCCAAGTTTTGCGCCAAACAGTAAGTGGATCATCTACAGCAGTCGATCTGACGGACGGAATGTCCTTTCGGCCGTCTCACTCGATGGAAAGTTACGCACCCGGCTGTCTGCGGAAGGCAGCGAGGTCAAAGGCCCAGCCTGGGGTCGATTGCCCTAGACACGGTAGTCAGACTCGAATTTGTCGTGATTTCGTGAGACCATAGGCAGCAAATAACAATAAAAACCAAATCAATTTCAAGGAGAAGCCATGCGTTTACAAACCCTTTCCCTATCTAAACTGAGTCTGATCTTGGGTACGACTGCGGTCGTCACCCTTGCGGGCTGCGCCTCCCAGGTGCCCCTTGAAGAGAAAAAGCCTGCCGCTCCCGTGACGTCTACAGCCCCCGCTGGTCCTAGCGCCGCAGAAATCGCCGCTCGTGAGATCGCTGCTGCTAAGGCTGAGCTCGCGAAGGTCAAGCCGAGCATTTATTTCGACTTCGACAAGTTTGAGATCAAATCCGAGTATCAGGCCACGATCGCCGCTTATGCCAAGTACATGAAGATCGACAGCAAAGCGCGTCTGGTGATCGAAGGAAACGCCGACGAGCGCGGTACAACGGAATACAACCTGGCACTAGGCCAAAAGCGTGCGGAAGCGGTACGCCGAGCGCTGGGCGTTTCCGGTGTTGCCGAAAACCGGGTCGAAGCGATTAGCAACGGGGAAGAAAAGCCCAAGGCGAAGGGTTCCAACGAAGCCGCCTGGGCAGAGAACCGTCGCGCTGATCTGGTGGTGAAATAAGTCGCTCACTGATGCGTAGACCCATCTGGTCAATGGCCGCCTCGCTATCGAGCGCGGCCATTTTCATTTCAGCGATCGCCCTGAGCTCTCCTGCCTTTGCACTTTTTTCTGACGACGAGGCGCGACGTGCGATTCTTGACCTACGAGCAAAGGTAGAAGCCCTCACGGTCCGTGTCACCGAGCTTGAGCAACAGCTACAGACCTCGACGCAGAGTCGAATCCAACTGCTCAATGAATCAGAACAGCTTCGCGCAGAGCTTGCGCGACTGCGTGGCAAGGTTGAAGAAACCGCTCAGGTCGCAACCACTGGTCGGTCACAGCAGAAAGATCTGTATGGCGATCTTGACCAACGTCTGCGCGTACTCGAGCCCACAGAGCTCGAGCTCGATGGCGTTCGCTATCGCGTCAGCCCTGCTGAGAAGGAACGGTTCGAGGCGATACGGGACCTGATTCGCAAAGGCGACTTCAAAGGAGCCGTCTCAGCCGCAAATACCTATCAACAGGCGTTTCCCGTATCGAGTATCGCTGCGTACGTGCTCCTCGATAAAGGCACCGCACTCTACGCCGACAAAAACTACAAAGCCTCGATTGCCGCACGCCAAGATTTTCTCCAAAAATACCCAGATCACCCTGCACGGCCACAAGCTACGCTTAACCTGGCGGCGAGTCAGGCCGAGTCCGGCAACCCCAATACGGCCCGAAACATCCTGCAAGGTCTGATGAAGAGCTATCCGAACTCCCCTGCTGCGGCAGAGGCTCGGGATCGCCTAAAGGCGCTCCAGAAGCCTGCCCCAGCCCCCGCAAAGTCAGCACCGCCCAAAGCCGCACCGAAATAGCCCACCGGCGGCATCACCACGCTGCGGCCCTGACATCGAAAGCTGGGTACACTGAGCGGCCATGATCACTGCAGAAGAACTTCAGGAACTCGAGCGATGGGTCAGCCTGACAGGGCTAGGCCTTGGTCTGCTGCTCGGATGGATCTCCCGATATGCCAGCTTTTGCACCCTCGGTGCCATCACCGATTGGTATGCCAGCGGCGACCAGTCGCGTCTACGAATGTGGCTCTTGGCCATTGGGGTGGCGATCCTGGGCACCCAGGGGCTCGTCATCATGGGCGAGATCCAGGTAAAGGATTCGTTCTATCTCTCGCAGCGCCTGTTCTGGCTCTCGCACATCACGGGTGGACTTCTCTTTGGTTTCGGAATGGTCTTGGCATCGGGCTGCGGCGCAAGAACCTTGATTCGCATCGGTGGCGGGAGCCTTAAGGCACTGGTCGTGTTTCTCGTGATGGCGATCGTCGCGATCATCACCATGCGGGGGATCCTGGGGGTGTTTCGCGTTGAGACACTCGAGAAGATTTTTTTGTCCCTTGATCGACCACAAGATCTCACGAGCCTTCTATCTGTCACGCTCGGGTTGACAGTCGAACCCCTTCGAGGCTGGGTCACGGGTCTCACCGTGCTCGCGCTGTCCCTCTACATATTCTTCAGCCGAGAGTTCCGCTCGCAGCCAAGACTTGTATTTGCAGGTGCCGTGATCGGTGCGCTCGTGGTGGCCGCCTGGTGGACGACGGGACACCTTGGGTTTGTGGCAGAGGATCCCAACACCCTAGAGCCGCGCTTTGTCGCCACCAACACCCGAGGCATTGAATCACTTACCTTCGTAGCCCCCCTGGCGTACTGGCTAGACCTGCTGATGGTCTGGAGTGATACAACCCGAACGATTACTTTTGGCATCGCCACGGTGTCAGGGGTGGTCATCGGTGCGCTGATCCATGCACTTTCAAGCAATACATTTCGATGGGAGGGCTTTCAGAACCGCCAAGATCTGTCGCGGCATCTGATCGGTGCGGCGCTCATGGGCTTTGGTGGCGTCGTGGCCTTCGGCTGCACCATTGGCCAAGGCATTTCTGGCCTATCGTTGTTAGCCATCGGCTCCCTACTGACCACCACTTCGATCATTGCCGGGGCCTGGGTAGGACTACGGTGGGTCGAGCGGCAGGCGGGGTAGCGCATGAGAAGCACCCCTTCCCGAAAACCCTGCTAGCCGGCCTGCAAGGCATCTCTAGATCGGTTACAATCTTCGGCTTGGCTGGTTAGGCCAACAGTTCCTTCTGGGTCGGTAGCTCAGTCGGTAGAGCAGCGGACTTTTAATCCGTTGGTCGCGA
>CAYPCG010000013.1:0-31263 GCA_964409175.1 uncultured Burkholderiaceae bacterium
ATGTGACATGTGCTGCATTCTTGTTTATAGAGAGGGTGTAACTTCGCTTCAGGCGTGACGGGATTGCTTGCCTCGGCGGTGACGCCAGCGGCGAGCAGCATCGATAAGATGGTGAGTTTGAATGTGGTCTTCATGGGGTCGTTTCTCTTTGGTTTACCTTGGGAGACTTGTGAGAAACGCGAGAACGTCTGCTTTCTCTTGTGCTGAGCATTCCCGGCCGAGTACGTCGTTACAGTTACGTTTGAACCACTTTGCAACTTTTGCACTGTCGGTCAGGCTCTTGGAATTTGCGGCAGGCGCGAGTGGTTCAAGGACTTTTCCTGTAGAGACGTGCTTTCCCGGTCCCGTGGGGGTGTTGCCGTGACACGATGCGCAGCTGATGTCCTTACCGTGTTGTGTGGTGAAGAATGTGCGTCCACGCTCAGCGCTCGCCGGCTTTCCTGCTGCCGTGGTCCATTCCGCAAGCTGTGCCTCTGGTGATGTGGGGGATGCTGCGGCCTCAAGACCGGTAGCGAATAACAGGGATCCCAGCAGGGCAGCGGCTAGTTGGGGGGGTCGTGACAGTGGTTTCATATACTCTCCTTCTTGTGTGGACGCGATGGAAAGCAGTATGGAAAATCTCGGATTGACCCAACATGAAGAGGTCATTCATCTGGCGTTCAGCTTTCATCGACAAGACTGCGGGCTAAAGGAGGATTCGAGATGAATTCAGTGTCTTGCGTGGCACGCCGCGTGCTGATTGTTCTTGGTTTTGGATTGCTTTCAAACGGTGTTGCGCTGGCCTCTCCCGATCATGTTCGCGCTCGTCAGGCATTAGCGTCAGGTGAAATCATGGCGTTGGACAAGATCTTAGCCATTGTGTCGGCCAAGCATCAGATCCAGGTGCTTGAAATTGAGCTCGACGATGAATCGGGGCTAAAGGGCAAGCAATGGATCTATGAGATCAAAGGGCTTGCACCCGAGTCGAAGCTGATCAAGCTGAAGGTGGACGCTCGTACTGGTGAAATCTTGAGCGCTAAGACAAAAGGCGGGGCACGTTCGAACACCGAGCAGAAATAGTCATGAAGGCACTCGAGTGCGGATGGTGAAAGGGAGTGCGATGCGTATTTTGATCGTCGAAGATGAGCCGACATTAGGACGTCAGCTCTCCGAATCCCTACGAGAGGCAGGCTATGCGGTTGACCTTGCGGTTAATGGCGAAGATGGGCTGCATCTTGGCCAAGAGGAGTCGTTCGATGCCGTGGTTCTCGATCTAGGACTTCCTCTGATCGATGGCCTCTCGGTGCTCAAGCGTTGGCGTTCCGCCGGGCGAAAGATGCCAGTGATCATTCTTACTGCACGCGATAGCTGGAGCGATAAGGTCGAAGGCATTGATGCTGGTGCAGATGATTACCTGGCCAAGCCTTTTCACATGGAAGAGCTGCTGGCGAGGATTCGAGGCTTAATTCGCCGATCAGTGGGCGAGCCATCACCGTCGCTGGCCTGGGGCGGCGTTCGCTTGGACACCGTTGCTGGCCGCGTTAGCTTGGACGGAATTGCCGTGAGTCTGACTGCACAGGAGTTCAAAATTCTATCCTGGCTAATGCACCACCCCCATGAAGTTGTGAGCCGGACGGTACTGTCTGAGCATATCTATGCTTATAACGATGACCCCGACTCGAATACGATTGAGGTTTTTATTGCTCGACTCCGCAAAAAGATGCCGTCCGGAATGATTGAAACGGTTCGCGGTCTCGGCTATCGGCTTGGTCCACCGCCAGTCGCTGCATCTTGAACGTGGGTCGGGTGATCAACCGTTCGGTTTCTTCCCTGCGTGGCCGCATAATTCTTGTGAGCGCGCTTGCACTGGTCCCTATTCTCTATGGGGCACATTTCGTCTTGAATCAGCTCTTCGTTCGGCAGGTCACTGCCCAAACCGAGTCGGTGCTGCGGGTCACGCTTGAGCAGTTGGCCGCCGGGGTGGTGTTCGATGACCCAACACGGCGGCTGACACTGAGGGAGCCCCAGGGAGATCCGCGATGGTCGAAGGTCTATTCTGGTGCCTATTGGCAGGTGAATGCGGCAGAAGGCGTGCTTCCGGGGGGCGTGCTTCGGTCTCGATCTCTCTGGGACTTTGTGTTGACGATTCCTGGAGATGCGCTTAACCCCGGCATGATTCATATTCATCGGCTGTCAGGCCCAAGTGGACAGCAGCTGCTCGCCGCAGAGCGTACGGTGCTTATTGACGGAATGACGGATCCGCTTCCAATTCGACTGATAGCGGCGACGGATCTTCGTGAGCTCAACCAGGCCATTGATGATTTCGCACAGCAGGTCTCACAGTACCTAGTGGTGCTCGCGGTGGTGCTCGTGGCGCTTCTGGCGGTTCAATTGTCGGTGGGACTTGCCCCCTTGAGGAGACTTAATCTGTCCTTGGATCGATTGCGTCGAGGCGAGGCAGCGACCCTTGAGGGTGATTTCCCTGCAGAGGTGCGTCCGCTCGCAGACAATCTTAATGGCGTCGTCGCACAGCACCGACGTCATATTGAGCGAGCCCGGGCAATTGCTGGAAATCTCGCCCATGCGCTTCGAACACCGCTTGCAGTCATGTCGAATGCGTCTGCGGATCAGAGGGCGAGCGTTCAAGAATTACGCGATCTAGTCGCAAAGCAGACCACGCTCGCCCAAAAGCAAGTGGAGTGGCATTTAAAGCGCGCTCGAATGGCGGCCACCACGGGGTCTTCTGGGCAGCGTTTTGAGATTTCGCCGGTGGTTGACGGAATCGTTGGGGTGATGAAACGGGTGTATGCGGATAAGTCTCTAGAGATCCGCTATAACGATCTTGATCGTGCAGCGGTCTTTTGGGGCGAACAGCAGGATCTGCAGGAGATGCTGGGGAATCTGATCGATAACGCCTGTAAATGGGCGAGACATCGTGTGGTGATCTCGGCGACGATTGTCGAGAAAACGCTCTGTATCGTCGTAGAAGATGATGGCGCTGGGGTAGCGCCAGATCGTTATTCCGAGATTCTCAAAAGGGGGGTTCGTATTGATGAGTTCGTGCCTGGAACGGGTCTCGGGCTGTCAATAGTGGCTGAGCTCGTGGAACTGTATAGCGGTACACTCCGGTTTTCGTCGTCATCGATGGGTGGGCTTGCGGCCCAAATCTGCTTTCCTGCAGAGCCTCGATGATGGGGCGATAGTGACTGATTCGCTAAAGGAAGTTGATCTGTGTTGAAAACATTTTTAAGCGGGAAGATCCACCGTGCGGTGGTGACCCAGTGCGAGCTGCACTATGAAGGATCCTGCGCGATCGATGAGGATCTCTTGGATGCTGCTGGAATTGCAGAAAATGAGCAGCTGCATATCTGGAACATTAACAATGGTGAACGGTTTATTACCTACGCCATTCGGGCTCAGCGAGGGTCGGGCACCATTTCCGTGAATGGCTCCGCTGCGCGCCGAGCCGCTGTGGGTGACCTGGTTATCATCGCTGCATTTGCCCAGATATCGACCGAAGCGCTTGCTGGGCATCGGCCACAGCTTGTGTTTGTTGACAGCCAGAACCGAATCACCGAGATCCGTCACTCCGTGCCGGTTCAGGGTTAAAGGAAATCTCTGGTCGTATTAGTACTTAATCGAGCATCCGTAAGGGGTCGTTGACGGCACTGAGACCGGCTTTCCGCCGAGCGCCTCTTGAACGGCTTGCTTGAGGTAGTTGGTTGCCTTTGGAATATCTGCGGCACTGGCGGAACGGATGCTGTCAATTGCGCCGTTGTAGACCACGACACCGTTTGGATTAATCAAGACCATCTGAGGCGTGGTTTTTGCTCCGTAGGCGCGCCCGGTCTTGCCGTCACGGTCCAGCGTGGCAGCAGACACAGACGCCTTCATCTGGCTGTTCCACTCCGCCATTTTGGCTGGGGTCTTGAATTCCGGGTGGTTTGAATTTGTCGAGTTAATCTGAATCCAGAAGACTTTTTTCCCAGTCACTTCACGCTGGGTAGTCTGCATGTTGTCACTTTTGTAGTGCTTTTGTACGAAGGGGCACTCGGGGTTGGTCCATTCCAGCACGATCCATTGACCTTTGTGATCGGCGAGCGATACAGACTTACCGTTCAGATCCACGAGGTCGAGGGCAGGGGCGGGCTTGCCGGGCTCTCCGGAGGCGAACGCCCGCGAGGTCAGTCCGATCGCGGAGAGACAGGCGAGTACCAACGTCAGGCCCGTAATAGATTTCGTTACACGGTTTCGTAAGGACGAGACCGCGATCATCTGATGAGGCATCAATCTACTCCTGCTGGTGAGTTGATGATTAGAGTTTGAGTTCTAGCCTTAGTCGCCAGGTAATGTCATTGAGTGCAGTAGTGGTCTCCTGGTTCCGCAAGCCTAGCGCATCAACGGTATTGGTGGTGATGTAGTCACTCGGGGCTAGGTTGCTGGCCATTACCCGAAGTGCGAGCGTCGGTTTGAATGTCCACAGTGCATAGGCATCAATGACTGTCTTTTTGCTTACGCTCACGACCTGATCGTCTGAGAGCTGGGTGCGATAGCTTGGAATCCAGTTCAAATTTCCGCCAATCATGAGTGGGACTCCCTTGAATCGATAGTCCGCACCGATGTTACCGGTGGCTTTTGCCTGTTGGTCTAGCCGATTATCAGGACCCGGGACGCCGTCCACATTCGAGTCATAAAGGCTAAGGTTTCCTTTGAGATCAATTGCAGGTGCGCTCGGAATCAGTCGATCGAGTCGAAATTTCGCTTCGAGCTCTAACCCGCGGGTGGTCGCCGAACCGATGTTCTGTTGGCGTGCCACCCAGCGTGGCACGGTAGCCCAAGACACGGTCTCAAGACGAACCTGTCGGCGCATGAGATCGTCAATTTCTCGGTAGAACAGGTTGGCACTCAGGATGCCGCCGTTATCGAGATAGCGCTCGAATGCGAGGTCGACGCCGTTTGCCAGTTCAGGCTTGAGATTGGGGTTGCCGGCACTGTCGGCGGTCGTTGGCGTATTCGGTCCTGGAACTGGATCCCGTTGATTCAGGCTCGGACGGCCAATGAGGGTACCGAGTGCAGGAGGTTTGTAGCTACGGGTCAGGCTCAATCGAACCTGGTCTTTCTTTTTCGGGTCTGGCTTCCACAGGAGATGCGCCAAAGGCGAGACCACACTGCTGTCGTTCGTTGGGGTATTGCCGAACTCACCTTCTCCTTTTGTGGAGATGCTTTCCCATCGAATGCCTGCGTGAAAAGCCCAGTTTGCGTTTAACGACCATTCGTCCTGGGTATAAGCGGCCAGTCGTGTGCTTGACGCTTCTAAATTTTCGCCAAAGTCGGATAAGAGCAGCACACCGTCCTGTCGCGACGTCCGCGCCTCAGTTCGACGAAGTGACTCCACCTCGAGCCCAGAGATGAGGCTGTGTTCACTTTTACCGTTCGCCCCGCCGAGCATGGTCGATAGCTTCATGCTTAATGTGGCGGATCGATCGGTTGTCTTTCCGTCGTTCTCAACCACGCGGGTCTGCTGCGGCGTGATCTGGGTTTTTGCCCCGAGAAACTCGCGTCGAATTGAACTGCTTTCACTTTCCCATTGGCTCGCTGCTGCCGACATTTCAAGGCGATTCGTCGAGTTTAGGCGCTGTCGCCATTGCAGGTTTAAGCGCATGGCATTGGACTCTGTTTCCGTCAGGGTGTTACCGAAGTCATAGTTGCCAATCGGATCTGCCTGGGGGTCTCCTAAAAGCGTCTGACGATCAAAGTACCGGTTGCCTTTGTTCTTCATGTAGAAAACATTCGGTGTCAGGATAAGGCTGTCTCCGGCATCGCTTAACCGCCACTGCAGTCGCGGTGTGAAGTGAAATCCATGACGGCGTTCCTCTGAGGTGCTTTTTTCAATACTGTCGGAGATCGCACGATTTGTCGCGAGCTCGCTGACCTGGGTTCGCGATTCACTCTCGGAATGCTCGCGCGGCGTGAAGACGGCGGCGGACAGGTTGTAAGTCAGTCGATCCGCACTGTTGTTGTAGGTCCAAGAAAAACCCGGCGATAACCGATCGTGCTCGTACCCCGCCCAGATGCGGACATCGTTGAGCCGCCGGCGAAAACCCTCTCGAAGGATGATGTTGATCGTGCCGGCGATGGCTCTGGCTCCTGTCTCTGCCGTCGGTGCACGAAGAATCTCGATCCGCTCGATCTGGTCTGGCGTGATGGATTCAATGGAGAACCCCCTGGCAATCGGCTGCCCATCAATCAGGATCTGGGTATATCCGCCGCCCAGCCCCCGCATTCTCGGGCCTCCGCCGCGCCCAGGAGCCCCCGGGGTGGTGATTCCTGGGAGGCGCCGCAGCACCTCTCCCGCAGTCGTGTCACCGTAGCGGTCGATCTCCTCTCGACCGATGACAATCTTGGCGGCGGTCGATAGCCGGCGCTCGTCTGTATCGCTTGCTCTGCCACCCACTACCTCAACGGTCTGACCCGCGGGCGAGGGACTCGGTGCTGGTGTTGGGGTGGCCGGCTTGGTCGGCTCGGGGGCCGCCGTTTGGGAGGGCTGTGCCATGACGGGCGAGCCAATCATGATTCCCACGGACACTGCCGCGAGGGTTTTTCGGTTCATTGGGGTCATCACAGTCTAAAAGGGACGGGGCGGGAAGACGCCCGGATTTGCGTAGATCGCAAGTATAAGTCCCAGGCTGCTGGGGGCTATTCCCCCATAATTTTTAGGAAAAGACTGGGGAAATCGCGTTGCGCTACTTTAGAATCTCGCCTGTTTTTCAGCAGACCCCTGAAGGGGAGTAGCCTCATCGCCACGACCGTCAATACGAGGTGTTGCCTCCGGTCCGGCGAGCAGTTGGTTTCGCCGACTGTGGCAAGACCTTCGTAAATGTTGTCTCACCTTACGAAGGATTAAACATCATGGAATCGATCGGTAACGGTTGGATGTGGGCAGGCTTTGCCCTGTTCGTGGTCATCGCCTGTGCGGTAGACCTGCTGCTTCTTGAGAAGAAAGGCGCGGCACGCGTGACCCCTGGTCAGGCATTACGCTGGTCTGCGCTCTGGGTTGGTCTTGCCTTAGTGTTTAACGCGCTTCTCTGGTGGTATCTCGACGGCAACGCGGGTCGCGAGCTTGCGAACCAAAAGGCTGCCGAATTCTTTACGGGCTATCTGATTGAGAAGTCGCTCGCGGTCGACAACATTTTCGTATTTCTGATGTTGTTTACTTATTTCGCGGTGCCCCCTGAGCTACAGAAGCGGGTCTTGATTCTTGGCGTCATTGGCGCCATCGTGCTGCGCGCCGTCATGATCCTGATTGGTGCCTGGCTGATTAAAGAATTTCATTGGATTCTCTATGTCTTCGGTGCGTTCCTGTTGGTCACCGGTATCAAGATGCTTCTCTTTGCAGAGGCGAGCTCTGACCTAGAGAAAAATCCGATCTTGAAATGGATGCGGAAGCATCTGAAGCTCACCCCGGGGTTTGAAGGAGAGAAGTTCTGGATCACCCAGAATGGTGTTCGCTTCTACACGCCACTGTTTATCGTGATGATCCTGATCGGGATCACCGATGTCGTGTTCGCGGTCGATAGTATTCCGGCGATCTTTGCGATTACGGAGGATCCGTTCATTGTGATGACCTCGAATATCTTCGCTATTCTTGGTTTGCGTGCCATGTATTTCTTGCTCGCGGATCTCAAGGACCGATTCCATCTGTTGACCTACGGACTCGGCGTCATTCTTGTCTTTGTCGGCACCAAGATGCTGATCGTCGACTGGTACAAGATTCCGGTGGGCTGGTCACTAGGAATCGTGGGTACAATTCTGGCTGTCTCGATGGTGGCGAGTCTGATCAAAAAGCCGTCGGTCACCCCATCGAATTGACTGTCATGAAAGGCGACTATGACCGATTCGTCGTATCGAGTGTCCTCGCTGACGCAAGAGGAAGTGGCGCAGTTACCAGGGCTAACTCTGCTGGAGTTTGGTGTCGACTGGTGCCCACACTGTCAGGCCGCCCAGGGTCCGATTGCGCTGACGCTCGCGGATTCTGGGATTCATCGGATACAGGTGGAAGATGGCAAGGGCAGGCCGCTGGGGCGCGCCTTCGGGGTCAAGCTCTGGCCGACGCTTGTTTTCTTGAGGGATGGGCAGGAGGTAGGACGGGTGGTTCGCCCGACGACGCCAGAGCCTATTGCTGAGATCGTTCAGCGACTTTAGATGTGTTCAATCGGCCCCAAGTGGGGCCGATTTCGTTTCTGATAGGCTCTCGGAACGTGGTCGACGCTGAGACCCGTAATGGACAATGGAATAGCACAAGGAGATGTTGGCATGGTGAAGCGTATTGTGGGATGTAGTCTCGTGGGCCTGGGGCTCATCACAGGATCAGCGCAGGCAGCTGACTGGAGCGATACCTATATTGGTTACCGGACAGGCACACAGTTTGCCGAGCCCTTTAATCCGCAAGAGATTCGAAAGAGCATCCTTAACCTATCGCATGCCAGTGGCTACCGGTTGGGAACGAATTTCTTCAACGTGGACTACCTAATGTCCGACAGTAAAGATCCAAGCGCTAAAGGGTCATCTGACGGCGCACGCGAGTTTTATGTCGTTTACCGTCATACGCTTGATCTCGGGAAGGTCTCTGGACGTTCGTTTCAGATGGGTCCGATCCGCGGTCTTGGTTTTACTGCAGGTTTCGATGCCAATACTAAGACGGATGCTGGTTACAACTCGAAAAAACAGATGGTCGTCGCGGGTCCGACGGTGATGTTCGACGTACCGGGGTTTCTTGATGTCAGCCTACTTCAGCTCTGGGAGAGTAATGCGCCGTTTAATACCTACTCGGGTGTGAGCACGCCACGTTATCGCTATGACCCCCACCCAATGTTGTCGGCCGCTTGGGGCATCGCTTTAGGCAAATCTGGTTTTTCTTTCGAAGGCTATGCGAACTGGATTGCGGCAAAGGGGCTCGACGAGTTTGGTGCGGGAACCAAGCCAGAGACCAATATCGACGCCCAGATTATGTTTGATGCGAGCAGTGTCGCAGGGCTCAAACCCAAGACCTTTAAAGTGGGACTTCAGTACCAGTACTGGCGCAATAAATTTGGAAATGATCACCAAGGGCCTGCAGGTGACGGCGCTTTTGCAAAGACGCCCATGCTAAGGACCCAATTCCACTTCTAGTCATCGCGTTGGTAATCGTTGGCGATGGCTCAGATTCGCGTCGAGGCGCTGACCAAGGTTTACCCCACGGTCGTCGCGAATCGTGACGTCTCGCTAGCGGTCGAGCCAGGAGAGATTCACGCTGTTCTCGGAGAGAACGGCGCCGGAAAGTCTACGCTCATGAAGATGATCTATGGGCTGGTCCGACCGACGTCGGGTCAGATTTTCTGGGAAGAACAGCCTGTCGAGATCCTAAGCCCGGCGGATGCCCAGGCCCTAGGGATCGGCATGGTCTTTCAGCACTTCTCGCTGTTTGAATCGCTAACGGTCGCGGAGAATATTTTTCTATCGCTTCACCAAGGCCGTACGCAAGCACAAGTATCCGACGATATTCGGCAATGTTCCCTTGCCTATGGCCTCCCCTTGGATCCGAATCGTGTCGTGCACGATCTGTCTGTGGGTGAGCGTCAACGGGTAGAGATTGTTCGCTGCCTGATGCAGCGACCGCGGCTATTGATCATGGACGAACCCACTTCTGTGCTGAGTCCGCAGGCCGCGCAAGGGCTTTTCCAGACGCTACGACAGATCCGTGATCAGGGTTGTGCCATCTTGTACATCAGTCACAAGCTCGAAGAGATCCGAATGCTGTGTGACCACGTCACTGTGCTTCGGGATGGTCAGGTTGTTGGCAGCGCTGCAGTCGCAGGTCTGAGCGCCGATGATCTTGCCCAGATGATGGTGGGGCGTGAGATTCCTGTTCCGATTCGCACGCCTGCCGTACTGGGTCCTATCGTACTCAAGACGGAGTCGCTGTCTGTGACCAGTGAGGATCCATTTGGTGTGTCGCTCAGCGACATCTCTCTCTCGCTTGCCGCAGGAGAGATCTTCGGAATCGCCGGCGTGTCGGGCAGTGGGCAGCGCGAGCTGGTGCGGATATTGACCGGCGAAACGCTGTTGTCGCGTCCTGAAGCGATCTCTCTTTGCAGCCAGCCTGCTGGTGCGTTGTCGGTGACCGAGCGACGTGCGCTTGGGCTTTTATCGATTCCCGAAGACCGTCTCGGATCAGCGGTGTTGCCCGGGCTATCTCTGACAGAAAATCTGATGCTCACTGCGTCTGATCGACTCGATCTTGTTCGGCACGGATTTCTCCTCTTCGATCGTGCCAAAGAAATGACGGCGCATTGTATCGACCGATATCAGGTCAAGACGCCATCCTGTGACACGCCTGCAGGACAGCTTTCGGGGGGCAATATTCAAAAGTTTGTGGTGGGGCGTGAGCTCATTCAGTCTCCAAAGGTGTTGATCTGTGAGCAGCCGACCTGGGGGGTTGATATGGCTGCCGCGGCGTTCATTCGGCAGGAACTGATGTCGCTCGCGCGAGCGGGCTGTGCCGTGCTCGTGATCTCGGAAGAGCTGGAAGAGTTATTTGAAATCTGTGATCGAGTCTCTGTGATGGCGCAGGGGCGGCTTTCTCCGTGCAGGGGGATTACTGAGACCAGCGTGGAGGAGATCGGCCGATGGATGGGCGGTGCCTGGACGGTTAGTGAGGAAGTGCGCTGTGGTGCGACTTGAGCTGCGCGCCAACGCCTCGGGCTGGATGAGGGTTCTCTCCCCGGTCGCCGCGCTTGTGCTTACAGTGGTCACGGGCTTAGTCATTTTTGCCGCTTTGGGCAAAGACCCGTGGCAAGGGTTTCGTGTCTTTTTTGTCGCTCCACTGACGAGTGTATTTGGCGTGACAGAGCTATTACTGAAGGCCACGCCGTTGGCAATCTGTGCCATTGGTCTGGCGATTGGTTTTCGTGCCAACATCTGGAATATCGGTGCTGAGGGGCAGTTCATCGTGGGTGCGATCGCTGCGACAGGCGTGGCGCTATTTCTTCCGACAGTACCGGGTCTGACATTAGTCTTGATGCTGCTTGCTGGCGCGGCGGGCGGGATTGCCTGGGCTGCAATACCCGCATGGCTAAGAACACGATTCCATACGAGTGAGATTCTGGTCTCGCTCATGCTGGTTTACGTGGCAGAGCTACTCGTCTCCTGGCTAGTGTTTGGGCCTTGGAAAGACCCAATGGGATTTAATTTCCCGCAGACCAAAATGTTTGAGGCGGCTGCCTTGCTTCCGACGTTCTGGGAAGGCTATCGGCTCAATCTGAGCCTGGGGCTTGCGATTGTTTTATTGTTGGCAGGTTATGTCATGTTGACTCGTACGCGACTCGGGTTTCAGATGCGTGTTGCCGGGGAGTCCGCAAATGCAGCGCGGTACGCAGGGATCCCGGCCAATGCGATGATCTGGGTAGGGTTAGGCGTTGGGGGCGCAGCCGCAGGACTTGCGGGCATGGCAGAAGTCGCTGGACCAATGGGGCAGCTGACCGATAAGGTGGGCAGCGGGTACGGGTTTGCCGCAATCATTGTGGCCTTTGTGGGCAGACTTCATCCGCTGGGCATCGGCCTTGCCGCGCTGTTGATGGCGCTCTTTTACATCGGAGGTGAGCAGGCCCAGCAGTACATGGGGCTTCCGGGTTCAATTTCAAAGACGTTTCAAGGGCTGCTTCTCTTTTACTTATTGGCTGCAGACGTTCTGATTCATTATCGGTTGCGCTTTACAGATGGCACATCGCAACCGACGGGGGTGTCTTGATGAGTACAGAGCTCCTTACAGCGATTTTGTTTGCGACCGTCGTTGCGGGAACGCCCCTGGTTCTGGTTGCGCTCGGTGAGCTTGTCTGTGAAAAATCCGGCATGCTCAATCTTGGTGCAGAAGGGCTGATGTCTATTGGCGCCGTCTTTGCATTCATGTTGGCTTACGAGTCGGGTTCGACTTGGCTCGGCCTTGGCGGGGGCGTTATTGCCGGGATGCTGCTTGCGCTCATTTTTGGGTTTCTCACGATCCCTTTGATGGCCAATCAGGTTGCCACAGGCCTTGCCGTTGCCATCTTCGGAGTGGGTCTTGCCGCATTTCTCGGCAAGTCCTATGAGTCTCGGGTCATTGAGCCGATTGCGCCGATGGTGATCCCGTTCCTTTCTGAGATCCCTGTACTGGGGAAGGTCCTATTTCAGCAGCAGTCGCTGGTGTATCTCACCTGGGGTATTTTTGGGCTTGTTGTCTGGTTTCTTACCAGAACGCGTGCGGGGCTAATTCTGCGTGCAGTCGGTGAGTCGCCCAAGGCGGCCCATGCCACCGGGCTTCCCGTGTCACGTGTCAGACTGCTTGCAGTCTTATTTGGCGGGGCGATGGCGGGCCTTGGGGGAGGGTTTCTCTCGCTGTTTTACACCCCGATGTGGACCGAGGGCATGATTGCAGGCAAAGGTTGGATTGCGCTGGCGCTCGTCGTATTTGCGACATGGCGGCCGTGGCGTGTGCTGATGGGCGCCTATCTGTTTGGCGGTGTGCTCATGACCCAGCTCTTTGTACAATCCTCTGGTCTTACGATTCAAATTCCAGCGCAAGCATTGTCGGCATTGCCCTATCTGGCAACGATTGTCGTCCTTGTGATGATTTCGCGGAATGCGAAGATGATTCGTCTTAATTCACCGGCTTCCCTGGGGCAGCCATTTAAAAAGGAGAGTTCATGAATTCACGTCGTCAGTTTGTGACTGCCGGAACTGCGCTTGCAGGAACTGCAGCCCTGGGAGCATCGCGCCTTGCGTTTGCGCAGGCCCCAATGAAAGTTGGGTTTGTCTATGTGAGCCCGATCGGCGAGGCTGGTTGGACTCATCAGCACGACATCGGTCGCCGAGAGATGGAAAAGGCTCTGGCCGGAAAAGTCACCACTAGTTACGTCGAGAAGGTCGCGGAGGGTGCAGATGCGGAGCGTGTTATTCGCGAGATGGCATCGAGTGGACATCGACTCGTTTTTGCGACGAGCTTTGGCTATATGAACTACGCCGAGCGGGTCGCGAAGCAGTTTCCAAAGGTTACCTTCATGCATGCGACAGGCTACAAGACCGCTCCAAATATGGGGAACTACAACGCTCGCTTTTATGAGGCGCGCTACCTGACAGGCGTGATCGCAGGCAAGATGACCAAGTCAAATGTCCTGGGTTATGTCGCTGCTTTCCCAATTCCGGAAGTTCTGCAAGGGATCAATGCTTTTACGCGCGGTGCCCGTAGCGTGAATCCAAAGGCAGAAGTCCGCGTGATCTGGGTCAATAGCTGGTACGACCCAGGCAAGGAGCGTGAGGCAGCAAATACGTTGATTGCTCAGAAAGCTGACATGTTGACCCATCACACGGACTCGACCGCAGTGGTGCAGGCAGCAGAAGAAAAAGGGGTCTATGCCTTTGGTTATCACTCAGACATGTCGAAGTTTGGTAAACGTGCGCACCTGACAGCAGCGACCCATCACTGGGGCGCTTACTACACAAAGGTCGTGCAGGACGTCATGGACGGGCGATGGAAGTCTGGCTCGATCTGGGGCGGATCGAAAGACGGCTTCATTAAGCTTGCCCCGATGAGCGCTGCTATTCCGAAAGAGACGCAGGCGCAGGTCACGAAGATTGAAGAAGAGATTCGTGCGGGCAAGTTTCATCCATTCTCGGGATCGGTACTTGATCAAGATGGTAAAGAGCGTCTTGGTGCTGGTAAGACCATGACGGATCAGGACCTTGGTGCGATGAACTATTACGTTCAGGGTGTCAGTTCTCGTCTTCCGAAGTCTTAAGTAACGTGTCAATGAGGCGATTGAGAGCGGGGAATCGGGCGTGACTACAGTAGATCTCAAAGAAGTGCAGCGCGCCCGTGATGAGGCGGACTGTGTATTGTCCGCCGCCGCGATTGATGCGGCAGTATCGCAGGTTGCGGCACAGGTCACCGAGCGACTCAGTCAGAAGAACCCGTTGATCTATTGCGTCATGAATGGTGGGTTGATGTTCTGTGGTCATCTCTTGCGGCATTTGGATTTCCCGCTTGAAGTGGCCTATCTGCACGCCACCCGATATGGCCATTCGTTAACGGGCACCTTTTTGGATTGGCGCGTTCGGCCAACACAAGACCTCCGGGGTCGCTCGGTGCTTGTGGTCGATGACATCCTTGATGAGGGGCAGACGCTAGAGGCAATCGTGGCGCACCTTCGGGAAGAAGGTGCTGCCGAGGCTCTGACGGCGGTGCTCGTCGATAAGCGTCATACGCGTAAGGTTCGGCCCGACATCCGGGCTGACTTCACGGGCGCAGAGGTTGAAGACCGGTATCTCTTTGGCTGCGGAATGGACTACAAGGGGTACTGGCGCAACCTGCCTGCTATCTATGCGCTGAAGGGTTCTTAGGTATTCGTCCTAAGCGATCTCTTTGGCCCAGGCTGTCACGGACTCGGAGAGCTTTCGCATCAGTCGTTCTGTTCGCTCGGTTGTTTTCACGATTCGACGCCGGGTATCCGTGGGATCGACTTTGACGCTGATAAGACTGTGCTCTTCTAAGATCGCCAGCCCCTTGTGAATCGTTGCAGGGGAGGCGACCTCTGATTTCATGACAATGGTCTGGACATACAGCGTTTCTCCCTGTGAGACCTGACGATAAATCCATTCCAAGAGACGCTGATTAATGCTGTCGATCGCCTTGTAATCGGAGGTGGCCTCGAGCTGCTCGAGCAGCTGCTGGAGGGAGAGCCACGTTTTGGCGACTTCTGAAGCCATATTGATCCTTTAAGAGCCCGGTCCTTTTGCCAGGGGTGGCTTTGGGAATCCGTACAAGTTCAGAAGTCTAGATGTTAAACGATGTTTAATTGAAATGTTATTTGTCTCAAAATACGGACAAATTCTTATACCAATACAAGTTTTTTAAAGCCAAAAGATAATTGGGATTAACTTGGTTATTATTCATATATAAGATTCGTAGCATTATATTTTTGTATCAATTTACGAGACTAAATATTTAGATTTTCATAATGCAAGAAGTACAGTTAAAAGCGACCTCTCAGGACAAGGGGCGTTGGCTCCGGGAGCCCGAGCGGGAATTGGTGCCCGTTACGCCGGGCGCGGAGTCCGAGTCCCCGGCTGGGCGTTTATTCGCTGTCTTGGACCTGACGGCGGATATGGGCATGGTGTCCGCTGCCGATATCGTGCATGCGCTGGGGGTGCCACGTCCGTCAGCGCACCGGCTGATTGCGACGCTCGAAAAGCTCGGGTACCTACAGCGCACACCGGTGCGGGGAAAGTATGCCGCATCCTCGAAACTGCTGCGTCTTTCCAATCGGCTGATGTCCTCTACAGCGGTTTATGCACCGATTAAAGCGCTCTTAGCATCGCTGTCGCAGCGCACCGGAGAGGCGCATCAGATCGCGGTGATGGCGCGAGGGGAAGTGGAATATTTCGATGTGATGGAGCGCTCGACCGTGACGCTGCATCTGCAGCCGGGTCAGCGTGCACCGCTGTACTGTACGGTGAGCGGGGCCGTTTTCCTTGCGGCCATGGATGACCAGACGCTGGAACAGTACCTATCCACTGGTCCTTGGCCGGCCCTGACGCCTTACTCAATTACCGAGCCCTCTGCATTACGAAGTCGTGTCCAGCAGGTTCGGGCGCGGGGCTATGCCTTGACCGAGTCTGAATTCGTATTGGGTGTGATCGCAGGCGCGGTGCCTGTGCGAAACGCTGAAGGTCGAGTGGTGGCATCGCTTGGACTCCGATCCTCCAACACGCGAAAGACGATTGAAGAAGTCGCAGAGTTAGTTCCTGCGATGCTGACCTACGCGAATCGAATTGGGAAACTACTCTGACGCCTTAGGTAACAAGGCGCTGCGTCGATAGCGCTTGCTCATGAACACCGTCGTCGTTGACCTCCACACGCCAGCCTTTTCCGTTTGGCGTCGTGCTCACGACGCGCGCGAGTCGCTGATCGATAAAGTGCAGTCCCACGCCATCGTCTGCGGCAAGCCCGGGGATCACCTTTTTGGTCGCCACCATTTTCTGAAATGTGGGGCGGCGCATGGGCTCGCTGTCGTAGTGCGGGCAGTTACTGCCTTTAAGAAATCCAAGGCAGGGCATCGCCGTCAGTGGTCCTGCAATCGAGTCGGTGATCCCTTGTTCAAACCAGCAGATGGAGCCGGCGCTCCAGCCACTGAGGACAATGCCCTGGCGCCAAGCTGTCTGCAGGATCTTGTCGAGTCCCCAGTCGCGCCATACGGCAAGCATGCTTCGTGTGTTGCCGCCCCCAACAAAGATCGCATCTTGCTCAAGGATGAAAGACTTCAGATCGCGAGGGGTTCGCGCGAAAAGGGGGAGGTGCGTTGGCTGGCATTCAAGCTGGCTTGCCGCAGCGTAATACCGAAGTCGAATGGTTTCTGCGTCACCATGCGCCGTACCGATGAAACAGACTTTGGGCTTTTTCTTTTTTGTTTGTTTTAAGACGTAGGCCAACATGGTGGGGTGGCCTGCATCGAGCGGAAGTGCCGCACCGCCGATGGCAATAATTTGTTTTTTCATAATGGGTCCGAAAGTTCAGTGAGAATGAGATGGAGCGCCTGGGTCATCGTGTCCAGAGGCATGGATGGGATGGGGCCTGTTTTCCATCGACTTGCCTGCTCGGGAAGTACGGGAAGGTGAATAAATCCCGAGCGCACGGGCGTTGCCTGAAACCGATGCTGAAGATGATAAAAAACATGGTTGCAGACGAAGGTTCCCGCCGACAGCGATAATGACGCTGGAATGCCTGCCTGCTTGAGACGGTCGGCAAGACGTTGGATGGGGAGTGTTGTCGCATGGGCGGTGGGGCCGCCGGCAACAATTTCTTGTTCTTGTGGCTGCCCACCCTTGTTATCCGGTATTCGGGCGTGATCGAGATTCACTGCAAACCGCTCAAAAGAGACGTCTGGTCGTCCTTCAGCCTGACCAAGCGCAATCACCATGTTTGGATTAAGTTCGGAGATCGCCTGATCAATGACCCGAAGCGATTCGCGAAACACGCAGGGAAGCATCAATGAATGGACTTCATGTGACCCGAAGCGCTGGCCCTGAAAGCCCTGCGCAACCTGCCAGGACGGATTGATGGACTCGCCAGCAAAAGGCTCAAACCCAGTCAGAAGAATTGTCATCGCTAAGGGGCTGTACGCTGGTAAGTTGTATGGCAGTTGTGAGTGTCCGAGGTCACCCCTATTATAGGGATGGACATTCAAACAGCGATCGCAGAAAAGACGCCACGCCGTTGGACAATCGACATAAGGGGAGGGGCGATGGAAAATGCAGTGATGACGGAGCAGCGCCAGGCATCACACCTGGTCTCGGCAGATACCGATCTAGTGGAGTATTACTTTGAGCGGGGGTTTACCGATGGACTGCCAGTCGTTCCGCCCACCGCGGACAAGGTGGCGGCGATTGTTGCGGCATTGGGCGGGGATCCACAACATGTCGAGGCCCGGATTGCCCCTCGTTGGGGTGAACTGACCCGAGAGGTGTTGGCCGTGAATATGGTGATGGCGGGCTGCCTTCCGGAATATGCGCCCGTTGTGCTTGCTGCTGTGAAGGCACTAACGGATGCGGCATTTAATCTCAACGGGGTACAGGCAACGACCCATGTCGCGGCACCGCTCTTGATCGTGAATGGGCCGATTGCCAAGTCCATTGGGATGAATGGTGGATGCAATGCGTTTGGCTCGGGAAATCGGGCGAATGCGACCATCGGGCGTGCGATTCGTCTGGTGATGTTGAACGTTGGCGGGGGCTGGCCTGGGGACCTGGACAAGAGCACCTTGGGCCATCCGGGTAAGTACACCTACGCGGTCTGCGAGAATGAGTCAGAGAGTCCCTTGGCGCCGTATCACGTTGAGCATGGGTATAAGCCGGAGGAGTCGACCGTCTTTGTGATGGCTGCAGAGGCCCCCCATAGCGTCACGAATCACATCTCGAACGATCCCGAGGGTATTCTCGACACGATGTGTTCGGCGATGAGCACGATTGCGTCAAATAGTGCCGTGCTCGGTGGCCACATTGCCGTCGTGTTAGGACTTGAGCATGCCAATACGATTGCCAAGCATGGCTGGTCGAGGTCCGATATTCGTCATTATCTGTTTCATAACCATGGCAACCGGTTCATTGATCTTGCTTATGGGCATCGTTACGGAAAGGTCTATAACCGAAATCTGCCAAAGTATTACAAACGTGATGACGACACCCGTATTCCGATCATTCATAGTCCTGACAACATTCATCTCTTCGTGATGGGCGGTCAGGCGGGACGTTTTTCGGTCCTCATTCCTGGATGGGGCCACATGAGTACGCCAGTACATCGTCCTATCGATGCGATGGTCGCTGTTGGACAGGCCGATTGTGTTGGCGGCGCCTGCGCGCTCTGATCTCACCCTTTGAAAGGAACAGGTTATGAAACAAGATCAACTGGTGGCCGTCTACGATCCGCGTGGTGTTATCCGATCTGTCAATGAGCCGATCTCCAAACGGGTGTCTTCCCTGTCTGGGCTTCGACTTGGCGTGCTGGACAACTCGAAGTGGAATGCCAATAAGCTGCTTCGAGGGGCGTCCGATCTACTCCGGCAGGCGCTTGGCTTCTCCGAGGTGAACTATTACGTCAAGCACAGCTTTTCGAAAGACGCAGCACCTGAGCTCATTGATCAGATCGCCCGAGAGAATGATCTGGTGCTGACGGCGATTGGGGACTGCGGCTCTTGCTGTTCGGCCTGTGTACGTGATTCAATCGCACTTGAAAAGCTTGGGATTCCCTCGGCCGTCATCATTACCACCGAGTTTGTGCGCGAGACGATACTGACCCGGCAGGCGTTGGGGATGCGCGGGCTTGAACCGGTGGTGATTGATCACCCGGTCAGTTCGATTACGGCAGAAGAAGTCCTTGCAAGAGTTGCCCAGATTCGGGTGCAGGCTGAGCGTGTCTGGAACGGATCCCAGACACCGCTTCCGGAGACGGTGCAGATCCAGTGACCGAAGTTCAACAAAAGGTGGTGGCAGATGATGTCAGATCGTCGATGGGTAGTGGCAGCGTTGTCTGCATTCATACCTCTGTTTCTGGGGGCGCCCGCGATGGCGGTATCTGAACCTGCTTTTTCCGTCGTTCGGTCCGAGGGCCGAATTGAGCTCCGTGACTACCCCGGGTTTATCGTGGCAGAGACCGAGGTCTCCGGCGATTTTGATGCTGCGGGTCGCACAGGCTTTCGTCGTGTGGCCGGCTACATTTTTGGCGGGAACAAGAAGCCTGATGGCTCTAGCGAGAAGATTGCGATGACTGCCCCAGTGACCCTTGAGCCTAAGGGGGATCAGTGGCGACTTCATTTCGTGATGCCGGAGGGCTATCAGATGGATTCCCTTCCGCGTCCGAACGATCCGAACGTGAGGCTTCGAGAGGTCGCCTCCCATCGGGCGGCTGTCATTCGTTTCTCAGGGTTTACGACTGATGCGAGTATTCGCGAGGCAACCGAGGCCCTGCGGGCCTGGATTGCCAAGGAGCAGTTGACGGAGATCAGCCCACCTCAGGTCGCCCGCTACAACGATCCCTTTACCTTGCCGTGGAATCGACGCAATGAAATTCTGATCGAGGTTCGCTAGGGCTCTGCAGTGAAAAGGTCTATCGGCGCGGGGCGTCAGTCGGTTCAAGCCGATAGAGACTTCCCTCGGGGTGGTCGGTAAGAAAGTAGATCAGACCATCTGGTCCAACGCGAACGTCACGAATTCTGCCAACGGCGCCTTGCAGCAGACGTTCCTCCCGCGTGACACGGTTTCCGTCAAGCTCTAGCCGCACTAACATCGAACCGCGAAGTGCGCCAACAAATAAATTGCCCTGCCATTGTGGGAATGCATTGCCTTGATAAAAGGCCATGCCGGAGACGGCAATCGAGGGTGTCCATTGATAGAGCGGCTGCTCCATTCCCGGTTTTTCTGTGCCTTCGCCAATCTTGGTACCGACAACGTAGTTGACTCCGTAGGTAATCACGGGCCAGCCATAGTTCTTTCCTGCACGTGCAATGTTGATCTCATCTCCACCCTGTGGTCCGTGCTCGTGTGTCCATAGTTCACCCGTTTGTGGGTGAAGTGCCGCGCCTTGGATATTGCGATGCCCAAAGGAAAAGATCTCGGGGCGTGCTGTCTTCTGGCCAACGAATGGGTTGTCCCGCGGCACTTTGCCGTCGTCGTGTAACCGAATCACCGAGCCTGCATGGTCATCGAGGCGCTGGGCGCGATCCTTGGCGCCACGATCCCCAAGCGTGAGATAGACGATGCCTTGCCCAGTCAGAACGATCTTTCCACCAAAGTGATGACCGGAGTTGGTCTTTGGCTCAAGCCCAAAGAGCCGCTCTTGATTTATCAGCCGGTGGCCCTCGAGCTTGCCGCGAATGAGCGCGGTGCTCGACCCGTTGGCACCGGGTTCTGCAAATGAAAGGTAGATCCAGCCATTTTGTCGATAGTCGGGGTGAATCGCCACATCAAAGAGTCCGCCTTGGCTGGCGACACGGATTTCGGGTAATCCTTCAATCGGTTTAGGATCTAGTCGAAAATCCTTGGACGCGATTCTGAGTGTTCCGGAACGTTCAGTAATCAGTATCCGGCCATCCGGTAGCCAGGCGATTGACCAAGGGTGTTTCAGCGAACGAATGAGTTCGACTGCCCGGAAGCTGTGCTTTTCGGATGAGGTGACCGTCGACGCCAGGAGAGGTGTCGATATCGAAGCGGCAACTGTGCCAATAAGGACGATAGAAGCGATGGTTTTTTTCATGCTGCGTAGTGTACCGAGTTGGTTTCGTGCTGGCCTGCTGACCATATTGTCGTCGGGGTTGATCGCCGGTGTCGCCTATGCTCAGGACCAAAGCGATCCCTTGTTGTCGCTGAATCAGTCGATTGTCGGAGTAGTTAGTCAGGCGGTAGAGGGAGCAAGAAGCACGGCCACGCTTGGCCGCACACGGGTGGGCTCAGGCGTGGTGATCGATCGCGACGGACACATTCTGACGATTGGTTACCTGGTCATCGAGTCAGAACGTCTTGATATTCGGCTTTACGATGGGAAGACTTATCCCGCAAGGGTTGTAGCCTATGACCACGCTACCGGACTCTCATTGATCAGACCGATTCTGCCGCTATCGCTTCAGCCGATTACGCTTGGCGATTCACGTCGTCTGAAGCTCGAAGATCTGTTGATCACGTTGCCATTTTCTGGGTTTGGCCCTGGGCTACCAACGCAGCTTGTGTCGCGCAGACTCTTCACGGGACCGTGGGAATATCTTCTGGAGTCGCCGCTCTACACGTTTCCGCCCCATCCGGCGTGGGCGGGGGCGCCGTTACTTGATGAGAACGGTACCTTGGTCGGTATCGGGTCGTTATTTCTTCAGGATGCGCGTGGGGATCAGTCCGTACCAGGAAATCTCTTTGTTCCTATAGAGGTGCTGATGCCGGTGCTTGATCAGTTAAAGCGTGGTGGACGCGCTGCTGAACAGCAGCGACCCTGGCTTGGGGTATCCACCGATGATGGGTCTGGCTATGTGGCGGTGACGCGGATAAGCCAGGGCGGACCGAGTGAAGCAGCAGGGGTTCGTCCCGGAGACTTTATTCTTGCGGTGAACGGAAAGCCGGTGCGATCTGTCGCGGAGTTCTATCGAACTGTCTGGGCACTCGGGCCGGCAGGGGTCGAGGTACCGCTACTGTTAGAGCGTTCCGGTAAGTCGGTCTCGATAACAATCCGGTCGGTTGATCGAATCGATACCTTCATGCAGCCGAAGGGATTTTGATTAGTCGATGAGCAATCCCCGTGTCTTCGGTATTTTGGCAGTGGTGCTGTCCGCGGTGGGGTTTGGGGCGATGGCCATCTTTGCGAGGTTTGCCTATCTGAGTGGCGCAGAGGTCGTTGCGGTTTTATTTCTTCGATTTCTGTTTGCAGGGCTGTTACTGGCCTTACTGATGGTGGCGACCCGTCGGCGTTGGCCCAGCCGTCAAAGTGTCATGATTCTTGCGGGGATGGGAGGGGTGGGTTATGTGGCCCAGTCCTATTCATTCTTTGCGGCACTTCAGCACGCCTCTGCTGGACTCGTTTCACTGCTCTTATATCTCTACCCCGTACTGGTGACAGTGTTGGGCGCTGTTTTTCTGAAGTCGCCGTTAGGTCCGCGCCGGCTCGCGGCGGTCTGTCTTGCATTTGTGGGGACCGTGCTCACCTTGTGGGGCGCATGGACTGGGTCGCCATTGGGAATCGCCCTCGGAGTGCTTTCTGCGTTGTTGTATTCGATCTATATCCTGATCGGAAGCCGTGTACTGGCGACCGAGGATTCAATCGGCTCAGGGACGGTAGTGATTCTGTCGGCCGCTGCCGTGTTTGGACTTTTGGTGTTGATCACTCAGCCAGTCTTCCCGAGCGGCCTGCTGGCCTGGTCGTCGGTGGTGGCGATCGCTGTATTCTCCACGGTGATTGGAATGGTGGGGTTTTTTATCGGGATGCGGCATCTTGGCGCAGCAGATGCCGCCACCCTGTCAACGCTTGAACCAGCCGTCACGATTCTGCTTGCTGCCGTTTTTCTGCAGGAATCGTTGTCGATGATCCAGCTGATTGGCGGTGGTGTGATTCTTGTTGCGGTCGTTTGGCTTGTCCGAATGCCAAGAGAAAATTCTTAGGGCGACTCCTGGGGTCAGATATCCAAGAAATATTGAATGATCGTTTTTGCAATCCAGCCGCTCGTGCCGACGAGTAAGGCGATGCTCAGCACAATGTAAGCCATACGCCCCCCTTTGGATTCCTTGGCAAGCGAAAAAACAATCAGCACCATGAACGCGATTAACGCCAGAACCAGGTAGGGCGTCAGTTGATCAAACAGCTCAATAAGATCTTGATTGGCCATAACATCAGTGGAGAGGATCTAAGGTGACACCAAGGGTCTCCAGAAGTACTCGGGTCTCATACAGTGGCAAACCCATCACTGCCGAGACACTTCCATTGATTCGAGGGATCATGACGCCCGCCGGCCCCTGTATGCCGTAACTGCCCGCCTTATCCATTGGTTCTCCACTCGCAACATAGTTCGATATCCAGGCCTCGGAGAGGGAGGCGAACTCGACTTCGGTACGAACAACGATCTCCTGATGTTCGCGAGAGCGAAGATGAATGACTGCCACTGCAGTAAACACCTCGTGACAACGCCCTGAGAGTTCGCGGAGCATGGCCATCGCGGTCTCCCGGGTGTCGGGTTTGCCGAGAATCCTCTGGTTAATCGCAACAGTGGTGTCTGCCGTGAGTAGCACGCCGTGCCCAGGCACAGCGATCTCGTTACGATCAATCAGATCAACGAATGCGGCTCGCTTATTCTTAGCAACGCGCAAGACGTAGTCTCTCGGCGGCTCCCCTGGTGCGACCGTCTCTAGGGATTCCGCATCAAAGTCTGCCGGAGGGCCAATCACGGTCGGGACAACGCCAAGTCGTTCCAACAACGCTCGTCGGCGGGGGCTCTGCGAGGCCAAAATGACGGGCGTCACGGGTCTAGGGGCTTGGGCATTGGTGGGGCGCATGGCGCCTACAATAGCGCAAATGAAAGATCACCCGCTTATTTCTGACCGCGCGAACCGAACACGTCCGTTCCATGTGATGGCGCTGCTGTCGCGCGCCGCAGCGCGTGAAAAGACCCATGGACCCTCTATCGGAATGGTGGTCGGTGAACCGGATTTTCCCGCCCCTCCGTTAGTGGTGGCTGCGGCCCAGCGTATGCTTGCTGAGGGCAGGATTCACTACACCCATGCCCTCGGTGCAGACGAACTCCGCGAGGCGATTGCCAACGATTACTGGGAGCGTGATCAGCTGCGTATTCGGCCCGATCAGATTGCGGTGACAGCCGGTGCATCTGCGGGGCTGTTACTGGTCATGTCTGCGATCCTCAATCCCGGTGACGAGGTGCTGATGGCGGACCCGAGTTATCCGTGTAACCGTGAGTTTGTTGCGTCTGCTGGTGGCGTGGCCGTTATGATTCCAGTGGATGCGACCAGTCAGTTTCAGCCTACGCCAGACCAGGTGCGACAGGCGTGGACAGCGAAGACAAAGGCACTGCTCGTGGCAAGCCCTGCGAACCCGACCGGTACCATGCTGTCTGAAGCAGACGCGCTTGCCCTTGCTGCGGTCGTTCGAGAGCTTGGTGGCGTGTTGATCGTCGATGAGATCTATCAGCGGATTGTTTTTGACGGCAATCGGCGTTCGCTGCTAAGCCTTGGAGACGATGTGATCTCCGTGAACAGTTTTTCCAAGACCTATTCCATGACCGGATGGCGGCTTGGATGGGTGGTAGCCCCCCCTGCACTCATGGCACCGCTTGAGCGGCTATCTCAGAACCTTTTTATCTCGCCGTCTTCGCTTGCACAGCATGCGGCCATCGCTGCCTTTGCGCCTGCATCGCGTGCCGTTGCGGACGGTTATCGTGATCTATTCCGGCAGCAGCGAGATTTCCTGTTGCCAACGCTGCAGTCGCTAGGCTTTCGGATTCCGGCTCAGCCTCAGGGGGCATTTTATGGTTACTGTGACGTGTCAGCGTTGACGGATGATAGCTACCGATTCTGTCTCGAGCTCTGTGATGCTGTTGGCGTGTTGATGACACCCGGTTGTGATTTTGGTGATGTCCAGTCGCAGCGCTATCTTCGGGTGAGCTACACCAAGCCGGTATCGGTGCTCGAAGAGGGCGTGCATCGACTTGAAACGTTTCTTAAAAGGACGTCCTCATGAACGTCCCAATTAGTCTATCGACTGCTCAGTATGTGGTGGAACTTGTCGCGGTCCTGGCCTTTGCGCTCTCGGGCATCATCGAGGCCGCTCGTCGTCGACTTGATGCAGTAGGGGTCTGTACAGTGGCGGGCTTGGCTGCGTTTGGCGGTGGCACCATTCGCGATGTGTTGCTTGATCGTCGACCACTATTCTGGGTGGCTCACTCAGAACTCTTATGGATGGTGCTGTTCTTATGCATTGGCGCAATGTTGTTTATGCGTGCTCGGCATTTTGATCTGACCGAGCGGGCCATGCAGTGGCCCGATGCCATTGGACTCGGGCTCTTTACTGCGGGTGGCACGCAGATTGCCCTCGACAGTGAGGTACCCGCGCTAGTTGCGGTCACCATGGGCATGATTACGGCGGTCTTTGGAGGGGTTCTTCGGGATATCGTCTGTAACGATATTCCCCGCGTCTTAAGCGACCATCGGCCTTATGCAGTCTGTGCATTTGTGGGCGGCTGGGTGATGGTGTTCTGCGTCTGGTTGGGCCTGTCCGAGTGGGCGAGTCTGGTGATTGCCGCCTCTGTTGCGACATTTTCAAGAATGTTGGCGATGCGGTTGGACTGGCAGATTCCCTCTTGGAAAGTTGACTAGCCAAGATCTGTTGGAGCGAAAACGTGCTAAAAAAACTTGAGCGAATGATCCGCGCTGAGCGTACTTCGGACGGTGCGGGAGTCTCGTTGTATCGGAGCCTGGGCCAGTCTGCATTTGCCCGTGTCGATCCATTTTTGATGTTAGATGAGTTCGGGAGTGACAATCCAAACGAATACATCGCCGGCTTTCCACCCCATCCTCATCGTGGGTTTGAAACGGTGACGTACATGCTTGAAGGGCACATGCTGCACGAGGATCATCTTGGTAATCGCGGCCATCTTCGCAGTGGCGGTGTCCAGTGGATGACGGCCGGTCGCGGCATTATTCATTCGGAGATGCCCCAGCAAGAGCAGGGCATGATGCGTGGATTTCAGCTCTGGATTAACCTGCCGGCTAAGGAGAAGATGAAGCCTGCCGGGTATCAGGATATTCAGTCGGATCAGATTCCGGTACTTGAGACGCTGGAGGGGCTTCGCATCAAGGTGATTGCGGGCCAGTTCGCAAACGGTGTAGAGCGCGTTGAGGGGCCCGTCAGAGGCGTCACGACAGATCCGATCTTCTTTGATGTCTCGCTTCCTGCGGGGGGCTGCTTCACGCATGCACTCCCATCGGACCACAGCTGTTATGTCTATGTTTTTGAAGGAGGTCTTTCTGCCGATTCGCAGTCCAGTCTGTCGACCGCGCTTCCCATGCGGCATGGCGGTGTGCTCGGGCAGGGTGAGCAAGTGGTCTTATGTGCAAACGATTCCCCGACGCGGTTTCTGCTGATCGCAGCCAAGCCATTAAAAGAGCCTGTTGTCCAGCTTGGTCCATTTGTCATGAATACTCGGGAAGAGATTGAGCGGGCCGTGGATGACTATCGGAATAACCGGCTGGTCGCTTCCGAATAGGGCGGGGATCTAACCCGTTGTCTTGTTTGATTTTTAACGAAAGAGGTTGATATGAGTGCTTCTCCATCGCTGTATGAGTCCTTCACGCTTGGTCCAAATACATTTAGCAACCGAATGGTGATGGCACCGCTGACGCGTAGCCGTGCGAACGAGCGGTTTGAGCCGACCGATCTGGTGGCGACGTACTACGCGCAGCGAGCAACCGCTGGACTGCTGATTACCGAGGCGACACAGGTCTGTCAGCAGGGGCAGGGCTACATGGCGACGCCCGGGATTTATCAAGAAGGGCAGGTGCAGGCGTGGAAGAAAGTCGTTGACGCCGTTCACGCGAGGGGTGGCAAGATCTGTCTACAACTTTGGCATGTTGGACGGATCTCTCACACCTATTTCCAGCCGAATAATGATTCTCCGGTGGCGCCCTCTGCGATACGCGCGAATGCAAAGAGTTTCATTCCGTCGGGGCTTGAGGATACCTCGATGCCTCGCGCGTTGTCGATTCCGGAGATTCAGGAGCTTGTTCAGATCTATCGTCAGGCTGCAGAGAATGCACAACGCGCCGGTTTTGACATGGTCGAGGTTCATGGTGCAAACGGCTACCTGATTGACCAGTTCTTGCGGGATAAGACGAACCATCGGCAGGATGCCTATGGCGGCTCCATTGAGAATCGATCGCGATTTCTGCTCGAGATTGTGGATGCAATTCTTCAGGTCTATCCGCGTGAGGCGATCGGGGTCCGACTGTCACCGTCTTCTACCTTTAACGATATTGATGACAGTGCGCCGGCGACCTTATTTTCAGCAGTGGCGACCGAACTTGGCAAGCGTGGTCTCGGCTACCTGCATCTGATTGAAGGCATGACGGGTGGTCCTCGAGACGTACGTCCCGAGGTTGATAACGCAGCCTTACTGGCCAGCTTTAAGACGGCGGGCGGCTGTGCCACCATGGTCAATAACGGTTACACCAAGGATATGGCAGAGGCGGCTGTTGCGACTGGACATGCGGATCTGGTTGCCTTTGGCGTTCCGTTTCTCGCGAACCCCGATCTTGTGTCGCGCTTTCGGAATGGTTACCCCTTAAACGCGCCCGATCAGTCGACCTTCTACGCCGGTGGTGAGAGGGGCTACACCGACTATCCAGTCTACGCCGCCTAGGGACAATTTTCGTGTCTTGGCGGCCTCCGGCGCCGACGCCTCGATCCAACTTGATGGTCGGGCTCTCGATCCTGATGGGTCGAGACCAGGACCTGCTGGAGACGCTTCCAGCGGACTGCTACCGCAAGCCAGTCGTGACCGTTCCGATTGGCCGACGGCGAGTCGTCATCGTCAATGATCCCGAGTGGATTCGACACATCTTTATTGATGCGCGAGAGCATTACCCCAAAAGCGATCTGATGATCTCAGCATTGTCCCCGCTCTTGGGGGATGGGGTACTGATTGCAAACGGCGAGACCTGGTCCCACGACCGAAAGATGTTGGACCCGGCCTTCGTGCATATGCGTCTTGAACAGATGTTCCCTCTGATGCGAGGGGCGATGGACGATGCAATTGTCCGACTGTCTCATCTCTCGCCGGACCAAGTGATCGATCTCGAGGCGGAGCTGAGTCACATTACCGCTGACATTATGTTTCGCACACTGTTTTCTGAGCCGATTGATGGTCAGGATGCCGCCGGAGTCTTTGGGGCATTCATGCGGTTTCAGCGAAACGCACCCCAGTTCAATCTTCGGGTGATCCTGGCGTCTGATCCTGCGCGTCCCGAAGCATTGCCGAAGGAGTTGATGGCCGATGCCGCGTTGCTGCGCGGTCTTATCGCACGCCTACTTGAGGCACGATTTGCGCGTCTCGAGAAGGGAGAGACTTTCATTGACTTTGCGCAGTCAGCGATTGACGCCCGAGATGAATCAGGGTGTCCATTTTCTCGTGAACGACTCATCGATCAATTGGCCGTATTCTTTCTGGCAGGTCATGAGACGACAGCCAGTAGTCTTGCATGGACGATGTTTATGTTGTCACAAGACCGTGACGCGATGTCTCGGCTGCGAACGGAAGTAGCCACCGTGCTTGGCGCCGCACCCTTTACGTTTACTGATTTCAAGCGTCTGCCCTATACGCGGATGGTGTTCCGCGAGGGCCTTCGACTCTATCCACCGGCAGCATTTCTGACTCGACGGGCACTCAAGGCAGATCGGTTTGGTCGCGTGTCGGTACCAGCAGATAGTTTCGTCGTGGTCTCACCCTGGCTTGTGCATCGTCACGAGCGCCACTGGCAGGATGCGTGGTCGTTTTGCCCCGAGCGCTTTGCTGACGATCAGCCTGCCCCGAAGATGGGTACTTATATTCCGTTTGGACTTGGTCCACGGGTCTGTACCGGCGCAACGATTGCCCAACTGGAAGCAAGCCTGATTCTGGCGGAGCTGTTGCGTCGGTTTGAGTTCCGGATGACCAATGTGGCGGAGGTCTTCCCGATGACGCGGGTCACCATCCGGCCGCGGTCTGGGATCGCCTGCACTGTGTCTACAATAAACAGCACAACGTTCTGACCAATCGATCTTTACAGAGGAGTGACGCGCATGCTGATGGTGATTTCACCCGCAAAGACGCTTGATTTTGAAACACCCGCAACAACAGATGTCAGCAGTCAGTGTGATTTTCTTGACCAGTCCACGATCTTGATCAAGCAGCTTCGGGCGCTCACTGCGCCACAGCTCGCCAAGCTTATGGACCTGAGTGATCGCCTTGCGGCGCTGAATGTCGCTCGGTTCGAGTCTTGGAAGCGACCGTTTACGGCCACGAATGCAAAGCAGGCCCTCTTGGCATTTAATGGTGATGTCTATGAAGGACTTGACGCGCCGACGTTGAATAAGGCCCAGCTGACTCGCGCGCAGAAACATCTCCGAATACTGTCAGGACTTTATGGCCTCTTGCGCCCACTCGATCTGATGCAGCCATATCGTCTGGAGATGGGCACAGCGCTTGCAAATACCCGAGGCAAGGATCTCTATCAGTTCTGGGGAGAGCGACTTGGTGCTGCCTTAAACCAGGCGCTGTCTGGGCACCGTCAGAAGGTACTCGTGAATCTTGCCTCGGATGAGTACTTCAAGGCGGTGAAAGGTTTTGACTATCCCATCGTGACGCCTGTCTTTCAGGAGCGAAAGGGATCCGCGTTTAAGGTGGTGAGTTTCTCAGCCAAGCGTGCACGAGGTCTAATGGTGCGCTATGCCCTGGAGCACAAGATTGATGATCCGATGGATCTTCGTGCGTTCGATTCGGAAGACTACGCCTTCGATCCCAAGGCTTCTGACGAGACACGCCTTGTATTTCGAAGGGGTTAAAGAACAGGGTTAATGAGACGTGCTCGGCGCAGCCTGCGGACCGCGGTCGGGGATGATCAGCGGTTCAGGTTCGAGGTATACGCCGAATCGCGCGACAACGGTCTGTTGGATCTCTTGCGCGAGCGCCATGAGCGATGATTGGGTTCCACCGCCGTAGTGCACGAGCACCAGGGCGTGCGCCTGGTGGACGCCGACGGAGCCACGGCGAACGCCCTTGAATCCGCAGCGATCAATGAGCCACGCAGCAGAGATCTTGCAGTTTGGCTGTGGTTCAGGACCGATGGAATAGATCGGAAGATCGGGGTAGAGGGCTTTGAGTTGATCGGCCTGAAGTCGACTGATGATCGGGTTTTTAAAGAAACTTCCTGCATTGCCGAGCAGGGCCGGATCGGGTAGTTTTCGTTGCCGAATTTCCGTCACTGCCTGTGCGACGTCATTGGCAGTGACCTTGGGCGCAAGGGGGCGTAGCGCCTCTTGAAGGTCAGCGTACGATGTCTTTAAGGTTGCCTGTTCAATGGGCTGTAATTGAAACTGCACGCTCGTAATGAAGTATCTCGGGGCATGCCATTGCCCTTGCCGGGAGGGATCTTTAAAGATGCTGTCTCGATAGCCAAAGCCACAGTCCTGTGCCGCGAACTGCACGGAACAGTGATCTTGAAAATCCCAGGCAGTCACCTGGGTGATGGTGTCTTTCACCTCGACGCCATAGGCACCGATATTTTGAATTGGGGCAGCGCCAACGGTTCCGGGAATGAGTGCCAGGTTTTCTAATCCTGCAAAGCCCGTGGAGAGACTCCAGAGCACAAGCTCATGCCAAGACTCACCGCTTGCCGCGGTAAGTCGTCCCTGATCGGTAAGTTCTCGGCCTTTCAGTTGGTTCAGTAGCACCGTCGCTGCCATCTGTCGGGGAAGCACCACGTTGCTGCCAGAGCCAAGAATAAACCGAGGCGCACTGGCGATTTGACGACTGAGCGATTCAAGCTGCTGAATGCTCGTGATCGCGATCAGCGCATCCGCTGATGACTCGAGGCGAAGTGTGTTGTGTTGTGCAAGATTCACGAGGGCGAGTAGCCGAGCCGAACATAGATCGGGGCATAGGCTTCGGCCTGCGTGACTTCAACCAGGCCCTCACGGGCGAGCTCGAGCAGCGCCAAGAAATGCACCACAACAATCGGCACGCCTCCACCGTGGGCCAGTTCTTCCATGAAGAGTTCCGTGAACTCAACAAATGGCCTGCCTTGTAAAAACTTCAATATACGGGACATGTGTTCGCGAACGGAGAGCGGCTCACGCGTGATGTGGTGATGCTGCGTGAGTTTTGCCCGTCTCAGAATATCGTTCCAGGCAGCCCGCAGATCGTCTGGGTTGACTTCGGGCATTCGGGGTGTTGTGGACTGCTCGATATAGACCTGCGCAATCAACACGTCTCGACCCAGTTGCGGGAACTTGTCGATCTGCTGGGCGGCGATCTTCATCTGTTCGTATTCCAGCAGACGACGAACCAGTTCAGCACGCGGATCGTCGACTTCTTCTTCGCCGTCTTTGGGTCGAACCGGCAGCAGCATGCGCGATTTAATTTCAATCAGCATGGCCGCCATCAGCAGGTATTCTGCGGCCAGTTCCAAATTGTGGCTGCGAATTTCTTC
>CAYPCG010000013.1:31273-32360 GCA_964409175.1 uncultured Burkholderiaceae bacterium
GGTAGTCTGCGGCAAGCTCGAGGTTGCGAGACCGAACCTCTTCGATATACCCCAGATACTGACGGGTGACCTCGGCCATGGGAATGTCCAGAATGTTGAAGTTCTGTCGACGAATGAGATACAGCAGCAGGTCGAGTGGCCCTTCAAAGGTCTCCAGAATGACCTCGAGCGCATCCGGCGGGATGTAGAGATCCTTGGGAATCTGGGTGAGCGGCTCGCCGTAGAGCCGCGCGATCATGTCAGGCAGAACCTCCTGCACCGGCGAATCGGACGCGGCCTGGTCGGGCTGCTCTGCGGTGTCGGACATCAGATTAGTCCGGTTGGTAGACGTAGGGCTTTTGACGAACGCGGACTTGTCGCGCCTTCTCAAGCGCTTCTAGGTCAAGCGGGTCTTTTTCCCACAGGATGGCGCGACCCTGACGTTGGGCTTCGGCGAGATGAGGCTTTTCTTCCTTTAGGCGCCGAAGGAACTGGGTGATATCGGACTCGTATTTAGGCATATCCCGATTTTATCCGAGCGAGCTTCGGTTCGCCTCAATGAGCTCGTCTATCGCGGTCCGGTCCACCCGTGTCATCAGGTGGGAAAACCCTGCCACTCGTTGAATTGGTGGGGCCTCTAGATCCTGCCAGGTCAGGGCGCGGTCTAGGCCGAAGACCTCCTGCTCGACCCGCGCGGCGGTCAGCGGCAAGATGGGCTTCATCAGGATCGTCAGCTGGGCGAAGGCCCGTAGGGCCGCGGTACAGGTTGCGGATAGCCGTGGCAGAAGGTCTGGGGTGTCCAGGGCCTGTTTGGCCAGCTCCCAAGGCTTCTCGGTGTCGATCATCCCATTGACCTTGTCCATGAGTGTCGTGATTTCTCGGACGACCCGTGCCGTGTCCCGAGTCTCATAGGCCCGGGCGATCTCGGGGGCCGCTGAGACAATCGCCATACTCAAGGGATGTGCGTCTGGGGCGAGCGCGGCCGGATCAAGACGACCATCGAATCGTTTGGTAATGAATCCCGCGCAGCGGCTAGCGATATTGACGTACTTGCCGACGAGGTCGCTATTAATTCTGGCGATGAAGTCATCGAAGTTGAGATCGAGAT
>CAYPCG010000014.1:0-7622 GCA_964409175.1 uncultured Burkholderiaceae bacterium
GTGACGTTCCCAGTATTCTGAACGGATACAGTGTAGACAATGTCATCACCAGCCTCATCCACAGAGGCGACGTTAGCTGACTTGGTAATCGTAAGCGATGGACCATAAGCAAGCGATACCGTTGCACTAGCATCAACCGCATCAGTCTGATCCGAGTCGGCAGTAGCCGTGTTATCGATATCGCCGTCGCCACCACCCCGATTATCAAAGTCCGCTTGGGTGGCTTCATAGGTGACATTGAAGCTCTGTGACGCACCCGGGGCCAAGGAAGCAATCGTCTCCGACAAACCTGTCATTGGATCCGTCACCAGAAGGTTCGTAAGCGTGATATTGCCGGTATTTTCAACGCTTACGGTGTAAATGATGTCATCGCCAGCAGCGTCAACAGAAGCCACGTTCGCCGTCTTTGTAATCGCAAGCTCAGGGACACGTACTAGGTCTACCGTAGCGCTGGCCTGTACTGCATCGGTCTGATCCGAGTTAGCGGTCGCAGTGTTGTCAATGTCGCCATCTCCGTCGCCGTTAGTGTCAAAATCCGCCTGGGTGGCCTCATAAGTGACATCAAAGCTAGCCGACGCGCCGGGAGCCAAGGAAGCAATAGTTTCGGATAATCCTGTGAGTGGGTCTGTAACCACTAGATTGGTCAGCGTAACGTTCCCCGTATTTTGAACCGTTACGGTATAAATAATGTCATCACCCGCATTATCGACTGACGAGACATTCGCGGACTTGCTAACCTGAATCTGCGGGCTTATCGCAAGCGGGGTATCCGCAAAGGCGTCACGCGTAATCTGCTGACCACTTGCATTAAACGTTCCGCCTGCAAAGTTACGAATGATATTGTCATTCACTGTATTAGGATCTGGGCCATCATAGTTTCCACCAGCATCAAGATCCGCCTGCGTTACCTGATATTGACCCGTAAATACCCAGGTCTCGCCAAGATCAAAAATCCCGTCATCATTTGTATCGCCGCTTACGATGTCGCCTGCATTGATCAGACCGTTGCCATCCTTGTCCATTGACGCTGCGACCAGCGGGTCAGCTATCACCGGGTTTGTCAGAGTCACGTTGCCAACGTTAGTTAACGAGAGTGTGTAGTCAATGACACCCCCTGCCTGATCAATCGCCCCATCCTCATCAGGGCTTCCATCGGCGTTTTTCACGTCAGCGGTTTTGACAATCTCGACCAACGGCCGGAAGTCTACTTCCGTATAGACATCCCCAGCGCCAGAAATCGACTGTGTGATTGCGCTTGAGGTGATCGATGTGACGTTCTGAATCATGTTGTCATTAACGGAGTCCGGATCGATGCCGTCATAGTTTCCGCGATTATTGATATCTGCCTGAGTAACAACGTACTGACCGGTGAAGCTCCAGCTCTCGCCAACGTCAAGCACATTATCGCTGTCTTCATCGCCGTCCGCGTCTTCCCCATTGATAACGCCATCTGCGTTCTTGTCTAACGTTGCCGCAGCGAGAACATCTGTGAGAACAGGATTTGTGAGGCTAACATTGCCAATGTTCTCAACTGTAATGTTGTAACGAATTACGTCTCCTGCAGAGTCAATAATATCGTCAAGATCGTCCGTATTATCGGCATTAAATACATCGTCGGTCTTTGTTACTCGTAGCTGCGGATCATAGTCAATCAGGGTATCAACCTGAGCATCCTCTGTCTGCCCGTTTGATACTGCTACGAATACCTCGTTGCGAATTAAGCTGTCATTAAATCCATCCGAATCGGCCGGACTATCGTAATTACCACGAATGTCGATATCGTCCTGATCTACAACATAACTCCCAGTCCAGACAAACGTTTCACCCGGATCAATCTGCCCATTCTCATTAGTATCCCCTTCAGCATCCGCAAGATTTACAACACCGTCACCAGTTTTATCAAGTGACGCCGCGATCAGTGGATCCGTAATAGTCGGGTTACTGTAAGAAACGGCATCCGTATTCGTAAGTGAGATTGAGTAATTGATGACATCGCCGGCTGAATCAATAATGCCATCAGCATCAGGGGTGTTATCTGCGTTCGTTAACACGGCGGTTTTCGATAAGATCATTTGATACTCCTCGTTAGTTAAATATCATCACAACAGCACCATTGGCTGTGAGAGAAGTATCGGAAGAGCTATTGTGGCGAGCTCCCCACGGCGGTTGCAGGTCACCGTGGTTTCAGTAAAACGAGTTAGCCATAAGCTGTTTGATCAATACCGCAGACATCGTGGAGTTAGCGTACCCCTCGAAATAGATAATTTCCCCGTGAATAGGAAGTTACGCGTTTCATCATCTACAACAGACGCCACTCCGAGCGCATCTCGGGAAGGCAGCATCGCTATGCCTTTTGCGTGGCTAGCGCTACAGATATTCCTCGGATCGCTTCAACGGGAAACAGGGCTTTCAGAAATTAGCCCGAAAAGCCAACGATTACTTGAGTGGATTTATGCGCGCGAGAAAATGGGGGATTCCCGCGGACTTCCCTTACCCCTACAGGTTATTGCGGAAGCCTCTCCGATTGGATCAATGGCAACGATGTATCACCTGCTTTTCGAACTCGCCAGCACAGGCTTCATCGACATTTGCGAAGACCCCCTGGATACGCGGCGGAAACTGATCCGCACAACACCAAAGACTCAGTCCCTGCTGACGACCCTAGCGAAATCGGCTGAAAGCTGGGCTGCTCTGCTGAGGGAGTTGCCGAAGAGGATAGTACCGGAGTCGAGATCATCATCGCAGTAACAACGCGCAGTGTCGCCCACGCCTGGGCATACTGAACCACAAACTCTCCATGACGATAACGGGCTTGCAGGTACTCCAGTTCTGCCCTTGCGAGTTCCCCGCGACTACTGGTTCCAGCAAGATAGCCACGTTCAATCGACTTTACGTGCAGAGCGGTCGCCTGGAGATGAAACCGACTCGAGACGAGCCGAGACTGCGCTAGTCGGAGTTGGGCAAGACTACTGACACCGGATGTCTGAAGACGACTTAAGGCGGCCCAGGTGGTTGCCTGAGCCTTTTGCAGCTCTGCCTCCGCCTGGGCAACGGAGGCATCGATCAGACCCGACGTGTATAACGGCATCACGACCTGTACGCCGATCCGCTGCTCATCCCGAATATATGATGCCGAGTCATTTTCTCCTTTGCTTACACTGATATACCCCTCGACACTCGGACGCTTTTCAGCGAGCGCTTTTTCTCGTTCTAGTCGCGCCGCCTCTTCCAGATGACGTAGTGAAAGCAGTTCCGGATTGTTCTGCTCAATCCGGGCGATTACCACGGCCTCTGGCTGATCGGGAATCGGAGTGAGCGGAGTGTCCTGAAGGGAAATCGTCTCGGGGATCACGGCATCACTTCCCGCAAGATCCATCAAAGCGCGCTCCGCAATTTTTAGGCGAACGCTAGCATCATAGAGATCGGCCTGGCGCGCCATATGACGGGAGATCTCGAGCCCCAACTGATCAACTGAACTTTCTCCAGCTTGCAGTCGACGCTCAGTCTCCTCACGAATAAGCTCAGCCCGGCGTTCACTCTCTGTTGCAGACAGCACCCGATCCCGCGAAACAAGAATCTCAACCCAGGCCATGACGACCCGCCCGAAAAGACGTTGCGCTGAGGCCTCTACTAACGCCTGCGCGCTCTGATACCGTGATCGAGCCTGATCAGCCGTCAGCTGATCCTTCAGTCGATAAAGCGGTTTGCGGGCAGATATCGTTGCCTGTGACGAGGTGAACTGCCGATTGGCTTCGAGACTGAGAGGATTCGACGGTTGGGCCTCCGTCCGATCGGTGTAAAAGGCACTCGCTGTTGCACTGACCTTCACACCCAGACCGGCGTCAGCGATTGTCACTGCGTGACGGGCAGACTCAGCAGCAGCCTCAATGGCTCTATGGTCCCCTTCGCGCTGTATTGCTCTTTGAAAGTGTTGCTGAATCATCTGAAGAACTTCTTTTGCCGGACCGATCTCTTCAGCAAACACTTGTGATGAGTATGATGTGACACTTCCCAACAACGCGAGCAGAATAATCCCCCGAACAATGATTCGTGTCATATCGACTCAGTATTCCTTAACGGAACGCGCGAGACGATCGGTGATCGGCTTCACGAGATACTGAAGAAATGTTCGCTCACCTGTTTTGATCATGACTTCGGCCGGCATCCCGGGGATCGCCTTAAACCCCGACAGCCGTTCAATCTCCAACGGCTGCACGGACACCCGAGCCAGGTAGTACCCTTCAGCATTTGCCCCTTGTTCACGCTCTTCAAACCGGTCGGGGGAGATCCAGTCAACACGACCAAATATGATAGGTGTGCTCGCACTTTGCAGAGCGGTGAAACGAACTTGCGCGGCATTCCCTGGCGAGATCTTGTCAATTAGATGGGGACGAATCCGTGCCTCAATAATGATCTGATCCTCCGGAGGAACAATCTCCATCAGCTTTACTCCGGGAAGTGCAATCGCTCCTGGTGTATTGATTTCTAGCCCCATCACACGACCCTGAATGGGCGCACGAATCTCCGTCCGCTGGAGGTCGCGGTCCGCCGCAGCCAGACGATCGACCAACCCCCTCTCAAGTGCCTCCGCCTCGAGAAGCTTGCGCTCAAGCTCAATTACCTGATTCCGCGGATAGAACCCATCATCGGCAAGTGCCTGAAGACCAGGAAGGAGCTGTTCTAGTGAATCGATCCTGAGCTGTGTTGCACGAAGCTCAGCAGCGACTTGGGAGCGAACCGCCCGCTCAGCGCTATCCTCTAGCTTAACGAGAAGTTCGCCCTGAGTGACCTCCGTTCCTTCTTTCGCCAGAACCCGCTTAATTATCCCTCCGGTCTGATGCTGAACCACACGCCTTCTGCCATCCACAGCGACGATGCCGCTAGAAGGAACACCCGAGTCAAGCGGCACCATAGATGCCCAGGCAGCAAAGCCAATTAGAAAAATCCCAATCACCCAGAACCCGCTTGAAATCTGTGATCTCATATCACCCTGCCTTGGACTTTAAGCGAGACAGCACCTCTAACGACGGTCCGAAATCCCGGACTACTCCGTCCTGAAGAATCAAGAGTTTGTCGGCGGCCTTAAGAAGGCGCATATCATGAGTAATCAGTACCAATGTAGCCTTGTGCTTCTTCAGATGAGCGATGGCACCAAAGAGCGCCCTAAGACCAGATTCATCAAGACTCGCGCTAGGCTCATCTAAAACGACTAATGATGGTGCCCCGTAGACCGCTCTCGCTAACGCAATAAGCTGGCGCTGCCCACCGGAGAGCATGGCTCCGGCATCACCGACAAGCGTCTCATACCCCTGTGGAAGCCGCACGATCATCTCGTGAATATGACAAGCCCTCGCGGCATCGATAATCTTCTGAGAGTCCAACTCGCCGAACCGAGCAATGTTCTCGGCCACTGTGCCGCTAAAGAGCTCAATATCCTGCGGGAGATAACCGATAGATCCGCCAAGGTGCTCACGATCCCACTGGCACAGTTCTGCTCCGTCAAGACGCGCCTTCCCGAGCACGGTAGGCCAGATCCCAATCATGGCTCTGGCAAGGGTAGATTTCCCAGCAGCCGAAGGCCCAATGACGCCCAGCGTCTCCCCCGCATCCACGGAGAAACTCACACCCTTAAGAATGTAGTTGGTCGTTCCGGGGGGCGCTACGAAAATGTTCTCAAACGATACTTCACCACGGGGCTTTGGCAGCGCTACTCCCCTAACAGCTTCCGGGAACTCCGCCAAAAGATCCGTTAGGCGTCGATAACCACTTAAGGTGTTGAGCAGTGATTTCCAGTGCCCAATCACGGACTCTAGTGGGGCAAGTGCCCGCGTCATGAGGATGGCGGCAGCAATCATCGATCCTGGAGACATCTCCCCCTGAATCGCGAGATAGGCGCCGAGTCCGAGAACACCAGACTGAAGCATCAGTCTGAGCACTCGCGAAGATCCAGACGTCAGTGCAACCCGCTCGAAGGCCTGCTGCTGATAGTCGCGTGCCTTTTGTTGTAGGCTCTTCCAACGGCTGGATAACCCCCCCATCATGCCGAGGGCACTGACAACCTCGGCATTACGCAGCTGACTCGCAGCGAGACCCTGTGCAGCCATAGACCATTGACTCGCTTCGGTTAGTGGCTTTCGAGCAAGCCGTTCAGACATTAGCGCGCCGCCGAACATAAGGATCGCCCCGAACAACGCAAACCAGCCGAGCCATGGGTGAAGAAGAAAAATAGTGATGAGAAAGATGGGAAGCCACGGTAGATCCAAGAGTGCGTAGAGACCACTCCCAGAGAAGAACTGGCGAAGTTGGCTCAGATCATGTAGGGGCTGATTGGCCTGCGCTTCGGCGCCAAGGAACTGCCGCATGAAGGTCGCCCGATAGATTCGCGACGAGAGCTGCTCATCCAGCGCATTGCCAACATTAGACATAATGCTGCCGCGAATCGTCTCCAGCAGTCCAATGACGACAAAAAGACCAAAAACGAGAAGTGTTAATGCCAACAGCGTGCTTTCGCTTTGACTGTTCAAAACCCGGTCATAGACCTGCAACATATAAATCGCAGGACTTAGATACAAAAGATTGATCACCCCAGAAAAGAGTGCTACCGCAAGAAAACTAGACTTAAATCCACCAAGAATTGTCGCAATCTCTCCAGATGTGGGCTGTGTTACCACGGCTGCTGTCATAGTGCCCCCGAGTGGTACTTCGCGTTTCTTGTCAACGGGCCATCGGCCAAGTCATTCCCAGAAAAAACCATGTAAGCGCTCCATTCAACCCAGGGTAACCTCGCTTAATCCGGCGATAATGCGGTCTGCGAAGGTGCTGAGTATGAAATCCGATTCGTCCAGTCAACCTCGCACAAGTTGGAAAGTAGGCTGCCTCGTAGAGGAAGTCGCTCTCCGCCATGATTGAGTCGATGATGACGGGCTATTTTTGTGATTCCTACTGATCCACTGTTCTACCTCATCGCCGTACCCGCTGTGCTGCTGATGGGCATCTCTAAAAGCGGTTTTGGTGGAGGCTTTGGGGCGCTCGTCGTTCCTATCATGGCTTTGGTGGTAACAGTCCCTCAGGCTGCTGCGATCATGATGCCGATCTTATTAGTGATGGATCTTCTAGGGCTTAGACTTTTAATCCGTCAATGCAACTGGGATCTAGTTCGGCTTCTGATTCCAGCAGGCCTCGTTGGCACTCTCGTCGGATGGGCCCTGTTCGGCCTGCTCTCGGCACCGATGCTTTCGGTGATCCTTGGAATCCTGACGCTCCTGTTTCTTACACAGCGACTCGTAGTAGAACGGTTCCCTCACATTTACCGGCCTCTTTCGCGAAATTGGGGCCGATTCCTCGGCGTGCTCGGAGGCTTGTCAAGCTTCATCGCCCATGCAGGCAGCCCTCCATTAAACGCCTATGTCATTCCGTTACGACTGAAACCTGTCGAGTTTGCTGCGACATTTGCTGTTTTTTTCGGTGTCATCAATCTCTCGAAATGGGTTCCCTATTGGATGCTCGGCCTACTCGACCTGCGTAACCTCATGACCTCTCTCGTGCTTATGCCGCTTGCGCCTCTAGGGGTTTGGATCGGTGTTCGAATTGCGCAGACCATTCCTGAGCAGCGGTTCTATAAG
>CAYPCG010000014.1:7722-32146 GCA_964409175.1 uncultured Burkholderiaceae bacterium
GCCCCCGTTATCAGATGACCAGGTCAAGGCGGTACTCAGGAAGAGCAACTGCTTTAAGTGCCACTCTGAGACCGAAAACAAAGCAAAAGACGCCCCCTCTTTCCAAGAGATTAATGCGGACGTCAAGGGACGATCTAACGTTGAGCAACGATTTACCCAACGGGTCATAACGCGGACAAAAGCGGAAGTGAAAAATAAAGAAGTCGATCACGAACCGCTCAAAACAAAAGATGACACGGAGATCCGGGCCGTTGTCCAATGGATCATGACGCGATAACAATCGCTCCATCGCGATAAGCGCCGCAACCCTCTATGCAACCCTCCGCCAGTAAGCCTGAACGGGTCTATGTAAAGGTCTGGGATCCGCTTGTTCGCATTGGGCACTGGCTGATGGTGCTTTGCTTTGCCGCCTTGTATTTTCCGGCGGACAAGTTCCCGCTTCATGCATTAGCGGCCTACATCATCATGGGGTACATGGTCTTTCGCATTGTCTGGGGATTTGTCGGTCCTCACGCCGTTCGATTTTCGACTTTTCTTACCGGGCCCAAGGCAACGATTCAATACGGATTAGCGTCCGTGATCGGGCACCCAAGGCACACGATCTCGCATAACCCGCTGGGTGGCTGGATGATCATTGGGCTCATGCTAAGTATGCTCATCACGGGAGCCCTCGGGATAATGCTCTATAGCGCCGGTCAGGCGCTTGGCCCTCTCGGTAGCGCCATTCCTTCGCGCTGGGAGGGTGACGTCTTGACGATATCGGTCGCAGGAAGTGCCATTCCAATCGGATTAAAAGATCTGCATCACTGGTCAGGCAATATTGCTGCATCGCTTGTCACCCTGCATCTCATCGGTAATTTATGGACCACTGCGCTTCATCAATCAAATCCCGTAATTGGGATGATTACGGGTATTAAAGACGCAGACAAGGATGATCCTGAGCGTCAGCACTATCAAGAAGTGACTGCACCACGATTTGCCCGAGCGTTAAATCTTTCCGTGGGGCAAACTGTTGGCGAAATCATCTTGGTGGTGGTCATTCTGACCTGTCTGATATGGCCACTGGTTGAGTTATTGATCTGGCTAAATCAGTTTCTACCTGCGTTCTAGCCACGAGCAGCCTCATCTGCTCAAGGCAACAGAATCAGGTACCATTCGAAGCTGTCGGCGCATAGCGCCCTTCAGATGCATGCATGAACGCACCCCTTTCAAGAGACAACACGCTGGAAAACCTCCTTCGAAATAACGTCGAATGGGCCCATCGTGCCCAACAGGAGGATCCCGCGTTTTTCACTAATCTCGCAAACCAGCAGTCTCCCGAGTACCTATGGATTGGTTGTGCCGATTCCCGAGTCCCGGCAAATGAGATTACCGGGCTCGCCCCCGGCGAACTGTTCGTTCATCGGAATATTGCAAATCTTGTAGTGCATACGGACTTAAACGCGTTATCAGTCATTCAGTTTGCAATCGATATGCTGAAAGTACGGCACATCATCGTTGTTGGCCACTATGGCTGTTCCGGCGTTCGTGCAGCACTCGACAATGCGCGTGTAGGCTTAGCAGACAACTGGATTCGGCATATCCGAGACGTGGGGGATAAGCACGGGTCCTATCTCGGAAAGATTCTGAATCGAGGTGAACGGCACGATGCGCTTTGTGAACTCAACGTGATCGAGCAGGTCGTTAATGTCTGCCAGACAACGAGCGTCCAAGACGCCTGGGACCGAGGCCAGTCAGTCACCGTCCACGGGTGGGTCTATGGGCTCAAAGACGGTCTGCTGCGGGATCTCGGACTCAGTGTGGCGAGCAATGATGCCCTGGCGATCCAATATCAGGGGGCGATCGATCAACGCGCGCGATCGCGATAGGTCGTGTAACGCAAGGCTGTCCGGTCCGACTCGATTCGATCCCAGACGACCGCCTTCTCTTCAGGGGTCATGATCACCCAGTTCGTGACCTCCTCAAACGTTCTTCCGCAGCCGCGACAGATGTCGTCTCCGTTCGTTGTGGAGCAGATCGCAATGCACGGCGTATCGGGGCGCTCTGACATCAGTTCTCACAAAAAAGCCGTCGATCAAAAAAGACGGCCATGGGTTAGGGGCAGCGCGTTGAATTACTTCCAGCCCACGCGATCTATGATTTTAGCGGCAATCACCTGGTTTCTGCCAATGACAGCGATCGAAACAGGGTCCGCTTTAAATTTTCCGAGCTGGGCTAACTCCGGATTGGCGACTTTCACATTGACCGCGGCTGGCCATTCATTATTTGCGTTCGCAAGGTGTGCCTGGGCTTCTGGCGAGGCGAGAAACTCCAGAAAACGTCGTGCATGATCTGGGTTCGGTGCATAGCGCGCCATTCCACCGCCACTCACGTTCATGTGAACTCCAGTTGTCTTTTGATTTGGCCAGATGACACCAAGCCGAGCCGCTGCAGCACGCTCTTCTGGATTATTTGATTTCAGAAGTCTCACCAGATAGTAAGAATTGGCTAATGCGACGCCACACTCCCCGGACATGACTCCCTTGATCTGGTCTGTATCACCACCACGTGGTGAACGCGCAAGGTTTGTCACGACCCCCTTGGCCCAGGCTTCTGCCTTTTGCTCACCCTGATGCTCAACGACCGACGCGAGTAGCGACAGCATGTAGGTATGAGATCCAGAGCGTGCGCAGACCATTCCCTTCATGGCCGGCGAAGCGAGGTCCGAGTATGTCTGAATCTGCTCAGGTTTGATACGAGACTTATCGTAGACCATCAGCCGAGCCCGAGTGGTAAATCCGAACCAGAGATCATTTACGCGCATCTGTTTCGGTAGCGCTTTTTCTAGGACCGGGGACTTCAAGGCCTGAAAAAGACCCTCACTTTCCGCTTTCCAAAGACGTGCCGCGTCCACCAGCAGGATCACATCAGCAGGAGAAGCCTTCCCCTCACTTTTCAGACGCTCAAGCAACGCCTCATCGCCCGCCTGGATCTGATTGACACGAATCCCCGTTTTCTTGGTGAACTCCGCATAGAGCTCGTTGTCGCTCGGATAGTGGCGCGCCGAGTACAGATTTAGCTCCTTCGACTGGGCCTGCGTCTTTCCCGCCGGAATCGCCCACAACATCGGGGCAACAAGGACCGCCAAAACGGCCCCGGCGGCGCCTCGACGCAGAATTTGGCGCTTGAAGTGACTCATGATGATCTTTTCCGTAGTGATGATGGCCTCTATGTTAATGCGAATAATTCGCATTTGCAAGCGGGCGCGCCCTGTCGGCGGCTCAGACAAATTCGGTGGACTGCCGCTGCCAGAGCTCCTTGTAAAGGCCGTTCATCGCTAAGAGCTCATGATGGGATCCTTGCTCGCGAATGGCGCCGTTCTGAATGACAACAATGCGGTCCATGCGGGTGAGCGTCGAGAGCCGGTGGGCAATCACCACGACCGTTCTATCCTGACAGACACGATCGATCGCGTCTTGAATCAATGCCTCAGTCGCGCTGTCCAGCGCAGAGGTGGCCTCATCCAACACCAGAATCGGCGCGTTCTTAATAAACGCTCGAGCCAGGGCGATCCGCTGTCGCTCACCACCTGAGAGCTTCACCCCCCCTTCCCCGACCAACGAGTCAATACCTTCGGGGCGTGACTGAATGAAGCCATCGCAGTGGGCGAGCCGCGCGGCCTCCCAGATCTGCTCATCACTTGCATTCGTCAGCGGATACCCAATGTTCTCCTTTAAGGAACGGTGGAACAGCGCGGGATCCTGGGGGACGTCTGCGATGGCCTGGTTAAGACTGTCAAGCGTCACCGTAGAAATATCTTGACCATCAATCAGAATCCGTCCGCCTGCAAGGTCAAAATGACGCCGCAACAGGCGGGTCAGCGTGCTTTTACCGGCGCCGCTTGGGCCCACGAGACCAACCTTTTCATTTGGGCGAATGACCAGGTTGAAATCGCGGAAAAGATAGCGACCATCCGCAAGCTGATAGTCCACCCGATCAAACTGAATCTCACCGCGGGGGACGATAAGGGGTTTCGCATTGGGCGCTTCGGTCACCTGATGCGGGCGAGAGATCAAGGCAAGGGCAGATTCAAGGGTGCCCACTTGTTCAAAATACTGAATCAGTTGCGTCGATAAGCCCCAGACATTCAGCACCAAAATGGCAGCAAGTGAGATTGCCATGACGACATCGCCTAAGCTCATCGTCCCATCTAAATACGCGTCGATAGAAAGCCCGATGAACAAGCACTGAAACAGCAGTAACGCCGAGTAGAGCACCAGCATCATATAGATGAGGAAACGGCGGGTATTCATCGAAGCCGCTTTTTCCAGATCCAGTACACGGAATAGCCCAAGACGCTCAGCGATTCTCTTGGCGTTTGCACGAACCAAATCCATATTTGATACAGCATCGACTAGCTTTCCAGTCGAGGCAGAGGCCTGCTCCCCAAAGGCACGAAATAGCGGTGCGCAGCGACTCGCAAACCAGGCCGACAACCAGATGAAGATCACGAGCCACAGCAGAAACGTCCAGAAAAAGTAGGCGGGTACTGCAGATAGAACTATCGCAGCCATGAGAATCGCGACGACCATCCGAACAAAACCGTTGAACACAATCTCCATCAAGGCCACCATCGCCTGCCCAATCTGTTTCACCTTCTGGCTGACACTACCCGACATGTGATCCTGAAAGAACTGCGTCGAGTGCCCCTCTAACCAGCAATACACCTCTAACTGCGCCCGTTTGCGGACCTCCGGGGCCGTATACAGATCTAGCCAGTCACGCAGTCGATTCGCGCCGGAAGAGACAAACCAGACAATGGTGATCCACCAGAAAAGAGACCAGACACGAGCGGGGTCGGGCTGGCCCGTCTTAAGCTCATCAATCATGTCCCGCATGAGAATCGGCTCAAACCCCATCAGACCGATACCGGTTGCCGCAAGAAGGGCGAGCCCCAGCGAACGAAGGCGAAACTCTCGCCAGACCAGAGACCAGAAAAACTGATAAGGCGTCGGGGGGATCCGCTTCGGGGATAACTGCGTCAATGCCTCGGGGGTAAGACTTAACTGTGCGCTACTCGCCATGAACCTGCTCATAAAGGGTGAATAACTTTTTATCATCTTCGGTGACCTGCGCCATCAGCCCTGTCTCCCAGGCGAGATACTGCCGCATGGCCTCACGGTTACCGGAATGCCGATCGTGAACAAAAAACAGGAAATCAATACAGTCCACATTCGGTGGCTGGTCTGGTGTCGCCTCAACCGGCAAATTATCGGCTTGCCAGGCTCGCAAACCGCCCGTGAGAAACTGCAACAAGCATTGCTTTTCTTGAACAAGTCCCTCGAGCTCTGTCATCGCAAGCTGCGCCTTCTGATCATCATCGGCCATCAGCACCACATAACGCGTGTCCGGACGTTCATTCAGCATAAGTGTGACTTTCTGCGCCAAGTCTCGCCGTGTCCCCCATCGTGCACCGGGAATATGACCCCGTCGAAAATCCATACTAAGGCCAAGATCAATGACGATTGTTTGTTGTTCGGCCATTTGACGGGCAAGCTCTGACGCAGTGATCGCGCTCTTGGCGAATGTCCCGGACCATTGCCGCGGCGACACGGGGAGAATCTCGGAGGCTGTCGAGACATCTAGGACATAGGTCTCATGACCAAGCTGTCGCAACCAGCTCGCGACCGAAGGAGCGCGAATATGGTCACCACCATCGACGATCACGACACGCGCACGTCGCACCCCAATCCACTGATCAGTCGCCTGAATAAGCTGACCCCCTGGGGCATTGACAGCCCCCGGAATGCTTCCGCGCGCGAATTCCGCAGGTGTTCTGACATCACAGAGGTACGTCGACCGAGTTGGCTCTTGACGCCACCGATTAACGGTCTCCCCCGTCACCCAAGGCACCTGGTGTCGCGCCATCAGCGTTCTTGCCGCCGCTTGGCGATTCGCAAGGGTATCGGCATTGAGCGCAATCGGGCTCGCATCGCCGGGGTAGCGCTGTTGTGAGCCATACTCCAACGCAAAGTCCGCCAGCGCCCAACCCTGCGTACCGTTCTCTAAGGCAAACACAGGGTTCTCTAATCCAAAGTTAATTAACGTCTGGGCGCCCAGAATCGAGCGCGTCCGACCTGCGCAGTTAATGACAACCTTGGTCGAGGGCTGCTGAACCAGATCGCTGATGCGATACGGCAGTTCACCGTTTGGACAACAGATACTGCCTGGAATCGTCATCTTGTGATGCTCTTGAATCGGCCGCCCATCGATCACCATAAGATCCTCACCTGCCGCCCGCATCTCAGCAAGCTGCCGAGCAGTGATACGCGGCGTGCCATAGACATGCTCCACGAGCTCACCAAATAGCTTGCTCGGGACGTTCACTCCTTTGAAGATCGGATGCCCTTGCGCTTGAGCCGCTTGCAGACCACCGGTGAGCACCCGACAGTCCGAATATCCCAGCCGCTCCAGTCGATGTTGGGCCCGAGCAGCAATGCCAGAGACCCCGTCATCACACAGTACAACCCGAACAGACTGACAAGGAACAAGATCAAAAATGCGAAGTTCAAGAACAGAATACGGCAGAGGAGTCGCAAACAAGAGATGGCCCTCACCAAACTCACCGTCTTCACGAACATCTAACAACGCCAGTTCTTCTCCATCGTGTAATGCACGCTGAAGCTCAGGAAAAGTGATAGCCTTGGAAGTCATACTGATTTGTTTGTTATAGGGAGACCGCAATGAACATCACTCTTGAAGAACTCTCTCGCCAGTGCCATCACGCGCTGAAGGCAGACTCCGGTCCAGGAGGTCGCCAACAGGTCGCCTCACTGATTCAGAAAGTGCTACAAGATCAAGACTTCATCAGTACCTATATAGGACCGTCCGTCGGAGAACGAGAGATTCTCTACGAGGATGCCGAATTAGGCTTTTGCATCTTAGCGCATAACTACAAAGACCCCAAGACAGCAGCCCCCCATGATCATGCTCATACCTGGGCCATTTATGGTCAGGCACGCGGGGAAACGGAGATGCGTGACTACGAGGTCATCGAACGGCCAAAGGATGGTCGCCCAGGTAAGGTTCGTCTCGTCAGAACCTATCGACTGACACCAGGAACAGTCCATGTTTACCCTGAAGGTGCGATTCACTCACCGAAACGGGATGCACCGACAAGCCTGATCCGGATCGAAGGTCAAAATATGACGCATGTGCGTCGAGATCAGTTCGAAATCGTCTGAACTAGACTCAAACGCTAGAGCAGCTTCTTAGACAATTCGATCAACGCCTGGTCGTGACCGGGCGGACCTACCAAAGACAGCCCTAGCGGCACGCCAAGACGACTCGCGAGCGGCAGTGAGATCTGCGGTAGCCCCGCAAGAGAGGCCGTACAAAGCAGTTGTACAGAGGCCATTCGATAGCGATCAAGATCGATCTCATTGGTCGCTCTCAACGGTGCGACATCAGGCATCGTTGGAAGCATCAAGAATCCGTCGTCAGCCAATAGATCTCGCATCGCTCGCCGGAAATGATCTCTAAAAGTACAGGCGGATTGATAGGCCTCTTCCGAGATCTGTGATGCCCATTCAAGCCGCTCGCGGACACCTGGACCAATGGGTGGATGAAACTGACGAATCAACTCACCATTGGTCTTCCAGGCCTCGAAAGCCTGAATAATGCGAAGGTTGAGCACCATGGCATCGATCGATTCCATCACAATCGGTCGGGCGATCGGTGCCCCAAAGATCTCCGCAGCATGCTGCACCGCCGGCGCATATGCCTTCGCAACCTCTGACGCGAGAAGCGACCAGAGATCCGATGGGAGTATCAGACGAACCGATGACACGGATGGGCCGGCATCCTCACCGAGTAACACGCGGCCCACGCGCTGAAATATCTCGATGTCTTTTGCAAACCAGCCACAGGTATCGAGACTTGGGGACAGAGGGTAACAGCCGTCTAAGCTGATCCGACCATGCGTTGGCCGCAGCCCAATGAGGCCGCAATGACTTGCGGGAGCGCGTACTGACCCCCCTGTATCCGAGCCAAGCGCAAAGTCAACAAGGTCATGAGAAACCACCGCAGCAGACCCTGACGATGAGCCCCCCGTAATCCGATCTGGTGCTGCGCCATTAACCGGGGCTCCGAAATGCGCGTTGTTTCCGTTCATAGAGAACGCGAACTCATCGGTAATCGTCTTTCCTTTGAACTCAGCACCTGCGCTAAGGCAGGCGTCCACTGCGAAGGCGGTCGATGACTGAAGTCCAGACATAGTCAAAATGAGCGGCTGCCCTGCACTCGTTGGATATCCCTTGATATGAAAGAGATCCTTGACGGCAAAGGTCAGCCCTTGCAACGGCCCTTCATTCGCATGAGGAATCGCCACCCATGGATAGGGCATCCAGCCCAACGACTGATCAGTCTGCGACATGCAGCTGAACGTCTTTGGGCAGGGATCGGTAATAGCGAGCGAGATCAACGGGTCGCGTCACCCAGATCTCATCGCGACGTGACAGGATGTGATCAAGCGCGCGTCGCAACTGGGCCATTCGGTATGGCTGGCCCATCACAAAGGTATGCAGTGAGATAGGAAAGACCACAGACTGGTGACGACTTACCCGCATCAGCTCATCAAACTGATCGATCAGCGTGTCCGCATAGCCAGATGCGGTCAGCCGTCTGCCAACAATCGCGGGCTGGTCATTTAACTCGATGGGATACGGCACCGAAAGAATCTTTCCGTGGTCTGTCGCCATCCAAAATGGCTGCTCATCACAGAGTCCCCAATCGAGCAGGTACTCGTATCCGGACTCCGCCAAGAGATCAGGGGTCTTGTCACTTGGTGTCAAATAGGGCGATAGCCAGCCTGCGGGCTTAACGCCATCAGTCCGATGCATGAGCTCGGTGACCTCGCGAATCATGGCACGCTCGGTCGACTCGTCCATATCAATTGGACGCTGTGTGCCGTTTGAGAACCCGTGACCGATGAGCTCATCGCCACGATCTCGGAAGCGTGAGACCAACTCCGGGCAGTGCGCATAATTCGCCGCGTTCACAATCACACCAAGATTCATCTTGTACTCGTCAAAAAGATCCGCCATGCGCCAGCCACCCACGCGGTTGCCATACTCACGCCAGAGCCAGCTGCGCTGGCTCCATGGCTTTGTTTCTCGATCAAGATCAATCCCCGTTGGCGCACCAAAAGGAAAATGTTCGACATTCAGCGCCACATAGAGCGCCAGCCGCTTTCCTTCAGGCCAAGAGAAATCAGGACGCTGTGCAATTCCAGAGTACGGGAAACGATGATGGATCGGAATCATGAGAAGTCGTAGAGTTTTTCTGGATTATCAATAAGAATCTTTCGCCGAAGAGCATCGGACGGGATCCAGTCTGCCAACAGATCAACGAGCTCCGCATCATTCGGCATGCGATGCTTCATCATGACATGAGGCCAGTCTGAACCCCAAACTAGTCTCTCCGGATTAGCATCGATCACCGCCTCGACGACCCCACGCAAATCGGCATACGGTAGATTGTGCAAAGCAGAAATTCGATAAGGTCCCGTCATCTTGACCCAGGCTTTGCCTGCAGCCATTAAGGCGAGCAATCCATTAAAGCCGGGGTGATGAATCCCGTTTGACATCGGGACATATCCGAAGTGACCAAACACCAGGTCAACCGGGAAATCAATGAAGTCATCGAACAGTGTGGGAGTCTCGTGGACATGCGCCAGCAGTTCGAGATGCCATCCCAGGTGACGAACTCGATTCGCTAAAGCCGTCAGCTGTGCCAGCGGCACCCCCGATGCCCGATCTTTGAGGTCCACCAAGTTACAGCGGATGCCGCGCACACCCAAGGCATGCATATACTGTAGATCGCTGTCGGACACCTCCGGTCTAATCACCGCAACGCCACGCAAAGGAATCGGCTGCGCGGAGAGCGCCGCCAACAATGCGCGGTTATCTGTGCCGTAGACGCTCGGCTGCACGAGCACGCCACGCGAGACACCAATTGCCTTTAACTGCGCGGCATAGTCTGCTAGCGTGCAGTCCTCTGGGGTGTAGACGCGCTCAGCCGTATAGGGGTATTCGCTTGCCGGCCCCAGCACATGGGCATGACTATCAATCGCACCCGCTGGTAAAACAAGCCGCGGAGACCGGAGGTTCCGATCAGGCGGCGGACAGTTCTCAGGCAACCGATTTCAGTCCAAAAAACGCTACCGCAATCACGACCGCTCCGATCACGAAGGCGATACCAGCAATCGCGCCGCCCTGGTTCGACGACAGTGCAGATACCGCACTTTTTGATCCTGCGGCATGGTCACCATGGCGCTTCTGAGCCTGCAGCCAGTCCGACACGAGGTACATGCCAAAGAGCACAACGCCCATCACCGCCGGAGCGGTGGTCTCCAGTTGACGTGTCATGATTGCCGCAATAGTAAATATCACGACCGCAATGAAACTGCCTCGAACAATTCGACCGCTATTCATCTGATTGCTCCTGGTTAAGTTCTAAACGAAAGATGATAGCAGCAGGATCATCGTCGTCCTAGACAGGCGGCAATACAAGTCGCTGGTCAGATCTCGTACCGTGTCAACGGATGAGGAGCTACCAGATTGGGCCAGTCGAGTTGTTGGGCAACCGCGCAGCGGAAATCCTCCGATGCCTGGGGCTCTCCATGAACGATGAATGTTCGCTTAGGTGGCGATTTGAACTGCCGACACCAGTCCAGTAGCCCGTCTTGATCGGCGTGGGCAGACAGGCCGCCGACGGTATGAATAGAGGCCCTGACAGCGACCTCCTCTCCGAGGAGCCTGACCTGCTTCTCTCCATCCACCAGTCTACGGCCCAATGTTCCGCGCGCCTGAAACCCAGTAATGATGACCGCGTTTTGCTCGCGAGGAAGATTCCAATAAAGGTGATGAAGAATCCGACCAGCCTCGCACATACCACTGGCCGAAACGATAATGGCGCCCGCCTTAATTTTATTGAGTGCCTTGGATTCTTCAACGTTCGACACAAACCGAATATTGAGTGCCTTCGGATGCGATTCAAACCAAGAAAAAGTCTCCTTCGCCTCCCGATCCAGTTCTCTGAAATATCGATGTGTGAGCTCTGTGGCGGCCGTTGCCATGGGCGAGTCCACCCAGATATCCAGATGCGGTAGACGCTTACGTCGAACGAGATCGATCAGCAAAAACAGAATCTCCTGCGTCCGACCGACCGCGAAGGAGGGAATTACAATGTTTCCTTGCCCCCGTAAAGTCTGCGTAATGATTCTGACAATCTCTTCTTCGGTGTGATCGATCGTCTTGTGAAGACGATCGCCATAGGTCGACTCGATCACGAGCACATCCGCAGTGTCGATCGGTGCCGGATCCTGCATCAGCGGACGATTCGGCATGCCCAGATCACCGGAGAACACGATTCGCAGCGGCTGTTGGGGTGTCGATCGCTCAATCGAGACGAGCGCAATCGCAGATCCAAGGATATGACCTGCATTTTCAAAACGCGCAGACACGCCAGCAGCAGGCTCAAAGGTTTTGCCGTATGGGACGGCGACCAGCTGGTCGAGCGTCCGATCCACGTCATCAAGGTCATAGAGTGGCGGGATGACCTCACCACGCCAACGGCCACGCTCCTGTCGTCGAAGGATACGTTCATAGTCCATCTTCTGAATGTGTGCACTGTCCCGCAGCAAAATCTCAAGCAGTTCTCGCGTGGCGGGGGTGCAATAGATCCGACCTTTGAACCCCTGCCGACACAACTTGGGTAAGAGCCCACTGTGATCAATATGGGCATGTGTCAACAGCACAAATCGAAGCGCTGCGGGGTCAAAGAGAAAGCGCTCACCATTTCGATGAAGGGCCTCTCGCCCCCCCTGGAACATGCCGCAGTCGACCAGAAATTCATAACGATTTCCATGAACCTCATAGCTCACGGTCTGCCGAGATCCTGTGACCTCGCCGGCCGCACCATGAAACTGAAGGGTAGTCTGTGGCGTCATTCAGAGGAGCCTTGTAAAAAACGAAATGATCCCTCAGCATAAAGAAAAAAGGCTCTGACATGTCAGAGCCTTTTTCTGGTGTTATGCGGGCTACTTCGCGCCGCGATTGAAATGATTTGCCACCAAGATGATCGCTACTACAAACCACCAGACCAAAATAATCTGCCAGACTTCCATAATGCCCTCGCCCTTCTTGGTTAAGATTCCAACCGTTCAACAGTCTCTGCTGTTGTCCGTAAACGTCCCTTGGCGTGCCGAATAAGCGGCAGCATAGCCAGTATTGTCGCAAACAATAAGATAAGTTCAATCGAGTAGACCACGAGGTAGCCGCCAAGGGGTTCTCCCCAGGGGACAGCATCCCGAATCAGGCCGCCCAGGGCCATAGCCAGTCCGGCTGCAGTCGCCTGCGATGCCCCCCATGCGCCCAGGGCAAGTCCCACCTGCTCTTTGGGTGCCGACTGCATCGTGGCGGTCAGCGTCCCATGCCCAAAGAGCCCTGCGCCAACCCCAATTAAAAATGTCCCTAACGTGAAAATCGCCTGTGAACCGAGTGGCGCAGCGATGATGACCAATACGAATGCGGGTACTCCCACCCAAGAGCCCATGCTAGCCATCTTGAATGGATCAGCACCTCTGGCAAGTACGCGCGACGCCCACCAGAAACCCCAGAGGCTACCGGTCGCGAGCGTGGCAGTGAGCAGCGTCGTCGCACTCACACTCATGCCCAGGATCTGACCCCCGTAAGGTTCCAGTAATACATCTTCCATGGTGAACGCCATGGTGCCAAGGCCCACGACAAGCAGGCGTCGAACGGCGTGCCCGCCTTTCGCAAAGACAGCCCAAGATTCTTGAAAGGTTGGGTCAGCATGCTTCGCGCGGATCCGGCTACGATCGCGGCTCTCTTGTTTCCAGAGTGCGATCACGTTCAGAATGAGCGTCGTCAGCGCCGCACCTTGAATCACCTGAATGAGGCGACCCGGGCTGTATTCCTCGAGTAAAACACCAAAGATCAGCGCACTGCCGATCATGCCGACTAACAACATCACGTACATGAGTCCAACCACTTTAGGCTGGGACTCGTGTGGCGCAAGATCCGTCGCAAGTGCAAGCCCCACGGTCTGTGTCGTGTGCACACCAGCACCAACCAAAAGAAAAGCAATCGCTGCACCCGCCTGCCCGATCCACACAGGGGCATCAGCAGCATGCCCTTTCCCCGCAAGCACGAGCAACGCAAATGGCATGATGGCAAAGCCCCCGAACTGCAACATCGTGCCCATCCAGATATACGGCACACGTCGCCATCCCAGCTCTGAACGGTGTACATCCGATTTAAACCCGATCAAGGCGCGAAATGGCGCGAACAACAACGGCAGCGACACCATCACGGCAACCAGTGCAGAAGAGACGCCAAGCTCGACAATCATGACGCGGTTGAGCGTTCCGATCAGAAGCACCAGGGCCATCCCGACGGACACCTGAAAGAGAGACAAACGCAGAAGACGAGGCAGCGGCAGATCCGGAGAAGCGGCATCTGCGAACGGTAGAAATCGTGTTCCAAAGTTGACCCAGAAGTGGGCAACCTTAGATCCCGGTCGATGGGCTGGAGACGTGTTCACAGCGGAATCGAATCTCGAGTTAGAAAACAAAACGAGGGTTCAGGGTCATCGACTCTGAACCCTCAGGTCCAAGACAAAGTTACTTCTTTACTGCTGGGGCAGCAGCGGGTGCCGCTGCAGGAGCTGCAACAGCGACCTTCGCTGCAGACCCATTAAGGAAGTCCTTGATCCAGGTGGTGTTTGTCACCAGCGCCAAATGAACAGCAAACGATCCAACCGCGACCGCTGCCAAGAAGATGGGCACACCAACCGAAGGCTTGACCACACACCACATTTTTCCGTAAATCATGATCTGCTCCTTTTAGTGCAACCAGGGGGAATAGATATAAGCGAGCAAATGAGCGAGCACAGCAATCATCCCGAAAATTTGCGTCCCTTGAATCAGGTTCCGATGGAGCTCTTCTGATTCTGCTTCTGTAAGACCTGTCGGCCATACTTTATTTGGGTCTGACATCGCATTTCTCCTTTGAAAGACCTCTCTTCGTGCTGAACCCGCACGAGGGTTACACATGGCAATGAACCCGCCACACATCCCGTCCGGCAACTGCTAATCCGCACTTCGTGTGGGTGTAATTTTACGCTTACACTTTTTAATGTCAAAACAAATTGACAGATTGTTCTGGACAGAGTCGTTTTTACGGAACCCCAGAGAAATCCATAAAAATCTTATAAAAATCATATAGTTAGTGAAAAAAAGACCGAGATTTTGGGGTCTGGACAAAAAATTAGCCAAACAGGGTTTCAAACCATCGTCTTAAGGGCGTAATGGATAACCCGAGAAGTCATCCTTACAAGTCATCCCGTGGATCGATTAACCCTAGAATTTCGGTGGAGACACCGCCTTGCACGCGTTCCTGCAACGAGGTCAGGGTAAAACGATAAAAACGAGAGAAACGGACCACCCCAATGCCTTTTGATCACATGCCGAAAGAGCACGCACAGGCGATTGGTCTCGCCTTGAAGCAGGCACGAGAAACGAAGGGCGAAAATCTGGCGGAAGCGGCTTTTCGAATTGCACTCTCTCCTTCACAACTTCGCGCGATCGAATCCGCTGATCTCACTCCCTTTTACAGTGCCAGTTACTACCGACAGGCGGTCGATCGCTATGCTGCTTTTCTTGGCGTCTCAATCGCCCACGTCGTAACAAGCAGCCCTACCCCGGCAGCGGCTCTCGAAAGTGCCAACATCGTCGCACCCGATTCCTCAGTCGTCGCCGAGGAACCATCATCCGAGACCTCTCAAGACGCCCCCGACGTTGTGTCATTACCGAGTCAAGAAGCGCAAGAACCACAGGCCGTTCTTGTAGAACAAGACACGACGAGCACGCAAGACTCCGGTTCATTACGGGAGCGATTTGGCAGCAGCCCAGAGCTGATGCAATCCTCTGAAAAGCCGCGCTCGCCCCTAGGCTGGGTGGCACTGATCGCCGCCATTGTGATTGCCCTTGGGGTCCTCAAAGTCGCGATGGAAAAACCAACGCCCAGTCCCGTGGCCGAGGCACCCGCACCAGTTCCCCCACCGACAGAACCGCAGAAAACGGCCCCAGAAACAACGCCACCAACGACTGCTGTGACAACCAGCAGCACGAACACCCCGACAAAGGCTGGGACCCCGTCAACGGCGCCAGCTGCTGCGCCCCCGGCCCCGTCAGCCACCACGGCGGCACCCCCCGCCGTCTTGAAGGCACCGACTGTCACGCCGGCCGGATCACCGGCCATACGGGGAGCCGATAGTCAGCTCGAATCCAAGGCGACGACATGGGTGCAGCTCGTCAAAGCCAATGGTGAGAAATCAAACCTCAAACTCGAACCTGGGCAGAAGATAGAGTTTGCGTCGTCAGATACCGCCGCCGTTGTCTTCGGGCAACCCGATCAGGCTTCTCTCAAGGTGAAGGGACGCCCGGTGAATCTCAAGCCGTTTGTGACACAGGAGAATCCGTCACGAGCGCTTGTAATCTTGAACCAAATCAGAGAGTAGGCCTCTAACGCATATGTTTCTGATGTCAGGCGCGATCCGTATCCTCATTCTTTCCCTTCTGAGTCTAGCGACGGTATCGGCTGCCACTGCACAATCTGGTCAGCGGCAGCCTCGCCTAAAGGCGCCTGAAAGCCTAAAAAAATCCTGCGACGAAGAACGTCAATTCGCAGAACCCTGGCTGCACTGGGCCCGAGAAAATCGCACGGTCTGTCTAAGTAATCACGTCTTGCAAGACGATCAAGCCCGATGCCTTGCCGCAGTACGTCAGCAGCTTGACGCTTTAGAACAGGAGCACGCCACGATCTATCTCTCACAGGTGAAGACCCTGCGGCAGGATCATCCTGTGGTCCAGGACATGCTGAGCCGACTCAAGACAAAGGCGATGGTGGCATCCCATATTCTCGTCAACGGTACCGAACCGATGACCCTTGCCGCCGGTCCGGACCTCTGCGCCCGATAACAACAACCCGCCCGTACAATTCGGGCATGTCTGCCTTTCATTCTTGGCTTAAAGCGCCCTTCCTAAATCTTCATCGCGGCCGTCAGTCGCTGAGTGCGGCAGAGCACGCAGAGATTCTTGCGCCCCTTTACCCGGATGCACCGGCCGCCCAGGCACTGCATGGGCTACGAGCTGGCCTGTTCGCTGGAGAGAAAGTCAACCGTAGCGAAGATCGTGCTGCAGGGCACTGGGCACTCCGCATCGCAGGGCTAGAGACAAACATCCGTTACGTCTCTCGCTTGCCCACTGCAGGACGCGATCTGATTGACCGTATGCGTGATAGCCAGACGCGTGCCAAATCAATCGCAACATCCATTCGAGAAGGCCGACTTCGCTCAAGCACCGGTAGCCCCTTCCAAACAGTCGTTCACCTTGGGATCGGTGGCTCAGACCTTGGCCCTCAACTGCTGGTGAATGCCCTGACCGAAACAGGCAGTCACGCGCCCTGCCGGCCTGTATTCCTGTCGAACCTTGACTACCACGGAATCGATCACCAGCTTGCAACGCTGGACCCCATGACAACCTGCGTCATCGTGGTGAGCAAGTCGTTTCGCACACAAGAGACCATGATCAACGCAGATCGTGTCATTCAGTGGATGCGGGATGGCGGGGTCAAACACCCCCATTCGCACTGCATCGGGGTCACCGCCTCAACTGATCGCGCGATCGCCTGGGGTTTATCCAGCGACCAGATTCTCACTTTTGACGAGAGCATCGGTGGACGCTACTCCCTCTGGGGACCGGTGAGTCTCGTCGCACGAATTGTCCTGGGGAACGATGCTGTAGATGAGTTCTTATCGGGAGGGGTCGCAATGGATGAGCATTTCCAAAATGCACCCCACCAAGAAAATCTTCCCGCCGTACTTGCTGCAACGGATTTCTACAACCTAAGAACGCGACGAATCCCAACGCTGATGCTGTCGGCCTATGACAGCCGCCTGAGTCTTCTCGTCCCTTACCTAAAACAACTCTGGATGGAGTCGCTCGGGAAACACCTAGACCAGAACGGCAACCCCATTAATGGTCCCGCTTGTCCAATTCTCTGGGGAGATATCGGAACGAATGCGCAGCACGCGTTTTTTCAGCTGCTGCATCAGGGTGCACAGGGCGTTGCGGTTGAGCTTATCGGTGTTGTAAAACCGTCTCACGATCAGATTCAACGTCATCAGGTACTCTTGGCAAATCTTGTCGCGCAGGCACAGGCACTCTCCACAGGTCAGACACAGCCGGACCCCGCCAAGACCTGCTGGGGAGGACATCCCGTTAACCTGATGATGGTGGATGCGCTGACCCCCGAAAGCCTGGGAGCGCTTCTCGCGTTATGGGAACACCGAGTGCTATGCCTTGCCGCACTGACGGGCGTCAACCCGTTTGATCAGTGGGGGGTTGAACTTGGGAAATCGATTGCAACAGATGCCCAAAAAATCTTGCAAGACTCCCAGAACACAGATGTTCGACAGCTTGATGTCATTAGCCGTGATGTCATTGACTGGATCAAACGTCAGGCAAGCTAACCAATCTCCTGGCCCGGTCACGCCTGTTCTTCAGATCGCCTGGCTCGTCGCACATAACGGATGCCCAAGCGAAGGATGAAATACATCAGGACAACCCCTGTCAGATCCCCGATCATCATCAAGGCAAGCTCGGTCGTCGACAGACCGTCGCCCATCCCTATCAGATCCCAGACCAGGCCATGGGTCATGGCATTAAACGTCGAATAGAGAACCGTTAGAAGCACCAGCACGGGGAGGTTTAAGGGCAGACTGCTACGCCCCATCGCCTTCAGCATCAGCCAATACGACAAGCCAATGCCGGCTGTCGAGGCGGTCGCGTTTGCCAGTGCCAGATGAGCAGGATCGCCGACATACAGGATGGACACGCCAAGCGTTCCGATGAAAATCCCCACGAGGCCAGCCAGCCCGGCGACGAGAACCGAGACAACCCGCACGAAGGCGGGAATATAAATCAGCGAAACCCGATCTGGAATAACCTCGGAAAGTTCTGTGATGAAATCGGTCAGCCAGTAGGCCAGGAAATAGAAAACAGCGAAGCCGACGGCCCAGGCCATCGGCTTTTCAGGCCACCAGTCTTCCCAGGATGCTACGGAATTAGAGGGGGTTGGTCCCTGCGGACCTAACGGGGGAGCTCCTCGGCCCAAGCGCACACCTTCTGTGAGAGTTTGGCCATTAGTTTACGGGATCTCTCCGTTGGGCTGACGATGCGCCGGCGGGTGTCTGATTGGTCCACTTTGACCGAAATCAGGCCCTCGCGCTCCAGAATCCATAGCCCCTTATGGATGGTCGCAGGGGATGCCACGTTAGACTTCATGACGATCATCTGGACAAACATCGGGCGATCAGGGGAATAGTTCGCCATAATCCACTCTAAGAGCCGTTGGCTACGCTCATCGATCTCTTTGAGTTCTGTATCCGCACTGACCGTATCCAGTAACTGGCGGAGATTTAACCAAGCATTCATATCGTTGTGATGATTCTTTAATTTGTGAACAGTCATTGTTTATACAACTTTTTAAAGTTGGATACTACCAAAAAGAAATAGTTCAAAATATCCATATTTGGCAATAATTAACGCGCCCAGGCGCACCCGCGGGTGTAGTTCAATGGCAGAACGAAAGCTTCCCAAGCTTTAGACGAGGGTTCGATCCCCTTCACCCGCTCCACTTTTTATCGCGTGTTGTTATAGACATGTCCACATCAAACGTTTTTAGTTACACGTTGCAAAATGCCTCAGGGGCGACATGTCTGTCACAGGCCTGGGCGAAAGTGTCCCCGACGCCAAGTCGTGAGGAGAAGTTCGCCCTGCAGCAAGCAATCCGAGCAGAATTAAAGGCGCAGGATGCAGTACTGATTGCACACTACTACGTCGATGGTGATCTGCAGGACCTTGCGCTGGACACCGGCGGCATCGTTTCAGACTCGCTCGAAATGGCGCGCTTTGGTCGACAACATACTGCCAAGACACTGATCGTGGCCGGGGTTCGCTTCATGGGCGAGACGGCCAAAATCCTCAGCCCCGAAAAGCGTGTACTCATGCCCGATCTCGAGGCCACCTGCTCGCTGGACCTCGGCTGTCCCGCAGACGAATTCAGTGCATTCTGCGATGCCCACCCTGATCGCACCGTCGTGGTCTATGCCAATACCAGCGCGGCGGTCAAAGCACGGGCGGACTGGATGGTCACGAGCTCTTGCGCACTACCGATTATTTCGCATCTGAAGGCGCAAGGACAAAAGATCCTATGGGCGCCCGATCGTCACCTTGGCCATTACATTCAAGAGCAGACGGGTGCGGACATGCTGCTCTGGAATGGAGACTGCATCGTTCACAATGAGTTCAAAGGCGAAGAGCTAGCCATGCTGCGTCGCCAACATCCCAATGCACAAGTATTGGTTCACCCAGAGTCGCCTGCCAGCGTGACCGCTCAGGCAGATGTGGTGGGATCAACCTCGGCGCTTCTCAACGCCGTAACAAACGGGACTGCGACCGAATATATCGTCGCAACCGATAAGGGACTCTTCCATCGAATGCAGCAACTGGCCCCTGGAAAACAACTCATTGAAGCGCCGACCGCGGGCGAGAGCGCGACCTGCAAAAGTTGCGCCCACTGCCCGTGGATGGCGATGAATAGCCTTCGCGGCCTGTTGGACTGCCTGCAACAGGGAACGGGAGAGATCACCGTTGCCGAACCCATTCGCGCCCGAGCCCACCTCTGTATTGATCGCATGCTGGCCTTCACGCAGTCCACTGGCCAGACCGGCGGCGGCGGGCTCGTACCGAATATTGGTGCGGCCTGAGACCCCATGCGCTTTCAACCTACAGCGCATAACGAAACGCTTGAACAGGCGCGTGATCGAAATATTCGAGAAGCCCTAGCGGAAGATGTCGGCCGGCGGGACTGGACGGCCGAGCTTGTGCATCAAGACACCATCGCGAGCGCGCAGCTTCGAATACGAGAAGCTGCCGTGCTCTGTGGAACAGAATGGTTTAATGGATGCCTACTTGCCCTGGATCCCACCGCATCAATTCGCTGGGCTTTTCAAGATGGCGATACTTTGTCGCCCGATACGATCATTTGCAACATCGAGGCCAATGCCCGTGCACTGCTGACGGCAGAGCGATCGAGCATGAACTTCTTGCAGCTGCTGTCCGGAACCGCTACCCAGACACGTGAATATGTGGCGATGATTGATGGAATCAGCCCCAATCCGCGAGGCTGCGACATCCTTGATACCCGCAAGACAATTCCCGGTCTGCGCCAGGCGCAGAAATATGCAGTTCGCGTGGGTGGTGGCGTCAACCAGCGACTCGCGCTGTGGGACGGAATTCTCATTAAGGAAAACCATATCGCTGCAGCCGGCGGCATTGCGCAGGCGTTTCAGGCCGCCCGTGCATTACATGCGGGCGTCTCGATTCAGATTGAAGTCGAAGATCTCGACGAACTCGAACAGGCAATCGCTGCAGGGGCTGAAAATATCTTGATTGATAACTTCTCGATTGCCCTGATGCGCCAGGCCGTCGAGATCACCGCTGGGCGAGCCGTCCTAGAGGCCTCTGGGGGGATTCACAAAGATCAGTTGCGCGCAATCGCCGCAACGGGCGTTGATCGGATATCAATCGGAAAACTCACGAAAGATGTCCGCGCGATTGACTACTCGCTTCGCGTCACCGCACGCAACGGCGACAGAATCGTTGGCGTAGCGACGGGCCAAGACTGAGGATAGTCACGGCTGTAGTGCAGTCCACGGCTTTCCTTACGATCGAGCGCGGATTGAACGATGAGATTTGCGCAGACCAAAAGATTCCTAAGCTCTAGTAGATCACGCGTCACTCGAAAGTTCGCATAGTATTCCTGCACCTCTGACTCCAGCAGTTCAATCCGATGGCGCGCGCGCTCAAGACGCTTTGTCGTTCGTACGATGCCCACATAGTTCCACATCAAGAGCCGAAGCTCATCCCAGTTGTGGGCAATCACGACTTGTTCATCAGCGTTATCCACCTGACTTTCGTCCCACTCTGGAATCGTGACGGCAGGAACAATCGGGCGTGATCGAATATCCGCCGCCGCCGCGATGCCCACTACAACGCACTCGAGCAACGAGTTGCTGGCCAATCGGTTGGCGCCATGAAGCCCCGTATACCCCGTCTCTCCCACCGCGTACAGGCCTGCAAGATCAGTCCGCCCCTGCAGATCGGTGACCACACCGCCACAGGTGTAATGCGCCGCCGGCACCACCGGAATTGGCTGGGTCGCGATATCAATACCCAGCGCCCTACATCGCGTATAGACCGTCGGAAAGTGGGACTGCAGAAAGGATTCACCCAGATGCCGCACATCTAGGTGCACGTAATCCAGCCCGTGCCGCTTCATTTCAAAGTCGATCGTTCGTGCCACGATATCCCGCGGTGCAAGTTCACCCCGAGCGTCATGGGCCAACATAAACCGAGCCTGATCATCGGGAAGGCCGGGGATCTTGAGCTGACCGCCCTCGCCCCGAAGTGCCTCGGTAATCAGAAAACTGCGGTCCTGCGGATGGTACAAACAGGTTGGGTGAAACTGAATGAACTCCATGTTTCCGACACGGCAGCCGGCTCGCCATGCCATGGCAATCCCGTCGCCTGTGGCGGTATCTGGATTACTTGTATACCGATAGACCTTGCCGACCCCCCCGCAGGCCAGAACCACCGCAGAGGCCGCCAGCGGCGACACCCGATTGTTCTGAATATCCAGGGCGTAAACCCCGTGGACACGATTCCCTCCGCCACTGTGAGTCTGACGATTGGTGATCAGATCAATCGCAATCCAGTGTTCCCGAATCTCAATATTGGGATGCGCCCGTGCTTTGGCGAGTAACGTATCGTGAATCGCCTTGCCTGTTGCATCAGCAGCGTGCGCAATGCGGCGCACAGAGTGCCCCCCCTCCCGGGTCAGATGCAGGCCCATCGGACCAGATGCCTCTGTGGTAAACGGAACACCCGCCTTCACGAGCCAGTCGAGCGCCGCGGCGCTCTCTTGGGCAATATGTCGTGCAACGGACTCATCCACCAGCCCTGCACCCGCAACAACCGTGTCGTGGACGTGCTGCTCGACACTGTCTTCTTGGTCATCCACGACCCCGACGATTCCGCCTTGCGCCCAGGCGGTTGCGGACTCCGACTGGCTGCGCTTGACCAGCATGATGACTTTCTCGTCATCGGCCAGATGCAGGGCGACTGTCAGCCCAGCAAGCCCTGCGCCAATAATGACCACTGGTGGTCTTTGAGCAGAATTCATTGGGAGTCTAGGAACAAAAAAGCCCAGGACACGCCTGGGCTTTACATGGAATCAACAAGATTACTTCTTCTTGTTGACCGCGTCTTTAAATGCTTTTCCTGCGGTGAACTTTACAGTCCGTGCCGCTGCAATTTTGATCGCCTCGCCGGTGCGTGGATTGCGGCCGGTGCGAGCAGCGCGCTTACCGGAACCAAAGGTTCCGAAACCAACGAGCTGAACTGAGTCGCCTTTGGAAACGGCTTTGATAATCGCGGCAATGGTCGCGTTCAACATTTCGTCAACAGATGCTTTTGACGAATCGGTTGCACTCGCGACGGCTTCAACAAGTTCTGCTTTATTCATGGTGTCTGGTTACTCACGTGATAGTTGGAACGAACAACAAGTTTAGCAGGTGTCTACAATAGCTACCTCCCAAGCCCTCACGATACCAAAAAACACTGTCATGGACGATGCACCAAAACGCCACATCCGCAGTTTTGTCATGCGCAGTGGGCACATCACGGATTCGCAACGCAACACCCGTGACCGTCTCTTGCCGACGTGGGGGATTCCTTACGCCCCTGAAGCGATTGATTTCAAAAGGATTTTTGGCCGCGATGGACCCATGATTCTTGAAATTGGCTTTGGTATGGGAGAAACCACGGCAGAAATCGCTCAGCAAAATCCCCAGTGGAACATTCTTGGACTAGAGGTCTATCGACCCGGTGTCGGCGCATTACTGAGCAAAATTGAGCAACGGGGACTGACCAATATTCGGGTTATCGAGCATGACGCCGTCGAGGTCCTCGCCCACATGGTTCCTGATGATTATCTAGACGGTGTCCATATTTATTTCCCAGATCCCTGGCCCAAGAAGCGGCATCACAAACGTCGACTGATTCAGTCGCCCTTCTTATCGCAGCTTGTCCAGAAACTAAAACCTGGTGGTTATCTGCATATGGCGACCGACTGGCCCGACTACGCGACACAGATGCTGGAAGTCTGCAGTCAAGAAATCGCACTTGAGAATCGCGCCAAAGAAGGCTTTTCACCGCGGCCCGATTGGCGGCCTCTGACAAAGTTTGAAGCGCGAGGCATTCGCCTTGGCAACCCGGTTGCTGATCTTATTTTTCAGAAGAAATAGACTGCCGCGAGCACCGCGATGCCAAAGGCAATCCGGTAGTAGGCAAAGCCGTTAAACGTATGCTGAGCAACCCATCGAATAAGCCAGCGAATCACCAACAAAGCGGTGAGATAAGCCGACAGCAGTCCCACTGCAAATAAGGGTAGGTCAGCGACAGACAAGAGCGCCCGATTCTTAATCAGATCGTAACCACCTGCCGCCACCAACGTTGGGACCGCAAGAAAAAACGAAAACTCCGTCGCCGTTTTTCGAGACAACCCAAAAAACATTCCCCCAATGATGGTCGCCCCCGAGCGACTCGTTCCGGGAATCAATGCCAGGGCCTGAGCAAGGCCCAGCTTCAAGGCGTCCCAGTTCGTCATCGCGTCAACGGATTCGATCCGTACGCGATGGGGGTCGCGTGCAACCCAGCGCTCCACCCAGAGAATGGCAAAGCCGCCAAGGATCAAGACGATCGCCACAGGGACCGGGTAAAACAGCACTGACTTAATCCAGCCACCGAAGAGCAGCCCCAAGACTGCGGCAGGTAGAAAGGCAATCAGCAGATGCCGGCTGAACTGCCAGCTCGGGTCGTTCCATAACTGCTGTCGATGAGCCGAACTCCTTGCGGCAGACGGGATCTGCCGAATAAACCCCCACGCGGATCCCCGTAGTAACCCCAAGAAACGCTCACGGTAAACCCAGACCACCGCGACCATCGCTCCTGTCTGTATCGCGAGATCAAATACCTTCGCTCTCGGATCATCGAACCCCAGTAATGCCCCTGCAAGGATCAGATGTCCAGTGGACGAGACCGGCAGAAACTCGGTCAGGCCCTCGACAATTCCCATGATCAATGCCTTGAGCAACACCGGCAGATCACGCAGAAAAGACAGCAGATCGGTCATAAATGTGGGGACAGAAACGAAAGAAAACGATTATGCACTGTGAT
>CAYPCG010000015.1:0-29959 GCA_964409175.1 uncultured Burkholderiaceae bacterium
CAGTACCGTCTGCGGCAAGACGATCTCGAGTCTGGGCTACCAGACTGCATCACGATCTGGTGTCCAGAGGCCGATCAGCCGACAAGCCAGCAACACCAGATGGGACGATGGCTTAAGAATATTTTCTCGGATCGTCTCTACATCGGCTGCAGTCTCTTACTCAAAGGAAATGATGCGGCCTGGCGCGACCATCTGCAGACCTTAGGCGCCATGCTTCGCCTGCCGGTAGTGGCCGTCGGTGATGTGCTGATGCATCGTCGATCTCGCAAGCCGTTAGCCGACACCCTTACCGCGATACGCCATGGACTTGCCTTATCTGAATGCGGAAAGCGATTTAGCCCGAATGCCGAGCAACATCTTCGTAGCCGACTTCGACTGGCACGGCTCTATCCCCCTGAGATGCTGTCTGCCACCGTTGAGATCGCCCAGCAGTGCATCTTTAACCTGGAAGAACTGCGCTATGAATATCCCGATGAGATTGTTCCACCTGGGCTCACGCCCACCCAGTGGCTACGACACTTAACAGAATCCGGTGCTCGCCAACGATTCCCTGACGGGATCTCCCCAAAGGTGCGTCAGCAGATTGAACATGAGCTCGACCTGATTCATGAGCTGCGCTATGAGCCGTACTTTTTAACCGTCTATGACATCGTGGCCTATGCCCGTTCTAAGGGCATCCTGTGTCAAGGGCGAGGCTCCGCCGCCAACTCTGCTGTCTGTTACTGCCTAGGGATCACTGAAGTTGATCCCGACCGTATGACCATGCTGTTTGAGCGGTTCATCTCTAAAGAGCGTAATGAACCACCGGATATTGACGTTGACTTTGAGCATCAGCGCCGTGAAGAGGTAATTCAGTACATCTATCAAAAGTACGGTCGCGATCGTGCAGCACTTGCGGCCTCTGTCACCACCTATCGACCCCGATCGGCGCTCAGAGACACCGGTAAAGCCTTAGGGATCCATGCCGGTCTGATCGATCATGTCGCCAAACATCATCAGTGGTGGGACGGTCGCAGGATCAACCCCGAACGACTCTGCACAGAAGTAATGGAAGCGATGCAGACCCCATCGCTGTCCGAGATTGCCCATGAGATCAAGGTCCCCAGTCCCGCACGCTGTGAGCGATGGGCAGACCTCGCTAACCAGCTCATGGGGTTTCCAAGACACCTCTCTCAGCACGTGGGAGGCTTTGTCATTGCCCGCCACCGACTCTCAGATCTTGTCCCTGTAGAAAATGCGGCGATGTCTGAACGTAGCGTCATCCAATGGGACAAAGACGATATTGAAGCACTCGGTCTATTAAAGGTCGATGTGCTTGCGCTAGGCATGCTCTCGGCGATTCGTCGCGCCCTAGAAATGATCAGTCAAAAACTTGGCCGATCGTTTCAGATGCAGGATGTGCCCGCAGAAGACCCCGAGACCTACGACATGATCTGCGCCGCTAAGACCGTTGGTGTTTTTCAGATTGAGTCTCGAGCCCAGATGTCCATGCTGCCTCGACTCAAACCCAAATGCTTCTATGACCTGGTTATCGAAGTCGCCATCGTTCGGCCAGGGCCTATCCAAGGGGGCATGGTCCATCCCTATCTACGACGCCGACAAGGGCTCGAGCCTGTCGACTATCCCAGTCCTGCAGTGCAAGAAGCCCTTTCTCGAACCCTTGGAGTGCCAATCTTTCAAGAACAGGTCATGCAGATTGCGATACTCGCTGCAGGATTTACGCCAGGCGAAGCCGACCAGCTTCGTCGGGCGATGGCGGCCTGGCGTCGCAAAGGGGGGCTTGAACACTTTCACGACCGTGTGGTTGATGGCATGCTTGCCCGCGGCTATCCACGAGAGTTTGCGGATCGGGTCTTTCGTCAGATCGAAGGATTTGGCGAATACGGATTTCCCGAATCCCATGCTGCAAGCTTTGCGCTACTGGTCTATGTCAGCTGCTGGATTAAGTGCCATCACCCCGACGCCTTTCTGGCCGCACTCCTGAATGCCCAGCCGCTCGGGTTTTATTCACCGTCCCAGCTTGTCCAAGAGGCGCGCAGCAATGGCGTTACCGTATTGCCCGTGGATATCCAAGAAAGTCTCGCGGAGTCCAGTCTCACACGAGACCCCAACGTAAACCATGCGCAGCCTGATAACCCCTCACGGAGAGCAGCAGCACCCGCACGTCAGGCGGTTCGCCTGGGGTTTAATCGAATTGCTGGACTATCTGAGCAGGCGATTACATCGATCTGTGCAGCACGCCAACAAGGGGGGCTATTTAGCGACGTTGAAGATCTTGCTCATCGCACCAACCTAGATCGACACGCACTGACCCTACTGGCTGCTGCCGGCGCACTTCGATCGCTGGCCGGGCATCGTCATCAGGCAGTCTGGGCCACCAGTGGGCAGCAGCGTCAGCCTGGACTGTTACGCGCAAGTCGACGCCATGAGCCCGCACTTATTCTTCCCAGCCCAACAGAGGCAGAGGATCTGGTAGCAGATTATGCAAGCCTTGGACTCACCTTAGGGCGACATCCGATCGCAGTACTTCGTTCAGCACTCGATCCACACCGTGTTATTCCCGCATCGCACCTCCGCCACTATCGCCATGGTCAACTGGCAAGGGCTGCGGGTCTTGTGACGCATCGGCAACGTCCGGGCACCGCCAACGGCACTGTATTTGTCTCTCTGGAAGACGACACGGGAATGGTCAATGTGATTATCTGGCCCAACATCTTGGAAAAATTTAATAAAGCCGTTCTTTATTCCAGACTGATGATGGTCTACGGTGTCTGGCAACGAGATCAAACAATTGACCCCAACGCCCCAGGACAGGTGCAGCACCTACTGGCCCAGCGGGTGGAAGACCGATCAGATCTATTGGATGATCTGATCGGTTCGATCGAGACAACGTCTCGTGATTTTCACTAATGACTTCTTAACGCATCACCAGTACAGGGATTTCTGCCTGTGACAGGACCTTCTGTGTCTCACTGCCCAGCATGACGCGTGCAAGCCCACGACGCCCATGGGAGGCAATCGCAATCAGATCGCAATGGTGATCTTTCGCTGCCTTCACGATCTCGTCTGCCACAAACTCACTAATGACAAAATGCGTACTGCAGGCGACCCCGGCCTTGTCACAGACCTGCTGAATCTCAGCACACTGCTTTTTCGCTGCCGTTTCCGCCTGCTCTTTGTAGTCGCCAGAGATATAGGCGGCCTCTGGCAGATAGGCGCGGACGGTGGAATCGACATCAAGGGCCACATGGAAACCGGTCACGCGAGCGCCGACCGTTTTGGCAAGTGCTACGGCTTTTTCAAGACCACGTTTGGACAGATCAGAGCCATCGTGGGGAACAAGAATATTCTTAAACACTGTCATCTCCCTTGTCTGGTTAGCGAACTTCCCCATTATGCAAATGGCATTCGCTCCCCTCAATCACAGGGCATGACTTAACGCAAGAAATCGTAAAAATAGAGTGAGATTCCACACGCCATGAGGGCTGCGTACTAACCGCTTACTCGGTTGTGTCAGTTTTTCTGTCTTCGCTTCGCGTGATGCCATAGGGTGCAACGAGTCGCCAGACGTGCTCTGGCACCATCGACCGAATTCGTCTCGGTTCCTCTCGCCGCAAATGAATCACAGACTCGATTGCCTTCATCTCTACCCGGGCTCGCGCAAACTCGAGTCCTCGCGGGCCAACCTTTGGCATCAGCCATCCCACCAGTGGTCGAAGCCAGTTCGGCATCGCGCGCAGCGGAAGCCCACCTGCGGCCCGGATGGTGTTCTGCATAAAGCCCTTGACCGGACCCTGACGACTCCCCGCGCTGCCCGGGGCACTGAGCTGAACCTCATCACCCAGCAGTGATAGCAACTCTGCGCCACGATCATTTCGAACTACGAGCCACTGCTGACCCTGCCCCCCCATATAACCAACGGTAATGTCCGATAAGACATTCGTGTAATCCACACACGTACGACAGGTCAGCGGGAAAAAATCCCGTGGAAGCTTCGATAACGGTAGCATCAGAAACGGAATTCGCTTCTGTCGACCGTCGGTAAACCGAATCTCAACATGGTAATCCGCACAGAATTCAAGATAACTAATGGTCTCGGGCTGATCCGAGATGAGTCCGAGAAACTCATGAAACCGTTCGGTAGTCGTGTTATCCGAGCACGGGGTTCCAATGACATACAGCTTCTCGAGTTTTAACTCAGCCTCAAGTGCCCTAAGCGCATAGACCTGACACGGAATTCCGATCACCGCGAGACGCCGAACACCCTGTGCAATCGCGGGCTCCAGCATGGCTAACAACGGGGCGTAGCCCATGCGCATGCCGCGACATTGCTTCAGATCTTCTTTGCGGGTGACCAACACTGGAACAGGACGCCAGGCATCCTTCAGATCCGGCGCCATCGTGATCACGCCGTCAATCAGCCCTTCTTCAAAAAGTCGCTCCGCGATCCGAGTCGTGATTCCCGTCCACTGCGCGCCAGAAAGCGGGTGTTGTAAGGCGGCTCGATACATCCGCTGGTGAGGGCCAAAAAAAAGTTCGTCTGACTGCGTCAGCGCCCGGGCTCTGCCGTGCACCTTGCGCTCCATTCCCGGATAGTCCGGCTGAATGAACTGACAAGCCGTTGCACAGCGCTTGGGGTTTGATGTCCGTGAGACACCACAGTCCGTACAGAGGTCTCGATGCGGCGCCGAAGTTTGATCAGTCCAGCGCTGCATCTTGAAATGGCCTAAGCCGATAGCCCTCGGTCTAGATCCGCCTTTAAGTCTTCGATGTCTTCAAGACCAACCGCCACGCGGATCAGCGACTGACGAATTCCGGCGCGCGCTCGGGCCTCTTCTGAAAGGCGACCATGCGTGGTTGTCGCGGAGTGGGTAATGGTGGTGCGGGTATCGCCAAGGTTGCCAGTCACCGATATCACCTCCACCGCATTGATCACCCGAAACGCATTCTGGCGCTGCTCATCGGGCGTTGCGCCGTTGACCTCAAACGAGACGATTGCGCCCCCGGCAGACTGCTGACGCATTGCGAGCGCATGCTGCGGATGAGACGCAAGCCCCGGATACAGAACCCGTGAGACTTTCGGATGTGCCTCGAGCCACTGGGCAAGCGTCAGCGCTGAGGCTGAATGGGCCTTCATCCGAAGATCAAGTGTCTCAAGACCTTTGTGGAGCACCCAGGCATTAAACGGCGATAAGGATGGGCCGCAGGTACGAACGACCTGGTAGATCGGTTCCACAAGAACACTTGGCCCAGCCACCGCACCCCCAAGGACACGGCCCTGACCATCAATGTATTTTGTTGCAGAGTGCACCACCAGATCAGCCCCCATGGCGAGTGGCTGCTGTAAGGCTGGTGTGCAGAAGCAGTTATCGACTACCAGCGGCACCCCTTTCGCCTTCGCCGTCTTCGCAATCGCCGCAATATCGGCAATCTCGGTTAAAGGGTTCGAGGGGGTTTCCAGATAAATCAGACGCGTGTTCGGTGTGATCGCGTTGGCCCAGGCCTGCGGATCGGTCAGCGAGACATAGCTCACCGACACACCAAATTTGACCAAATAGTTTTCAAACAACTGAATCGTTGCGCCAAACAGACTCGGCGTGGTGACGATGTGATCGCCTGCCTTTAGAAATGCAAGGCAGACCGCATGGATTGCTGACATGCCCGAACTTGTAGCGACGCAACGTTCCGCACCCTCGAGCGAGGCAAGCCGCTCTTCAAACATCTGCACCGAAGGATTTGTGAACCGAGAGTAGACCACCCCTGGCTCTTGATTCTGAAAACGACGTGCCGCCTGTTCCGCATCATCAAAGACAAAGCTCGAGGTCAGGTACATCGCCTCGGAATGCTCTCCAAACTCTGACCGGGTCGTGCCCGCCCGCACCGCACGGGTCGCAAAGCGAAGGTCGCGCTGTGTTGCAGACTTGGGCGTTTTTTTAGTCGTCATTCGACAAGTTTAAGGCCAACTGACGCCGTGTGGCTTCCGTTCCGCTATTCAGTCGGGCGGATTCAAGGCTATCGAGCAGCTTTTCGGTGACGTCCCCGGTGATATAGCGGCCATCAAAACAGGATGCTTCAAGATCTTCCAGCTGATCGTTAAAGTCCATCACCCCACTCTTCATTGCGTCGATGTCCTGGTAGATCAGCGCATCAGCCCCAATTGCTCGGCAGATCTCATCGTCCGTACGACCAAAAGCGATCAGCTCCCCACGAGTCGGCATATCAATCCCATAGACATTCGGAAAGCGCACGGGTGGCGCTGCCGAGGCAAAGATCACCTTCTTGGCACCGGAGTCCCGGGCCATCTGGACAATCTCCTGGCTCGTTGTCCCCCGCACGATTGAGTCGTCCACGATCAAGACACTCTTATCCTTAAATTCCGATGCGATGGCATTAAGCTTTTGACGCACGGACTTCTTCCGAGCAGCCTGGCCCGGCATGATGAAGGTACGACCGATATACCGGTTCTTAATAAATCCTTCGCGGTATTCAATCCCCAGTCGCAGCGCCAGCTGCATTGCCGCTGGTCGACTAGAGTCCGGGATCGGCATCACGACATCAATTGTCCCTGCCGGAAACTGGCTCCGAATTTTCTCAGCAAGGGACTCGCCCATGCGCAGTCGAGCGTCGTAGACACTTACCCCATCAATGACGGAATCGGGTCGAGCGAAGTAGACGTACTCAAAGACACAGGGCTTCAGCACTGGATTCTTGGCGCAGATTTTCGAATGCACCTGGCCCTCGAGAGTGATGATCACGCATTCCCCAGGCGCCACATCGCGAACAGGCTCAAAGCCCAGTCCCTGAATCGCAACTGTCTCCGAGGCGACCATCCATTCCTCCCCAAGGTCATCTGCATGACGCCCAAGCGCCAGCGGACGGATGCCATGGGTGTCTCGAAAGGCAACCACACCATACCCTGCAATCATCACCACACAGGCATATGCGCCACGAGCCCGACTATGCAGTGCCTCGACCGCCTTAAACACCGACTGCTCATCGAGCGATAGCCCCGAAACGGCCTGCTGAAGCTCGTGGGCAAACACGTTTAAAAGTACCTCCGAGTCAGACTCGGTGTTGATGTGACGACGATCCCGACGGAACATGTCCTGCTGAAGCTCTTCGGCATTCGTCAGGTTCCCGTTGTGACCAAGGACTATTCCAAACGGAGCATTCACGTAAAACGGCTGGGCTTCCTCAGAATTTGCAGCGCTGCCCGCAGTCGGGTAGCGGACATGCCCAATCCCCATCTGTCCTTGAAGGTTGCGCATATCGCGAGTACGGAAGACATCTCGGACCAGACCATTGCCACGGTGGATGTGAATCCGCTTACCCTGCGCTGTCGCAATACCCGCGGCGTCCTGCCCACGGTGCTGCAGCAGCAACAGTCCGTCGTATAACAGCTGATTGACCGCAGAGTGCCCGACAACGCCAATTACGCCACACATACCCATTCCCCTTGCTCTTTAAACCACGACTGCGGCATCCGAATTCGTTCGCCCAGAATATTCGGCAGCCACGGAGCAGCCGTTTTAATGCCCCACTCTAACGCCGGTCGACTCTTCGACAAACGCCAGGTTGTTTGATTTGGCAGCGAGGTCATCGCGGCCAGAATCGCGAGTGCCACAACCATCAAAATACCGCGCGCTGCGCCAAAGGCCATCCCCAAGATGCGATCAATGGCCCCCATGCCTGCGGCCGAAACCATCTCCTTGAGCGCGAGCGTGACAAGCTTGCCCACCACCAGCACGACGACCAGGATGCCTAAAAAGGCAACCGTCTGTTCAAGTGCCGGGGGAATCCAATCTGGCAGCACCGCAGCAACCTCTCCAGCAAGACGACTCGCGGCGACGAATGCAATCACCCAGACGGCCAAGGAGGCGATCTCTTTTACGAGCCCACGAAATAATGACAGAACTGTTGACGCCAGAATAACCACGAGAACAACCGTATCAATCCAGGTGAGCTCGTTAAACCAGGCCATGGTTAGGGTCCAATCACCGCAGCGTCATAGCCCTGGGCCTTGGCGCGATCTCGAACCTGCGTGGCAAGCTCTTTGGTCGCAAACGGTCCGATCCGAACCCGATGTCGCTCAGCCCCTTCAGCAGTCTTGATCGTTTCAATCGCAACCGAGTGCCCGCCCGCCGTAAGCTTTGCCTTCACCGCATTGGCCGCTTCAATCTTGGCATAGGCACCAACCTGAACTAGAAAGCGGCCATCAGGTTTCGTCTCAGGCTTGGGTTCAGGCTTGGGTTCAGACTTAGGTTCAGACTTGGGCTCAGGCTTCGTCGCAGATTTCGTCACCGACTTGGCTGCAGGTTTCACCTCAGGTTTCGTCTCAGGCTTCACCTCGGGTTTGGGTTCTGGTTTAGGTTCTGATTTAGGTTCTGGCTTAGTTTCTGGTTTAAGTTCCGCTTTCGGCTGCGCCTTTGCTTCTTGTTCTGCTACCGGTGCCGTCGCAGAAACGGGTGCGGTCGCAGGCGCCTTAGACTCGGTCGGTGGGGTTGGCTCAGGGGAAGACTTCAGTGACTCGATCTTTGCAAAGACGGAATCCTTTGAAGGAATTTCGATCAACAGATCCTGAGAGAGGGGACGCGCCTGCTCTTCGAGCAACACAGGAGCGAGTGCGGCAACACTCGCCGCGATGATGACAGCACCAAGAAGACGCCAACGTGCGCGACGTTTGTGCTCGGCCATCGGGTCGGACCCCTGGCTGTCGCGTAAAGCTGCACGTGGTTCACTGTCAGCGGGCATAACGCATCGAAAGAATTTGACTTACGGTCAGAAACGAACCGAAGGCTACGATTCTATCATTCGGCTCCACCATTGACCGCGCTGCAGCAAGAGCGGAGACCGGGTCTGGGTAGCAGCCAAAAGCAGCCGACGGTAAAGCTTGTTGAAGCGCTTGTGCCAGTGACTCCGCAGATCGGGGACGACCGTTGGTATCAGGTCCTTCAAGACTTGCAAGACACCAGTGATCGACACGATCACCGAGTCGTCGAAAGACTTCCTGAGCGTCCTTCCCCGCGACCATCCCGACGACGGCTATCGTCTTCGGAAAGAACCCCATCTGATCTAGGTTCGCAGCGAGTACCGCCGCAGCGTGAGGGTTATGCGCCACATCAAGCACCACGGATGGCTGACCAGGAAGCACCTGGAATCGACCAGGAAGTTCGACAAACGCAAAACCCTGTCGAACCGCGCCCTGCGTCACAGGAAGTTTATCGCGCAGGGAAGTGAGCGCCGCAAGCACTGCCGAGGCGTTTAACAACTGATTCGCACCTCGCAGCGCGGGGTAGGCCATCGCATTTCGCCGTTGACCACGCCCTGCCCAGCTCCACTGCTGACGATCTCCTTGAAAATTGTAGTCCTGGCCAAACTGCCAGATGTCGGCCCCAATGGCACCCGCAACCTCCGAGACTGTTGCGGGAGGAACTGGGTCGGCCAAGATAAACGGCCGATTGGGACGTGCAATATGGGCCTTTTCCCAGCCGATCTTCTCCCGGGTATCACCGAGAAACTCCTGGTGGTCCATATCCACTGACACCAGCACTGCACAATCGTGATCCACCACATTGACCGCATCAAGGCGCCCACCAAGTCCAATTTCGAGTACGGCGACATCAACACCGGAACGCTTGATGAGATCAAAAATAGCAAGGGTCGTGAACTCAAAAAAGGTCAGCGTGATCTCTTGTCGTGCGGCGTGCACTCGGGCGAATGCCTGAGCGAGCGGTGCGTCGTCAATGAGCTCCCCATTGATGCGAAGTCGCTCGTTAAAACGCAGGAGATGCGGAGACGTATAGGTCGCGACCCGGTAACCGGCCTGAAGGAGAATGGACTCCAACATCGCACAGGTCGACCCTTTCCCATTGGTGCCGCCCACCACAATCGAGACTGGGGCCACCTGTAGGCCAGCGTCTGTTTCCCCAAACCCCATCCGTCGGCCGACCGCCAGCACTCGCTCAAGACCAAGGTCGATGGTCTTTGCGTGCTGCGAAAGGATCTTGGCTAGCCAGTCGTCAAGCGTCAATGCAAAGTCGTGCCAAAAGAATCCGATGCATCAGGCACGCGCCTGATCGGCAGGCTGTCGCATCAATAAGAGCAAGAGGTCTGCAAGCTCATCGCGCATCTTGCGACGATCAACGATGCGATCAACTGCCCCCTTCTCGAGCAGAAACTCCGCGCGCTGAAATCCCGGCGGTAACTTCTCACGAACCGTCTGCTCAATCACCCGTGGTCCCGCAAATCCAACCAGGGCCTTCGGTTCCGCAATCACCACATCCCCAAGAAATGCAAAGCTAGCAGAGACACCGCCCATCGTGGGATCGGTCAGCACGGAGATATACGGAAGCTTGATCTCGGCAAGTCGCTGTAGCACCGCCGTCGTTCGCGCCATCTGCATCAACGACAACAACCCCTCCTGCATCCGGGCACCGCCACTTGCAGCGATGCTAATAAAGGGAAGCTTCTGTTCCAGCGCTACCTCGGCGGCACGAACAAAACGCTCTCCCACAACGGAGCCCATCGAGCCGCCCATAAACTCAAACTCAAAACAAGCAACCACTACAGGGACCGACTTAATCGAGCCTCCCATCGCGATCAGCGCATCTGTCTCACCGGTCTGCTCCATCGCCTCGGTCAGCCGTTCCGGGTACTTGCGACTGTCTTTGAACTTCAAGGTATCGACGGGCAGGACTTCCTGACCAATCTCGTAACGCCCCTGCGGATCCAGTAGGTGATCAAGCCGCTCACGGGCACGAATGCGAAGGTGGTGATCACACTTCGGGCAGACCTGCTGGTTACTTTCAAGATCAGTCCGATACAGCACTGACTCACAGGCGGGACACTTTAGCCATAGTCCCTCGGGAACACTGCGACGTGGACCTTCATTACGTTGAATCTTTGGGGGAAGGATCTTGTCAATCCAACTCATGCTGCCTCCGCGGAGCGTTTTGCAGGCATCGCATCAAGTGCCGATCGAATGCCCGCCATAAATTGGCCCGCCTTCTCAAGCGGTTCCTGACCTAACTTCTCTGCCTCTTCCATGAGCCGAATAATGGCACTGCCAATCACGACTGCGTCAGCAGCCTGTGCAACCGATACGGCCGACTGGGCATCACTGATGCCGAACCCAACGCCAATCGGCATGTTCGTGAAACGACGAATCATTGCAACCCGATCAGCAACGGCCGCCGTATCGATATGTCCTGCACCGGTCACGCCTCGAAGGGATACGTAATACAGATACCCCGACCCCAACCGAGCGACATCCTGCATTCGCGCCTCCGTTGACGTCGGTGCCAGCAAAAAGATCGGATCCATATCCGCAGATTTCATAAGCTGGCTAAAGTTCTCACACTCCTCGGGAGGGTAGTCGACCACAATCGTGCCATCGACACCCGCCTGCTTGGCCTGCGCAACAAACGCCTCCACGCCAAATCGCTCAATGGGGTTGGCATAGCCCATCAGAACAATCGGCGTCTGGTTGTCTGTCTTTCGAAACTCAGCGACCCAGCCCAGACAGTCTTGTAATGACACATGACGCGCCAGGGCTCGTTCACTCGCACGCTGGATGACCGGGCCATCGGCCATCGGGTCAGAAAAAGGCACCCCCATCTCCAGCACATCCGCACCATTACGGACCATGGTGTGCATCAGTGTTACCGCAGTCTCTCGCGAAGGATCGCCTGCGGTCAGATACGGAATCAAGGCCGTTTTTCCCTGAGCCTTGAGTCGATCAAATGTGGTTTTAAGTCGAGACACTCAGCATCGCCCCTTAAAAACGCAACCCACTTTGCTCTGCAACGGTATGCATATCTTTGTCCCCTCGACCAGATAGGTTCACAAGAATAATCTTGTCCTTCGGCAACGATGGCGCAACCTTTGCCGCATAAGCGAGTGCGTGACTGGTCTCGAGTGCGGGGATGATGCCCTCAATCCGACAGCAGGTATGAAAGGCCTCCAGTGCTTCTTGATCTGTGATCGCCTGATACTGGGCCCGGCCAGAATCCTTCAGCCAGGCATGTTCGGGACCGACACCAGGGTAATCGAGTCCCGCGGAGATCGAATGCGTCTCGGTAATCTGGCCGTGGGCATCCTGCATCAGATAGGTACGATTGCCATGGAGCACGCCGGGTGTTCCTGCCGACAACGTCGCTGCATGACGGCCGGTGGCGATCCCCTCCCCTGCTGCCTCAACGCCAACCAGAGAGACGCCGGGCATGCCGATGTAGTCGTAGAAAATTCCCATCGCGTTGCTGCCACCACCCACGCAGGCAACGATCATGTCAGGCTGACGACCGACGAGCTCAGGCATCTGCCAGAGACACTCCTTACCCACCACTGAATTAAAGTCACGCACCATCATCGGGTACGGATGCGGACCGGCCACGGTACCGATGATGTAGTACGTCGTGTCGATGTTCGTGACCCAGTCCCGCATCGCCTCATTCAGGGCATCTTTCAAAGTGCGAGAACCGCTCTCGACCGGCACCACTGTTGCGCCCAGCAGTTTCATGCGATAGACATTCGCGGCCTGACGGGCGACGTCAGTGGCCCCCATGTAGACCACACATTCCATCCCAAACCGAGCGGCCACTGTCGCAGACGCGACACCATGCTGACCTGCACCCGTCTCAGCAATCACACGCGGCTTACCCATACGCTTTGCGAGCAGGGCCTGACCAATCGTATTGTTGACCTTATGCGCACCGGTATGGTTTAAGTCCTCGCGCTTAAAGTAAATCTGGGCACCCCCGAGATTTTCCGACCAACGCTTTGCGTGGTAAATCGGACTGGGGCGGCCAACGAAGTGTTTCAGTTCACGATGAAACTCTTCAAGGAAATCTGGATCCTGTTGGTAATGGGCATATGCCTCGCGTAGTTCCTCCAGCGCGAGTGTCAGCGTCTCCGAAACAAAACTCCCTCCGTAGGGGCCAAAGTGACCTTTGGCATCGGGATATTGGTAATGCTGATCCTGCTGCGGCAGTTCGTTGGGTTTCATGATGGCTATCTATGTAATGGTTTGGTCGGCAAGGTGTACCGCATCGACGAAGGCCTTGATCCGGTGGGCGTCCTTCTCCCCCTTCACAAGCCGATCCCCCTCCCAACGCTCCACGCCACTGCTGACGTCCACACAAGGGGGGCGTAGCCGATGAATCGCCTGCCCGACAGACCCTGATTCTAGCCCCCCGGAGAGCACCCAGGCAGTCGCCAACTGCGGGGAATTACTTCCCCGCTGGCCAGACAGCCCTGCCTGCTCGACGACCGCCCAGTCAAAGGCCTGGCCGCTTCCCCCAAAGCCAGCACTATCTGCATCCAGCAAGACCGCCTGGCAGTTGGAAAACTCAGTCATCAGGGCACGGAGTCGCTTCGCTTCCCGATCGACGGACTGCGCATCGGTCGTCGCACGCACCCGAATCGCCTTGATCACCGGCCGGCCAAGCCCGGTGCAGTCACTTGGCGTCTCATCACCGTGCAGCTGCAGGTGCGATAGCCCCACCGTCTCCGCAGTTCTCAGCACCTCGTCTTTTGACGCGTTAACGAAGAGTCCGACACTTGCCACCCAGGCCGGCAGACGCCGCGCAAGAATCCGAGCGCGATCCATCGACACCGCACGCGGACTTGCCCCATAGAAGACAAAACCCACGGCATCTACTCCCGCCTCTACAGCAGCATCAAGATCCGACTCGCGGGTCAGTCCACAAATTTTGATTCGGGTTCGCATAGTAAAGATGGATCGTACTCGACCCGCTCAAGACATAGCCCCTGGGCAGGAAACGTGCGGGCCGCAAGCCGTCGGTCTCGACTTGCGAGCACCTGGCCAAGCCACTGCACGGAACCGGCACCGCGACCGACCTCCACCAGCGAGCCCACAATATTTCGGACCATATGATGCAGAAAGGCGTTTGCCTTAAGACGCACGGTAATGACGGAATCAGTCGAGTCAATGGCGCAGACCATGAGGTGTCGGACCGGCGATGCGGCCTGACACTCGCTTGATCGGAAGGCGCTGAAGTCATGTTCACCCATCAGTACGCCCGCAGCGTCTCGCATCGCCTCAACGTCAAGCGGACGATAGAACCATGTCGAAAATCGATCGTGCATTGGACTACGGGTAGGCGAGTGAAAAATGCGATAGCTGTATTCACGGGCTGTCGCCGAAAACCGTGCGTGAAAATCATTGGAGACTGGCTGGGCCCACCGAACCGCAACACTCTGCGGCAGCAATGCATTGAGCCCGCGCACCCAGCTCCAATCGGGCCGATCAATCGTCGTATCGATATGGACGACCTGCCCCCGTGCGTGCACCCCCGCATCCGTACGACCTGCACAGATCGTCGGGTGATCGACTTCGGTAAAGGTTTTTAGTGCACGCTCAAGCGCATCTTGAACTGTCTTACCACCTGGCTGCGTCTGCCAGCCATTCCAGTCGGTGCCGTCATACTCAATGCCAAGTGCGATTCTGGTCATGCAACGACGGCAGTTCTAGGCTAGTGTTCAAGAAGAATGCGCAACATCCGACGTAGCGGTTCTGCCGCACCCCATAGCAGCTGATCACCAACCGTAAAGGCTGCGAGATACTCTGGCCCCATCGCCATCTTATGAAGACGCCCCACTGGAACAGTCATGGTGCCACTCACGGCAGCCGGGGTGAGTTCTCGCTCGGAGCGCTCACGTTCGTTCGGGATGACACGAACCCAGTCGTTCGCCTTCGCCAACATGTCAGTGATCTCATCCAAGGGCACGTTTTTCTTCATCTTCACCGTCAGTGCCTGCGAATGACAGCGCATCGCGCCGATACGGACACACAGCCCATCAATCGGAATCGATCCCGGCGAACGAAACGGTGGCAGACCCAGAATCTTGTTGCACTCTGCACCACCCTTCCACTCTTCCTTGCTCTGACCGTGCTCAACGGGTACATCAATCCAAGGAATCAGACTTCCCGCTAGCGGCACCCCACGGAAATTATCCACCGGCAGTGCCCGCTGACGCAGGGCATCGCTGACTTTGCGATCAATGTCAAGAATCGCGGAGATCGGATCGGCAAGCTCAGCCTCGACCAGTCGATGTAACTTGCCCATTTGAGCAAGCAGCTCCCGCATGTTCTGCGCACCGGCACCAGAGGCGGCCTGGTAGGTCATCGCACTCACCCACTCCACCAGCCCTGCCTTGAACAACCCGCCCATGGCCATCAGCATCAGACTGACCGTGCAGTTCCCGCCAATCCAGTCGCGCCCACCGGCGGCCAGCGCCTGATCGATCACCGAGCGATTCACCGGATCCAGAATAATCACGGCGTCTTTTTCCATCCGCAGCGAAGACGCCGCATCGATCCAGTGTCCCTTCCATCCCGCAGCACGCAGCTTCGGATAGACCTCTTTGGTGTAGTCCCCACCCTGGCAGGTGATCACGATATCCATTGCCTTTAAGGCGTCAATATCCATGGCAGAGCGTAACGGCTCGTTGGATTTCGCAAACGCCGGAGCGGCACCGCCTGCATTCGAGGTGCTAAAAAATACAGGGTCAATCAGCGCAAAATCCTGCTCCTGCTGCATCCGCTGCATCAGCACCGATCCCACCATACCCCGCCAACCCACTAATCCAACTCGCTTCGCCATCACGCTTCTCTCTTTGTCACTTTCAGAATTATTTAAATCACTCGAGCCTCTAGCCGACCGCCTTGAGCGCAGCAATCACCGCGTCGCCCATCTCCTGAGTCCCCACGCGACGACAGCCGTCTCGATAGATATCGGCAGTCGCTACGCCTGAGGCCAAGGTGGCCTTCACCGCAGCCTCAAGGCGATCCGCTGCCTGCACAAGCCCAAAGGTATAACGCAGCATCATTGCCGCTGACAGAATCGTCGCCAGAGGGTTTGCCAGGTTCTTACCCGCAATATCGGGCGCAGAACCATGGATAGGCTCGTAGAGTCCTTTGTTCTTGGCATCCAAAGAGGCAGACGGCAGCATGCCAATCGAGCCTGTCAACATCGACGCTTCGTCTGAAAGGATGTCCCCAAACATGTTGCCGGTAACCATGACGTCAAACTGCTTCGGATTTTTTAAAAGCTGCATTGCCGCGTTATCGACATACATGTGCGATAGCTCGACATCAGGATATTCCGCTGCCATGGCTGTCATCACATCACGCCAGAGCTGGGTAGTCTCTAAAACGTTTGCCTTGTCCACCGAGCAGAGTCGTTTACCGCGCTTGCGTGCTGCCTGGAACGCGACATGACCAATACGGCTGATCTCACTCTCGCGATAGATCATGGTGTCAAAACCTTCGCGCTCGCCATTCTCGAGCACGCGGATACCGCGCGGCTTCCCGAAATAGATATCGCCCGTCAGCTCACGAATGATCATGATGTCCATCCCGGAGACGATCTCTGGTTTGAGCGTTGAGGCCCCCGCAAGCTCGGGGAAGATCGTCGCAGGACGTAAATTAGCGAAAAGCGCCAGCTCTTTACGCAGGCCAAGAATGGCCTGCTCGGGTCGCAGTTCACGCGGCAGCGTATCAAGACTGAAGTCACCGACCGCCCCAAATAGAATCGCATCGGCCGATTTGGCAAGGGCAAGCGTCGCCTCAGGAAGCGGCACACCACTGGTGCGATAACCCGCACCCCCCACCGGCGCTGATTCCAAAGCCAGGCTGAAATGCCCCTGGGATGCGAGCTGCTCGAGTGCACGAACCGCCTGCGCAGTAATCTCGGGACCAATCCCATCCCCGGCGAGAACCGCAATATTTAACTGCTTTGACATAACCCTGCCGTCTCCGAATTAGCGATCCATCACCGCATGCATATCCACACCAAGCCAGGGCTTGGCCGCGATGCGCTTGGTCTCGTAAGCCTTGATCTTGTCCGCATGCTGAAGCGTCAGACCAATGTCATCTAATCCATTGATCAGACAGTGCTTACGGAATGGCTCCACGTCAAACTTGCGAGAGAACTGGCCGTCCACGCTTGAGACCGTCTGGGCGGGAAGGTCAATCTTCAACTGAAAGCCCTCGTTTGCCGCGATCATCTGGAAAATCTGTTCCACATCATCTTCGGAGAGGACAATCGGAAGCACTCCGTTTTTGAAACAGTTGTTAAAGAAGATGTCTGCATAAGACGGGGCAATCACCACCCGAAATCCATAGTCTTCTAACGCCCACGGCGCATGCTCACGACTCGATCCACAGCCGAAGTTTCGGCGGGCCACAAGAATACTTGCGCCTTTGTAGCGGGGCTGGTTCAAGACAAAGTCTTTCCGCAGGGGACGCTTACTGCAGTCAACGCCAGGTTGACCCTCGTCCTCGTAACGCCAGGCATCAAAGAGATGCGGGCCAAAACCGCTGCGTTTGATGGACTTCAGAAACTGCTTCGGAATGATCGCATCCGTATCAACGTTGGCACGGTCCATCGGCGCCACAATTCCTTGGTGCTGATTCAATGGTTTCATAGTGGCTTCCTTTAGAAATGACGGACGTCAACAAAATGGCCCGCAAGCGCGGCTGCGGCAGCCATGGCGGGCGACACCAGATGCGTTCGACCCCCCGCGCCCTGCCGGCCTTCAAAGTTACGGTTAGAAGTTGATGCGCAGCGTTCGCCCGCCTGCAGACGGTCGGCATTCATGGCCAGACACATCGAACACCCGGGCTCGCGCCACTCAAAGCCCGCTTCCTTGAAGATCTTATCGAGCCCTTCTTGCTCTGCCTGCGCCTTGACCAGACCCGACCCTGGCACGACTAACGCCAGACTGACGTTGGCCGCCTTTTTGCGGCCCTTAATCACCTCTGCTGCAGCACGCAGGTCTTCGATCCGAGAGTTCGTGCAGGATCCGATGAATACTTTGTCGATCTTAATGTCGGTAATCGGCATATTCGCGCGCAGATCCATGTAGGTCAGTGCGCGCTCCATTCCTTCGCGCTTAAACGGATCCGACTCACTGGAGGGGTCAGGAACAGTCGCTGAAACCGGCAGCACCATCTCAGGCGACGTTCCCCAGGTCACTTGTGGCGCAATCGATGCAGCGTCGATCTCAACGACCTTATCGAACACCGCATCGGAATCAGAATGCAACGTCTTCCAATAGGCGACTGCCTGATCCCACTCCGCTCCCTTGGGCGTCAAGGGGCGATCTTTGATGTAGTCCAGCGTCTTGTCATCCACCGCCACCATACCGGCTCGCGCACCCGCCTCGATCGCCATATTGCAGACGGTCATACGACCTTCCATTGTCAGGTCACGGATCGCACTGCCTGCAAACTCAATGGCGTAACCAGTACCCCCGGCCGTTCCAATCTTGCCAATCACGGCAAGAACGATGTCTTTTCCAGATAGTCCTACGCCAAGCTTGCCGTCAACCTTCACCAGCATGCGCTTGGCTTTTTTCAGTAGCAGACACTGGGTTGCCAGAACGTGCTCCACTTCCGAGGTTCCAATTCCCATGGCCAGACAGGCAAATGCACCATGCGTGCTGGTGTGGGAATCCCCACAAACTACCGTCATGCCAGGGAGTGTCGCACCCTGCTCAGGACCAATCACGTGGACGATCCCCTGACGCTTATCGTTGATATCGAAGTACGTTAGGTTGAATTTTTTGACATTGATATCGAGTGTCTCGACCTGCAGCCGCGACACAGGATCACTGATTCCTTTAGAACGGTCCGTCGTCGGAACGTTGTGATCCACCACGGCCAGATTGGCCGAGTTCCGCCACAGGGGACGGCCGGCCATCTCGAGTCCTTCAAACGCCTGAGGGCTTGTGACCTCATGCACCAGGTGACGGTCGATATAGATGAGGCAGGTACCATCCTGCTCCTGGTGAACGACATGCTCTTCCCAGAGCTTGTCGTATAGCGTGCGTCCGGCCATGGTCTTCGTTCCTAAGGGGTTTCGAGAAACCCTCAATTATGCCCGCAGACACTGCTATTTCAGCTCAGAACCTACATTTTCTCCGCGATCTGCGGCTCTCAGAGCGATAAAAGTCACGCCAAAACCCGCCACCGCGGCGATAGCCGAAAAGACAAAGCTAGACTCGGGCGAGAGAGCCTCCCATACCCAGCCTGAAGCAATCCCCCCCAACGAGCCGCCAAGGCCATACGCCGCCATGGTGTAAAACGCCTGCCCCCTCGCCTGTGCCTGAGGCGGAAACCAGTCCCGGATAAGTGACATGCTGGCGCTATGGTGAAGTCCAAAGGTCACCGAGTGAAGTAACTGAGCAAGGATGATCACCACCACCGATCCCCCCGAGAACGCGATCATGAGAAAGCGCACCGCCGTCACCAGGTAGGCAATCGACCAGCACTGCCCAACGGAAAACCGGCCAAATATCCTGTGCTGTAAGCGAAACATCACGATCTCCGCGACCACGCCAAGGGCCCAGAGCAGACCGATCTCGGTTCGACTAAAGCCCTGCTCGAAGAGCCAGAGCGAAAACAATGTGTAGAGCGGCGCATGGGCCAGTAGCATCAGAAACGATGCGATCAGAAAGTGCTGGATACGCTTTTGCTTCAACATGTCACGCACACGCGCTGGCGTTGGTGACAAATCGTGGACCTCGCGGTGCGGCAGCAAGAAGGTCACGACCATGACGACCAAAAGACTAAGGCTCAGTGTCAGCGGCAGCCAACGAATCCCCACCCAGTCAAACCAGGGTCCCGCCGCAGTGACCGCCGCAATAAAGCCCAGCGACCCCCAGATCCGCATCGTGCCGTACTGACGAAGGTTTCCCTTCGTCGCCTGCATGGCCATGGATTCTGCAATCGGAACCTGGCCGCTTAAGAAAAAACTCATTAGGCTCAGGACCAGAAAGATCCCCCAGAAATCAAGGTCCAGCAGTAGTAAAAGACTGCTGATCACGGCCAATACGGCGGACACCTGAATGAGCCTCGCGACCCCGTGACGGCCTTTGGCGTGATCGGCCATCCAGCCCCACGCTGGCGGACCCACGACCCGCGACCACTGCAAGGGAGAAATCAGGACGCCAATCTCACTCGGTGAGAATCCACGACCGTTAAGCCAGAGCGAGAGGTATGGCGCGAAAAGCCCAACGTAGGCGAAGTACGCCCCAAAAAATGCAGAGAGTCGCGACGTCGGCTTCAAAGAAACAACGGATTAGGTGCCGTGGCGTGGCGCTAGCGAACGCTGCCCGGGATCACTGGCGTGGAGACCTTTACATCCGCATTCTGCGCGCGATGACGGAGTGCATGATCGATTAGGACAAGCGCCAACATCGCCTCGGCGATAGGCGTTGCCCGTATCCCGACACAGGGATCGTGACGACCGAGTGTTTCCACCTCAACGGCCCGCCCATCCATATCAATCGACCGACGAGGAATGCGAATACTCGATGTTGGTTTGATCGCAATCGATACCCGAATCGGCTGACCCGTTGAGATACCCCCTAACACACCGCCTGCATGATTGGTCACAAACCCATCAATCGTCAGCTCGTCCCCATGATCGGAACCATGCTGGGCAACTGAGTCAAAACCAGCACCGATCTCAACTCCTTTGACCGCATTAATTCCCATCATTGCGTAAGCAATGTCCGCATCAAGTCGGTCGTAGACTGGCTCACCCCATCCGACCGGTACATTGGTCGCCGTTACCTCGAGCCTGGCACCACAAGAGTCTCCCGCACGACGTAGTGCGTCCATATAGGACTCAAGGTCCGGGATCTGAGACTTATTCGCCGCAAAAAATGGGTTGTTCGGAATCTCTGCAAAGTCTTCAAACTTAATACGAAGCTCGCCAAGCTGGGTCATGTGACCCACGATCGCCACATTGAACTTTTCTTTGAGCCACTTCTTTGCAATGGCTCCAGCGGCAACCCGTACCGCAGTCTCACGAGCGGAGGAACGACCCCCTCCGCGATAATCTCGGATGCCGTACTTATGCCAATATGTGTAGTCCGCGTGCCCTGGGCGAAAGGTGTCCTTTATTTCACTGTAGTCTTTGCTTCGCTGATCCTGGTTACGAATCAGTAACGCGATCGGCGCACCCGTGGTTTTACCTTCGAACACCCCGGAGAGAATCTCAACAGCGTCTGGCTCTTGACGCTGGGTGACGTGCCGAGATGTCCCTGGACGACGGCGATCAAGCTCTTTCTGAATATCCGCTTCGGCCAGCAAAAGACCTGGTGGACAGCCATCCACAACGCAGCCGATGGCGGGACCATGCGACTCCCCGAAAGAAGTCACCGTAAACAGATGGCCAAAGGTATTTCCAGACATGCGCTTAGTGTAGCCTGAGCCGAAAGCCCTTGCGATCGCCGAAACGGCTGTCGAGGGCTACTGAAAGGCGGTTAGACGTTGACGGATACGCGCCACCACCGTGTCTCGACCCAGAACCGCCATCACTTTATCAATCGATGGCGTATCGGTTCGTCCCATCAACATCAGGCGAAGGGGCATGGCAAGCTGCGGCATCTTCAGGCCACTCGTGGTCAGCGCGGACTTCATTGCCGCCGACAACGACGCGGCATCCCAGGCCTCGGGGAGCGACTCAAGAAACCCCGCTAAGGCTTCAGCAACCCCAGGTTGCATCTTGTCAGTGAGTGCGTCAGATCCCATGGGGGGCTCAACATAGAACATCGCCACCTCTTCCGCGAGCTGATTGAGCGTATTTGCGCGATCCTTCAGAAGCTCACAGACGTCTGCCAACGATGGGCCCGCCGCCAGAGAGAAGCCCTCTTCTCGAACCCGACCTGCGATCTGCTCGGCCAGAGCGGCCCCCGACATCTGACGGAGATAGTGATTGTTAAGCCACTTTAATTTCTCGAAATCAAACTGCGCCGCGGACTTACTGCAGTGCTCTAGCGTGAACCAAGTCTGTAGTTGTTCGAGCGAGAAGATCTCATCATCGCCATGACTCCAACCAAGTCGCGCGAGGTAATTCAGTAATGCCTGTGGCAGATAGCCATCCTCGTGGTACTGCATGACCGAGACGGCCCCGTGACGCTTTGATAACTTCTCGCCATCCGGCCCATGAATCATCGGCAGGTGGGCATACTCCGGCACTGTAGCCCCGAGCGCCTTCAAGATATTGATCTGCCGAGGCGTGTTGTTGATGTGGTCATCGCCACGAATCACATGACTGATTCGCATATCCCAGTCATCGACCACGACACAGAAGTTATAGGTCGGTGTCCCATCGCCGCGAGCGATAATCAGATCGTCAAGCTCCTCATTGGAGATCGTGATGCGCCCTTTGACACCATCCTCCCAGCTCACCGCACCGTGTTCGGGATTGCGGAACCGGACGACCGGTTTAACGCCAGCAGGTGGCACAAGATTCTTAAGCGTTGCATTCTCGGGACGCCAACGACCGTCGTACCTTGGCTTTAATCCCTTGGCGCGTTGGTCTTCACGCATCGCGTCAAGCTCCTCCGGCGTGGCGTAACAGTGATACGCGGTCCCCGCCGCGAGCATCTGAGCGATCACCTCGCGATACCGATCCATCCGAGCCATCTGATAAAAAGGCCCCTCGTCCGGTGCCAGACCGAGCCAGGCCATCCCGTCCAGGATCGCCTTCACCGCCTCTGGCGTTGAACGCTCAAGATCCGTATCCTCAATACGAAGGATGAACTGTCCGCCGTGGTGTCGGGCAAATGCCCAGCAATACAGCGCCGTGCGGGCGCCCCCCACGTGGAGATAACCCGTGGGGCTGGGGGCAAAACGGGTACGAATCGGGATAGCGGTAGCGGTAGACATAACCCCGAAGTTTATCGTCTCCGGAATGTTGACGACTCCCGGGTTCCGTCCTAGACTCGTCGCTGTTGATATCGGGAGAGACCGCCACAGGTATAGGGGCGGCGCCGAAGGAGCAACCGCCCCGGAAACTCTCAGGCAAAAGGACCGATATCAGGTCAATCTCTGAAGAGCCTTTGACGCACGTCCGTCAGAGCACCGCAGGAGCAAGCAGCCGCCATGGCTGCGAATCTCTCAGGTCCAAAACAGAGGGGGCGCTTAGATCGCAGCCTGCGGCTAAGCCCAACCCCCGACGTGAAGGAGACCTGACATGAGCAAGTCGTTTGTTGTAATCGGTGGCGGCATTACTGGCGTCACGACAGCCTATTCACTGATCAAACGCGGATATGACGTCACCCTAATCGAGCGCCATCGCTACGCTGCGATGGAGACCTCCTTTGCGAACGGCGGTCAGTTATCCGCCTCCAACGCAGAAGTCTGGAATTACTGGGCAACGGTCTACAAGGGCATGAAATGGATCTTTAAGAAGGAGGCCCCCCTTCTCGTTAACTTACGTCCCAGCTGGCACAAACTCTCCTGGTTCGCAGAATTTATTGCATCTATTCCTCAGTATGAGAAGAACACGATTGCCACGGCAAAACTTGCGATTCAAGCAAGACAGCATCTCTTTGATTGGGCCCAGACAGAGGGAATCGACTTTGACCTGAAGCGCGAAGGCATTCTCCACATTTATCGCGACAAGTCCGGGTTTGATCATGCGGCGAATGTCTCTAAGCTCCTTTCTGCAGGAGGTCTCCCCCGAAACGCCGTAACGCCTGCTGAGATGAAGAGAATCGAGCCTACGCTCAATGGAAATTATTACGGCGGCTTTTACACGGAGAGTGACTCAACCGGAGATATTCACAAGTTCACGAATGGCTTAGCGGAAGCGGCGCAACGCCGGGGCGTGAAAATCTTGTATGGACACACCGTCAATCAGATCACTTCAAACGGATCCCGCACGACCATCACCCTTCAGAGAGAGGGCCAGATCGATAAACTCGAGTTTGATAACGTCGTGGTCTGCGCCGGAATTGAGAGCCGCAATCTGGCGGCGCAGCTTGGGGATCGACTGAACGTCTACCCTGTTAAGGGTTACTCCATCACAGTCGCGTTAAACGATACCCTCAGCCAACAGAGTGCGCCCACGGTCAGTCTGCTTGATGATGAGACAAAACTTGTCACGAGCCGTTTAGGAAACGATCGTTTCCGCGTCGCAGGCACCGCTGAATTTAACGGCAAGAACTGGGACATTCGGGCGGACCGAATCAGACCCCTGATTCGTTGGGTCAACGAATGCTTCCCGAACGTCAGCACTCGGTCTGTGACGCCCTGGGCGGGGCTGCGCCCCATGATGCCGAACATGATGCCAAGGGTTCAGCGAGGATCAAAAGCGAATGTCTTTTACAACACGGGGCACGGCCATCTGGGGTGGACCCTATCTGCCGCTACTGCTGAACTGGTCGCGGACATCATTACGTCTTCGGCCCGACCCGCCATCACGATCGCAGGAACCAACCGACTAGCGATTGGCGCCACAGGCACTTGACAGGTTTGTTAGGGTGATCGGATAGGAGGTGAGTATGCGAACGACCCGAATCATTACAGCCCTTGTCCTCGCTGGACTGACCGTCTCTGGAGTGCGTGCCGCGACAACGCATCACCACGCCCATGCTCATGGGAAGGCAGCGCTAGAACTAACGATCAAAGAAGGGGCTATCCGAGGGGTCTTCAGAACCCCGATGGATAACCTTTTAGGGTTCGAGCATGCGCCAAAAACCGAAAATCAGAAAAATTCAGTCGAGCAGCTGCGGCAACGGCTCAGCGATGCTTCACGCTTCTTTGCCCCGAATGCTGCGGCCCAGTGTCTGCCGACACCCAGTCACTTCTCATCCGCAATGTTCTCCACTGGGGGCCAAAACGGCCACAGCGACCTCGAGTATCGGTTCGGATTCGACTGCAATCGCCCGAGAGAACTAAAATCGATCGAGGCGGTATTACTCGAACACTATCCGCGTATGCATGAAATACGCACGGAACTCGTCTCAGAAACAGGGCAACGTGCTGTGATACTAAAGAAGGATAATCGACGTCTCACGATCAAATAAGGCGCATGGCCAAACAATGAGCGGCAACGCCCCCAAACCGGCGCTTGAAATAAACGGCCTTCGCTATTCGTGGCCCAGACAGCACGTGCTCCTGTCGATCGAGACGCTTACGATCGCGCAAGGCAGCAAGGTCCTCGTGCAGGGCCCATCTGGTAGCGGTAAAACGACCTTTCTGAGTCTTGTGACCGGTGTTCTTACGCCATCTGCAGGCAGCGTTTGTGTCTTGGGACACGACTTAAAAATGCTGACCCCTTCCCAGCGAGACGCCCTCCGACGTGACACGATGGGAGTAATCTTCCAGATGTTTAACTTACTTCCATTTTTGACGGTGCTCGAGAATGTTCTGCTACCGCTTCAACTCTCGCAGAAACGACGTCAGTCTCTTACGCAGGGAAGTACCCCCACCCAAGAAGCGCATCGACTACTAGATGCCCTTGGTTTATCGAGCGCGGTAATGGCACGCTCGACCCATCAGCTATCGATTGGCCAGCAACAGCGAGTGGCCGCTGCAAGAGCATTGATTGGCAACCCATCGCTGATCATCGCAGACGAGCCAACCTCAGCCCTAGATGAGGGAAATCAAAATGAGTTTCTGACACTTCTTATTGAGCAGGTTCATCAGACAAACGCTACCCTAATTATGGTGAGCCATGATTCGCGGATCGCGGAACGTTTTGATCAGGTCATGACGCTATGAGACTCTGGTTTGTATTGGCGACGAAAAGTGCCTGGTCTCGTCGGGGGCCGCTGGCGCTAGTCGTATGTGCGATTGCAGTTGCCATATTTTTGGTACTCGCCGTCGCGCAGCTTCGGCAGGATGCCCGAACCAGCTTTTCGAACGCGGTCTCGGGTGTCGACTTAATCGTTGGGGCCCGGGGGAGCCCGACTGAGCTCATGCTTTACTCGATCTTTAACCTCGGCAAGCCGGTCCGAAACCTTTCCTTTGATCAACTCGACGAGATTACTAAGCTCGATTCAGTGTCTTGGGCTGTTCCGCTTCAACTCGGGGATAGCTATCGAGGCTTTCCTGTTGTCGGTACGACCCCTTTATTTTTTTCAAAAGTCGGCGGAAAGATCGGTCTTGAGTTCAGCCAAGGCCAAGCCTTCAGTCATATATTTGACGCTGTTCTCGGCGCCGACATTGCAAAGCGACTCGGCCATACGGTGGGTGACGCAATCGCGTTAACACATGGCAGGGGCGACGGTCTCGCTCAAGATCACGCCGACCGCCCCTTCCGGGTCACAGGAGTCCTGAAAAGAACTGGGACGCCTACCGATAACGCCGTCCTGATCTCCCTCGCGGGCTTCGAGGCGATTCACATCGGCTGGGAGTTCGGAAGTAAGCCCCGTCAGACGGAGACACTGTCTTTAGATCGGATCGATCCAATGAGGCTTCAGCCCTCTCAAGTTACGGCTGTCCTTGTAGGACTTCAGTCGCGAACCCAGGTCTTCTCAGCAAGACGATCTATCGAAGGGCTTGATGGAGGCAAACTGATGGCCATTTTGCCGGGGGTAACCCTGGATGAGCTATGGCAGATCATGGGAACACTCGAGAACACCCTTCGCTTTACGGCGTGGTTAGTCGTCATCACTGCATTATTCGGAATTACATCGACCTTACTAATTTCCATCAGTACTCGCCGAAGGGAGCTGGCAATCTTTCGGGCGCTTGGGGCCCAGCCGATCCAACTTTCGTTGCTTGTTGTGATCGAAGCCGTCGTTATGTGTACGATCGGCCTGCTGCTTGGGTGGGTCCTACTTCAGATCACCGTCTTAGGGGTAGGCGATTGGATCAGGAGTCAATTTGGCGTATTCATGACACCACGATTACCCGATGCTGAAGGATGGTGGGCAATTGGCAGCATGCTCGGACTATCCACGCTTGCAGGGCTCATTCCCGCTTGGCGGGCGTTTCGCTATTCCGTGCACGACGGGCTGCACCCCCCCATCGTATGATACGCAAATGAATATCTCGATCAGATCCATTCTTTTAACCGGTTTTCTAGTCCTCGCTGCAACCACATGGCAGGGAATAGCATTAGCACAGCCATCGCCCAAATTTGAAGAAATCCTATGGGACGACCTTATCCCTAAAAAATGGTTTAGTGAGGTCAAGGCACAAATGGCAGCGCTAAGCAAACTCGGTTTCCTCGCTGATGGGTCCGAGCAGGCAGACGCTGCGATGCAACGATTGCGAAAGAAGTGGGACGCAGCGCCGATCGAGACCACTCATCTAAACAAATCGATTCGAATTGCTGGTTATGTCGTTGCCCTTGATACTAACCGCGACAGCGTCTCGGAATTTCTACTGGTTCCATACTTTGGTGCCTGCATTCATACGCCCCCACCCCCCGCAAACCAGATAATCTTGGTGAAATTCGAAAAACCAATCAAGCGTATCGAAACGATGGAAACGGTCTGGGTCGAAGGCACCCTTCGGGACGCACGCGTCGACACTGGAATGGCTGTGACTGGCTATACGGTCGAGGCAAAGAGGACTTATCCTTACCAGGCAAAGCGTTAATCATCTGAGCCATACGCTGGAGCGGTAGACCAAGATACTTCTAGGGCTAGGAACCATTCATGCAAGTAACCGCACATCTGCACCGAGTCGTTTTACTCGTAATATTTATCCTCTCGGCAATAACCGCTAGCCACGCTGCACTCCAATCCGACGAGAATTTTGTCAAGACATTGCCGCTCGCCGATCTGCACATGCACCTTTTTGGAAAGCGCCCTATCTTTTACAAAGAGCTTATGGATCGAAATGGCGTGAAGTGGGGCGGTGGCGTCGGCGGAAGTGCTTTTGATGATGACGAAGCAGTCTCCAGTCTCCTCAAAGATCGGCACATCCGGACACTCGGACAAAAAGAGTTCGCGAAAGTCTTCTTTCAACGAGGTGCAGAGGGGCTGAGCAATCTACAGGACCCTGAATTCGTAAGCCTATTTAAACAGGCCGAACGAGAGTTTCAATCCGGACAATCCTTTGGTTTTGGGGAGATCCATGGAAACAATCGGCGATCGCACGGACCAAGGAACGAACGATTTGCTCGAAAAATTTCACTGAAAAGCCCCGTCATTGAAAAAATGTTCGAGATGGCACATCGCCATAAGAAATTTATTCAGCTACATCTCGAGGGAGATGAGGATACGTTAGCGGAGCTGAAAGATCAGCTCACAAGCTTTCCAATGGCAAAGGTTATCCTGTCGCACTGCCTGCCCTATTCAGGCCCTCAAACCGTGCAGCGACTTTTCGATCAGCACGCAAACCTCTACTGCGAGATTTCCGCGGGAGGACCAGTTCACAAAGTCGCTAGAATCTTTGACGCCGAGAAGATATCCCCCCGGTTTGAACCCATCATTCTTCAATACGCAGATCGATTCCTGCTCGGTACCGACCCCTGTTGTGGTTTAGACCACCTCTACGACGATATGATTCTTGAGCTAAGAAGTTACTTTCTGGCGCGCCTACCTAGAGACGTTGCCGAGAAGATCGCCTATAAGAACGCGCAGCGGCTACTTGAGCTTAAGTAGATTTCAAATCGATGCTAATATTTCGTCGCTGATTTATTTAATTGGACGCGTAGCTCAGCGGTAGAGCACTGCCTTCACACGGCAGGGGTCACAGGTTCGATCCCTGTCGCGTCCACCAAAGGTCACAACCACTAAAGAACGGTTCATACTCTCAACCGTTCGTGTCTTTTCAGCTAATAGCCTAAATCCTGATGAACAAGAGACTTCGCGTGTTCTTTGATGGCGCTTGCCCGCTCTGCAAGAGGGAAATCAGCCTTTATAAAAACGCAGATCATGCCAAGAACATCGACTGGATTGATGTGTCAAGCGCAAACAACACTGAATATTTTCCGCTACCCATACAGGCACTCCTCGCAAGATTTCACGTTCAGACACCCGACGGCGAACTCATCGGCGGGGCCCGCGGCTTTATTGAAATGTGGCGATACCTGCCGAGATGGCGATGGTTGGCACGAATCTGCAGCAGTCCCGGCATACCCACAGTTCTCGAGCTGGGCTACCGGGGATTCCTTAGGGTACGTCCCACAATTCAACGTGCCTTTAGACGTAAGTGATTTCAGATAGGCTGCCAATGACCGCAATTACCCAGGAGTTTCCACCCAATGACCCGGGATGGCAGATGCGTATCGCCCAGATTGACCCCAAAGGCTACGCTCTCACGAGAAACCATCTGACCGGCGCCGTCACCCGACTATCACCCTATCTGACCCACGGTTATCTCAGTCTCACCGAAGCGGTACAGGCCATTCGTGAACGCGTGCCGCTCAGCGTGGAAGACAAGCTTTTTTCCGAATTCTGTTGGCGATCGTTTTTCCACCATGTCTGGTCGCACAAAGGTGATGCCATTCTGAGCGATTTGCGCCCTGGTCTCCCAGACGTGGTGTATCGCGATGCGCTACCCGCAGATATCCGTCAAGGGCGAACCGGTCTACCTGTGATCGATCAGTCCGTAAGACAGCTCTATTCGAGCGGGTACCTTCATAATCACGCGAGAATGTGGCTTGCGAGCTATGTCATTCACCTGAGGCACATCCACTGGAGAGCCGGAGCGGACTGGCTCTATGGCCACCTGCTTGATGGCGACCTAGCATCAAACCACTTGTCTTGGCAGTGGGTTGCAGGAACATTCAGCACCAAGCCTTACCTGTTTAACGCCGATAATGTCGCCAAATTCGCTCCAAAGGAGTGGCATTGCGCGCGTTCACCAATCGATACCTCTTATGAGCGACTCGAGATGATCGCTCGCGGTTTGGATAAACACGGTCAGCATGCATTCGCACAGCTTGCTCACGACGCGGCGGCCGAGCCCCAGCGCATCGACGAGCCCGCACTTTATAGCAGGCCGCCTGTCGATCTTCCAAAGGCGGTGACCCTATCCGCACTTACCGAACGACTTCACGCCCGATCGGAGGTCGCTTACGTTGAGCTTGTGCATGCCTGGGCATTAAGGAGTAGTTCAAAGGTTCGATACTCGCGAGAGCAGCGAATTAGATTGGGGGTTATTCACCTACCAGAGCATGTCCAATGGCCATGGAGCGAGCGTCGATGGAACTTTGTACTCGACCGCATGTCGGAG
>CAYPCG010000016.1:0-28837 GCA_964409175.1 uncultured Burkholderiaceae bacterium
TGGCGCGCGGATCAAAATTCTTGTAGACACGATGGCCAAAGCCCATCAGTCGTACCCCTGAGTTCTTGTCTTTCACCTTCTCCATGAACTCACCGACCTTGGCGACACCGCCGTTGGCATTGAGTTCCTCGAGCATGGTCAGACAGGCCTCGTTCGCACCCCCGTGAGCAGGGCCCCAAAGGCAGGCGATTCCTGAGGAGATCGCCGCGAACGGCGACGTTCCCGACGAACCGCAAAGGCGCACCGTTGATGTCGAGGCGCTCTGCTCATGGTCGGCATGCAGAATGAAGATACGGTCCATCGCGCGAACCAAGACGTCATTGAGCTTGTAGTTCTCGCAAGGCGTTGCAAACATCATTCGCATGAAGTTTGCCGTGTAGGAGAGATCGTTCTGCGGATAGATGATTGGCTGACCGATGCTGTATTTGTAGGACAGTGCGACCAGGGTCGGCATCTTTGCAATCAGTCGAATAGCGGAAATATCCTGCTGCTCCGCCGAATTAATATCCATACTGTCTGGGTAGAACGCCGACATCGCCCCGATCATTCCGGTGAGAATCGCCATGGGGTGCGCATCGCGTCGAAAGCCCCGTAGGAAAAACTGCATCTGCTCATGCACCATCGTGTGATGCATCACCAGGTCCTCGAACTCGGCTTTCTGCGCAGGCGTGGGCAGCTCACCGTAGTACAGCAGATAACAGACCTCGAGAAAGTCGCAGTGCACGGCCAATTCCTGGATGGGATAGCCACGATAGAGCAGCTCGCCCTTATCGCCATCGATGTAGGTGATGGTGGACTGGCAAGAGGCCGTCGAGAGAAATCCGGGATCGTAGGTGAACTTGCCCGTCGCACCGTACAGCTTACGAATATCAATGACATCCGGTCCTACCGATCCTTTGAGAATCGGCAGATCGATGGAAGGCGTTCCATCGGTAAAGGAGATCGTGGCTTTCTGATCAGTCGACATCATCTTTCCTTTCGGGCGAAGGGGGTTCTGTTTGTAAAGTTATGCGGTACGAATTTTCATCAACACTGCGTGAACATCGGGCTGGTCAAGCGGCCCGTCGGGCTCTTCTCTGCCAACCAACAAATCAAGAAGATCGTTATCCGTCAGATCGAGGAGCCTCCCCAGCCCGTTGTGATCCTCGACCGTCAGGCGACCTTCCCACTTCTCAAAAAAATGATTCAGCAACAAGTCGTTTTCAAGCAGACCCCGTCGCGCCCGCCACCGAAGACGACGAACCAAGTCCTCTGGCGCCAGATCCCCCGCAGCCGATGCCGACGGACTCGCAACCGCAAAAGGATCTGGGGTCATGACAGTCATAGAAACGCCGCTAGACCGTTCTGCGGACCATCAGCTCTTTAATCTTGCCGATTGCCTTCGTGGGGTTCAGTCCCTTCGGGCAGACATCCACGCAGTTCATGATCGTGTGGCAACGGAATAGACGATAGGGATCTTCTAGGTTATCGAGTCGCTCACTCGTTGCCTGATCCCGGCTATCGGCAATGAATCGATAAGCCTGCAATAGACCGGCCGGACCCACAAACTTATCGGGATTCCACCAGAACGACGGGCAGCTTGTCGAGCAGCAGGCGCACAGAATGCACTCATAAAGGCCGTCAAGCTCCTCACGCTCTTCTGGGGACTGCAGACGCTCCTTCTCAGGAGGGGGCGTGTCGTTAATCAGGAAGGGCTTGATCGAGTGGTACTGCTTGAAGAACTGCGTCATGTCGACGATCAGATCCCGCACCACCGGAAGTCCGGGTAACGGGCGCAGCACGATGGGCTCTTTCAGATCGCGAAGGTTGGTGATACAGGCCAGACCGTTCTTACCGTTGATATTCATGGCATCGGAGCCGCAGACCCCTTCACGACAGGAGCGACGGAACGACAGAGAATCATCGGCGTCACTTTTGATCCGCATCAGCGCATCCAAGAGCATCTTATCGGTCTCTTGGAGCTCTACGGTGAGATCCTGCATATAGGGCTTCGCATCCTTGTCAGGATCGTAGCGGTAGATCGAAAAACGTACGCTGCGTGATGCCATGATCAGAAGGTCCTCTTTTTGGGTACAAACGATTCAACGGTCATTGGTTTGAGATTCACTGGCTTGTAGTCCAGGCGGTTGCCTTCTGAATACCAGAGGCTGTGGCGCATCCAGTTCGTATCATCGCGCTCAGGGAAGTCACGGTGCGCGTGCGCCCCACGACTCTCGTTGCGTGCCTCGGCCGACACAATCGTGGCCTTTGCAGTCTCGATCAGGTTGTCGAGCTCTAACGCCTCGACGCGAGCCGTATTAAAGACCTTGGACTTGTCCGCCACATGGACATTCTTCACACGTTCATCGATCTCCATGATCTTCTGCACGCCTTCTTTGAGCAGATCGCTGGTTCGGAAGACGCCGCAATAGTGCTGCATAGCATCGCGGATACTCTGTGCGACATCTTGCACACGCTCCCCTTTGCTTGAGCCATCGATCTTCGCGACACGTGACAGGGCAAGGTCTGCCGCATCCGCAGGCAGTGACTTGTGGCCCTGTCCACCAAACTTCTGCGACACGATGTGGTTACCGGCAGCGCGGCCAAAGACCACCAGATCGAGCAGTGAGTTTGTTCCAAGACGGTTTGCCCCGTGCACTGAGACACAGGCACACTCGCCAATCGCATAGAGACCGTTGACAATAGCGTTCGGATTGCCATTCTTCGGTGCAACGACCTGGCCGTAGACGTTAGTCGGAATACCGCCCATCTGGTAGTGAATCGTCGGCACCACAGGAATCGGTTCCTTGATCGGATCCACGTTTGCAAACTTAATCGCGATCTCGCGAATGGACGGCAGCTTTTTCAGAATCTTGTCAGCACCGAGGTGATCGAGCTTGAGCAGCACATGGTCCTTGTTTGGACCACAGCCGCGACCCTCTTTAATCTCCTGGTCCATCGAGCGAGACACAAAATCACGAGGGGCTAGATCCTTAAGCGTCGGTGCATAGCGCTCCATGAAACGCTCGCCATTGCTATTGAGCAGGATGCCGCCTTCTCCGCGAACCCCCTCTGTAATCAACACGCCAGCGCCTGCGACGCCCGTCGGGTGGAACTGCCAGAACTCCATGTCCTCCAGCGGAATTCCTGCGCGGGCGGCCATCCCCATTCCATCGCCTGTATTGATAAAGGCATTGGTGGACGCCGCCCAGATCCGTCCAGCGCCACCCGTTGCAAAGACGGTGACCTTTGCCTCAAGGATCATGATCTCGCCCGTTTCCATCTCCAAGGCGACAACGCCGACGCAGTCTCCGTCCGCATCACGAATAATGTCCAGGGCCATCCACTCCACAAAGAACTGCGTGCGCGCACGGACGTTGCGCTGATAGAGCGTGTGTAACAAGGCGTGGCCTGTGCGGTCCGCGGCAGCACAGGCACGCTGCACAGGCTTTTCACCTAAGTTCGCGGTATGGCCTCCGAAGGGCCGCTGATAGATCGTGCCATCTGGGTTTCGGTCGAAGGGCATGCCGAAATGTTCCAGCTCATAGACAACCTTTGGTGCCTCGCGGCACATGAACTCAATGGCATCTTGGTCACCGAGATAATCCGACCCCTTCACGGTGTCGAACATATGCCAGTACCAGTTGTCATCACTCATGTTGCCGAGCGACGCCCCAATGCCCCCCTGCGCAGCAACCGTATGGGACCGCGTGGGAAACACCTTTGACAGCACAGCAACGTTAAGCCCTGCTTCGGCAAGCTGAAGCGAGCAACGCATCCCAGCGCCACCCGCACCCACAATGACCGCATCAAACTTTCGACGCGGAAGACTGCTCGTTTGATTCGACAGCGTGTGCGCCACGGTTACACCCTCCAGAGAATTTCAATCGCCCAAACCCCGCAGCCGATCAGCCAAAGAATCGTGAAGATCTGAAGCGCAAGACGAACACCAACCGGTTTGACGTAGTCCATCCAAATATCGCGAACACCAACCCAGGCGTGGTAGATCAAAGCGAGTACCGCTAATAGCGTCAGCACCTTCATCCAGGTATTGGCAAAAAGCCCGGCCCATCCCCCGTATCCGGGCTCCGAGACCACTAGCGCACTAATGAAAAGCACGAGTGCATAGACCCCAATCACCACTGCGGTCACCCGCTGGGCAAGCCAGTCACGCAGTCCGTAATGGGCCCCGACAACAAGACGCTTCGGTCCGATGGAAGAAGAACTCATGGTTTAGATCACTCCGAAAATTTTGAGCCAGGCAATAAAAGACAGCGCGAGACCACCGACCAAAACGCCGACACCCCAGGCGGCCGCGTTTTCTTTCGTCAGACCGATATGTAGATCGCTGACAAGGTGACGAATACCTGCAAGCAGATGGTGAAAGAACGCCCAGACCAGACCACAGAGAACGATCTTCATCAACGGAGATGACACCACTTCCATCAGCTCCGCATAGCTAAGCTCTGATGTCAGACTTCGATCAAAAATCCAGAGCAAGACAGGGAGCAGCAAAAACATGCTCAGTCCACTCACTCGGTGAAGAATCGACATGATGCCGGCGGCGGGCAGTCGATATTGGAGAATCTGTGAAATATGGATGTTGCGAAACTGCGGACGCGACTTTTTCGCGAAATCGCCCATGAACTTCCCCCTGAGATTTTTTATTTCCCGAATTATAAGAGTGCTTTTTGACACGGACTAGGGTCAACCCTAAACTCTCGTCAACCTAGCGTCATGAACCCACCTACTTAAGGAGATCCCGTGAGCAAGTCCCCGATGCGTGTTGCAGTCACCGGCGCCGCCGGCCAGATTGGATACAGCCTGTTGTTTCGAATCGCCAATGGCGACCTACTGGGCAAGGACCAGCCGGTCATCCTGCAACTCCTGGAAATCCCCGACGAGAAAGCCCAGAAGGCGCTCAAGGGCGTCATGATGGAGATCGACGACTGTGCGTTCCCATTGCTCGCCGGAATGACCGCCCATAGCGATCCGATGACCGCGTTCAAAGATGCCGATATCGCGCTTCTGGTGGGTGCACGCCCCCGCGGACCCGGCATGGAGCGTAAAGACCTACTGTCCGCGAATGCCCAGATTTTCACCGCCCAAGGCAAGGCCTTAAATGCGGTTGCTAAGCGCACGGTCAAGGTACTTGTCGTGGGGAACCCTGCGAACACGAATGCGTATATCGCCATGAAGTCGGCCCCAGACCTGCCGAAGAAGAACTTCACGGCCATGCTTCGTCTGGATCACAACCGAGCACTATCCCAACTCGCAGCAAAGAGCGGCAAGCCCGTCGGCGACATCGAAAAGCTGGTGGTCTGGGGCAACCACAGTCCCACCATGTATCCCGACTACCGTTTTGCGACCGTCGGTGGCCAGAGCCTGAAATCGCTCATTAATGATGATGTCTGGAACAAGGACGTCTTCATCCCGACAGTGGGTAAGCGTGGCGCTGCGATCATCGAAGCCCGTGGCCTCTCGTCGGCTGCCTCGGCCGCCAATGCCGCCATTGACCACATCCGCGACTGGGTGCTGGGCACCAATGGCAAGTGGGTCACCATGGGGATCCCATCGGATGGCGCCTATGACATTCCCGAAGAAATCATCTACGGCTATCCCGTCACCTGCGCCAACGGCGAATACCAGCTGGTGCAGGGGCTGGAAATCGATAGCTTCTCGCGTGAGCGGATGACGCACACGTTGAACGAGCTGCTCGAGGAGCGCGACGGCGTCAAGCACCTACTCGGTTAATCGGGGGCAAGCGACATGGGAGTTTTGCACCCCGACGCCGTTCTCCATCAGGAGGGCGGCGTGTCGTCAATGCCACCTCCTGCATGCGAGCACTACGCAGGAGATGAAAAGAAGCTCAGGAAGGCCCTGGCGCTACAGGACGAAACGCGCGGGGCGTTCGATGTCACAGCCGATATGGAAGATGGCGCACCGTCTGGCGCCGAAGCGGAGACCGCCGCCCTGCTCTCCGGCATTCTGTCAGAGCCACGCAAGGAAACGCGCCGTGTAGGGGCACGGGTCCATCCCGTGGACCACCCCGCCTTTCGACAAGACGTTGCCACGCTGATCGGCGCAAAGCCCGCGGGCCTGGCTTACATCACGGTTCCAAAGATCGCTGGTCTGTCCCAGTTTCAGGAGGCGGTCGAATGGATCGACGCCCAGTCACAAAAGGCTGGGCTTCAGAACCCGATTCCCCTTCAGATCATGTTCGAAGACGAGGCCGGATTACACGACGTCTTCGCCATCGCCGCCCATCCTCAGGTGCAGTTTCTCGCCTTCGGCCAGATGGACTTCACCAGCAGTCATCGAGGCGCGATTCCAGTCTCGGCCATGAAGAGTCCCGGCCAGTTTGACCACCCGTTGCTTCGCCGGGCAAAGCTCGAGATCAGTGCGGCGGCGCACGCCCACGGTAAGATCCCCACGCACAACCCAACCACGGACTTTGGGTCGCCGACCCAGGCTTTGGACGACGCGGGGCGGGCCAGAAATGAGTTTGGCTTTACGCGGATGTGGAGTATCCATCCGAACCAGATCGGCCAGATCCTGACCGCGTTTCAGCCGACCGAACAGGAGCTCGAGGATGCCGGGCGGATCCTATTAGCGGCCCAGGCAGCAAACTGGGGGCCGATTGCCGATCGTGGCCTGCTCCATGATCGCGCAAGCTATCGATACTTCTGGAGCTTATTGAAACGCGCCCAACAGTCGGGTCTGCAAATTCCTGCTGCTGCGCAGACTGCTTTTTTCTAAAATATCACCGTTCAAAACTAAAAAAACGTCATCAGGGAGCTTTACATGCCGCATAACCTTCACAACAGTCTTCAGACATTCACCACCGCCTCTGGAAAGAACGGCCAGTTCTACAGCCTTCCCGCACTCGAGAAAGCCGGCGTTGGCAAGATTTCTCGGCTCCCCGTGTCAATTCGCATCGTGCTGGAGGCGGTCCTTCGCAACTGCGATGGAAAAAAAGTCACCGAGGCCCACGTACAACAGCTCGCAAACTGGGGACCCACCGCAGCGCGTGTCGATGAGATTCCCTTCGTTGTCGCGCGGGTTGTCCTGCAAGACTTCACTGGCGTGCCGCTGCTTGCCGACCTGGCTGCCATGCGTAACATCGCCCATGACATGGGCAAGAACCCCAAAGTCATCGAGCCACTCGTGCCCGTGGATCTTGTCGTTGATCATTCCGTGATGATCGACCACTTCGGCAAAAAAGAAGCGCTGGACCTCAACATGAAACTCGAGTTTGAGCGCAATCAAGAGCGCTATCAGTTCATGAAATGGGGAATGCAAGCCTTTGATACCTTCAAAGTGGTTCCCCCAGGGATCGGCATCGTTCACCAGGTGAACCTGGAATATCTCGCCCGCGGTGTGCACACGCGCGATGGCATCTCTTACCCCGACACGCTGGTCGGAACCGATAGCCACACCACCATGATTAACGGTATTGGCGTTGTGGGCTGGGGCGTGGGCGGTATTGAGGCCGAGGCCGGCATGCTGGGGCAGCCGGTGTACTTCCTGACGCCCGACGTCGTCGGGGTGAACCTCACGGGTCAGCTACCAGAGGGCTGTACCGCAACAGACCTGGTACTCACCATCACGGAGATGCTGCGTAAAGAGAAAGTCGTTGGAAAGTTCGTTGAGTTTTATGGTGAAGGCACCGCGTCGCTCTCGCTCCCGGATCGGGCCACCATTGCCAACATGGCGCCTGAGTACGGCGCAACGATGGGCTTTTTCCCGGTCGATGATGTGACGGTCGACTTTATGCGCGCGACCGGTCGCACGCAGGAAGAGGTCGACATGTTCGAGGCCTATTTCAAGGCACAGCAGTTGTTCGGTACGCCCAGACAAGGTCAGATCGACTACACCAAGTCAGTGACGCTGGACCTCTCCACGATTAAACCGTCCCTTGCAGGGCCAAAGCGCCCGCAAGACCGGATCGAGCTGACCAAGATGAAGCAGTCCTTTACGGAACTGTTCAGCAAGCCGGTCGCTGAGAACGGATTTGCACAGCCTGCAGCCGCACTTGCGAAACGCGTCAAAGCCGGGGATGCCGAGATCGGCAGTGGTGATGTGCTGATCGCAGCGATTACCTCGTGTACCAACACCTCCAACCCTGGGGTGCTGCTAGCGGCCGGTCTTCTGGCGAAAAAGGCAGTCGAAAAAGGTCTTCGCGTGCAGCGCCATATCAAGACCTCGCTGGCGCCAGGTAGCCGTGTCGTCACGGAGTATCTGACCAAAGCAGGACTGCTTCCCTATCTTGAGACTCTCGGTTTTTCTGTCGCGGCCTACGGCTGTACGACATGTATCGGTAACGCCGGTGACCTGCGTCCCGAGTTCAACGAGGCAATTGTCAAGGAAGACCTGGTCTGTGCAGCAGTGCTTTCAGGCAATCGAAATTTTGAAGCACGGATTCACCCGAACCTTCGCGCAAACTTCTTGGCATCTCCACCGCTCGTGGTGGCCTATGCCATCGCGGGAACAGTGCTGAAAGATCTCGCTACTGAGCCGGTTGGTCAGGGTAAGGATGGCCCCGTTTATCTGAAGGACATCTGGCCGACGAGCCAAGAGATTGCTGCGGTCATGGGCTACGCACGCGATCCGAACACCTTCCGATCCCTGTACAGCGATCTAACCAAGGACCATCATCTGTGGAACAACATCAAGGGGACAACCGGTCAAGTCTATGACTGGCCCAAGTCGACTTACATCGCGAAGCCCCCCTTCTTTGATGACTTCGCAATGTCTCCGAAAGCGATGACATCAATTCAAGGCGCCCGCGCACTGGCAATCCTCGGGGACTCGATCACCACCGACCATATCTCCCCCGCAGGATCGATTAAAGAAGCATCGCCTGGCGGCAAGTTCCTGAAAGATCATGGCGTGCAGAAGGCAGACTTCAACAGCTACGGCTCTCGCCGAGGCAATCACGAGGTGATGATGCGTGGCACGTTCGCTAACGTTCGCATCAAGAATCTGATGCTGCCACCGAAGTCAGACGGCACCCGCGAAGAAGGCGGTGTCACGCTGTATCAGCCAAGTGGCGAGAAGATGTTTATCTATGATGCTGCAATGGCCTACCAGCAAGCCGGTGTTCCCACAGCAGTCATCGGTGGCGAAGAATACGGCAGTGGTTCATCACGTGACTGGGCCGCTAAAGGCACGCAACTGCTTGGCGTCAAGCTTGTGGTGGCACGCAGCTACGAGCGGATCCATCGCTCTAACCTCGTCGGCATGGGCGTGCTGCCGTTGCAGTTCAAAGGAAGTGACAGCGCCCAAAGCCTCAACCTCGATGGTACGGAGTCCTTCGACGTGGCGATCCCGGATAACCTCCAGCCTCAGCAAGATCTCACGCTGGTCATCACCCGTAAGGATGGCAGCCGTCAGAATGTCACCGTGCTCTGCCGCATCGATACGCCGATCGAAGTCGACTACTACAAGCATGGCGGCATCCTGCCCTACGTTCTTCGTGAGCTAATGGCCGCGTAACACACCCGATGCACACGATCATCTCTCGGACCACGAGCCTTGGGCATCGCCTCGCGATCGCCCTGCTCAGCCTGACGCTGCTGCTACAGGGTCAGGCGGTCTTGGCGATGGCCTGTCATAGCGATCAAGGGACGCAGATCGGGGCTGCCCACACGGATGTTGCCGATAGCGCGCACCACAAAGATCACATGCATGAGCGACATGACCTAAGCGCCGATTCATTGCCAGACATGCCGCTCGACCAACAAGATTGTGCTCATTGCGCAGGCTGCTGTGCGATGAACTACGTCACCTGTACCGATGCCTGTGATGCACCGGCCAGGTTTAAGTCACCTTCTCCATCCGTCTTTACAGGCGCACTTGGGCCCGGCAATGTCCCCGAGGGCCTGCTTCGACCCCCTCGATAGACCCCCCTTTTTTGTTCTGAGTTGTGGTGCGACTGAATGCGCAGCACCGGAGATGTTTGAACAACAGGAGGTCCTATGCGAGCAACACTCGCTTCAATTTTTGTTTTGTCGGTATGGCTTACACCGATGCTACACGCCTGGGCGCAAGACTCGCACCAGCACTCGCATCAACACTCGCAAGCCGCAGCGTCCACTGCAGCTTCATCGCCGTCAGCATCGAAGGCACTCGTTCCGCCAGTGTCGGATTGGCGCGCCACGATTGACCGGGTACAACGCGCCGGCGGATGGAAGGCCTACCTTCGGGAGGCCCAGCAACCGACCGCATCAGCCCAAACACCCGCCGCGATACTGCGACTCGAAGAGGCCATCCGCCTAACGCTGGAACAACACCCGGATCTGATTCAGCGACTGGTTGGCATCGACCTCGCCGCCCCTGATTGGCGACGATTATCCGCCGAGCAACGGCAGGCACTGGTCACCCGACAACGACTCATCCACGCGGTGAAGACTCAGTTTTACCTTGCCCAAAGCACGCAAGAGTGGGCAGCGATTCAGGCGGAGGTCTACGAGATCAATTCGATTGCGACCGAACTCTCAACACGGATGCGCAAGGCAGGAAACCTCAACGCCCTTCATCTGATCGAAGAGCAGTTAAAGGCTGAATCGGCGCTTCATGCAACGGTACAGGCACACGATCGTGCAGTTCAAGAACAGGAACATCTCCGCCAGATCATGGGATTCGCTGCCAAGTTGCCTGCGTTAGAGAGACCAACCGACCTTCGTCAACACCCGATCGCGACGAATAGCGTACGGACACAACTCGAACAACGACTCAACGAGCTCGCTCAGACTGAACCAGCGCCAGATCTCTTGGCAAGACTCTCGCAGGCCCAACAAGCGTTATCACGCCATGCCATGCGCGCCCAACAGGTCGAGCAGTATCAACACAAGATTCTTCCCTTGAGAAAGCAACTCTTGGATGAGGCCGTGTTGCACTACAACGGCATGATCATCGGTATTTTTGATCTTTTGAAGGAGGCTGAGCATCAGGTCCAGTCAGTCCAGAAATACCTGAACGCCAGAGCAGATCTCCTTCGATCTGAGTCTGAACTTGACCTGGAACTCACGCTGCTCAACGCACACCTTGCACAGATTGGACGCGCACTATGAATCCACCGAACAGACGACAATTTTTGACGGGCGCTGCGGCGGCGAGTGTGACACTTGCCTCGGCAGCAGTGGCCCGCAGTGCCTTGGCCCGACTTCCTGAGCCAGTGATTCAGGATAGCCCGCTCACTCAACCACCATTGGTGCCGCAAAACGGAAGGCCCTACAACCCTGTAGTCACCCTTAATGGATGGACACTGCCCTGGCGGATGAATAACGGCGTGAAGGAATTCCATCTGATTGCTGAGCCGGTCGTTCGTGAAATGGCCCCCGGATTTAAAGCCCACCTGTGGGGCTATAACGGCCAGTCACCCGGCCCGACGATTGAGGTCGTGGAAGGCGATAAGGTTCGCATCTTTGTGACGAATCGACTGCCAGAGCACACCTCGATTCATTGGCATGGGCAACGCCTGCCGAATGGCATGGATGGCGTCACGGGTCTGAATCAGCCCGGTATTCAGCCGGGTAAGACCTTTGTGTACGAGTTCGTTGCGCGACGTCCGGGCACCTTCATGTACCACCCGCACGCTGACGAGATGACGCAAATGGCCATGGGCATGATGGGATTTTGGGTCACTCATCCGAAGGGACGCCACCCGCTGATTGACCCGGTCGACCGAGACTTCTGCTTCTTGTTGAACGCCTATGATATTGACCCCGGAAGCTACACCCCCAAGATCATGACCATGCTCGACTTCAATATATGGTCATGGAACAGCCGCGTGTTTCCCGGGATTGATTCGCTGAATGTACGACTCAATGACCGTGTGCGGCTCCGAATTGGCAACTTGACCATGACGAACCACCCGATTCATCTTCATGGTCATGAGTTTATGGTGACGGGAACCGACGGGGGGCCCACACCGAAGAGCACGCGTCGCTATGAGGTCACCCAGGATATTGCAGTGGGTCAGATGCGTCAGCTCGACTTCGTTGCTGACGAAGAAGGTGACTGGGCGTTCCATTGTCACAAGTCTCATCACACCATGAACGCAATGGGACACAAGGTTCCTACGCTGATCGGCGTGGATCACACGGGACTCGCAAAGCGGATTAGCCGATTGATCCCTGACTACATGGTCATGGGCGAGCGCGGGATGGCCGACATGGCCGAAATGGAAATGCCGTTGCCCGAAAACACCATTCCGATGATGACGGGACAAGGTCCTTTTGGCTCCGTTGAAATGGGTGGGATGTTTAGCATCCTCAAGGTCCGAAAGACCCAAAAGCCTGGTGACTACTCAGATCCAGGCTGGTATCAGCATCCAAAAGGAACCGTGGCCTACGAATGGACGGGGGCACCCTTACAGGAACCGGTTCGGCGAGCCACCGCAGGTGGCAGCGCCATGCCGCGTCAGTCATCGACCGCCGTCGAAGTCCAGGTGAAAAAGCCCGGAAAGACGCACCAACACTAACTTAAGGAAAACACTCGATGAAACACACGACACTTGTCAGACGTCTCTCGGTATCGCTGGGGATCACGCTTTGGCTTGGCATCGCCGCCGCTCATGCTCACGGCCCATCTGGACACCACAACAAGCCGGCCGGCCCAGCCGAGCAGAAGGAATGGGGCATTGCAGGCGATGCGAAGAAAGTCGACCGAACCGTCGATATCGCCATGACCGACAACATGCAATTTACCCCCAATAAGCTTCAAGTTCGCCTTGGTGAAACCATCCGATTTAGGGTCGCCAACCAGGGAAAGGTCATGCATGAAATGGTCATCGGCACCGCCAAAGAGCTCGCAGCACACGCGGAGATGATGAAGAAGTTTCCAAATATGGAACATGACGAGCCCTACATGGCCCACGTCAGTCCTGGCAAACGCGAAGAGATTATCTGGACCTTCAATCGCGCCGGTCGCTTTGAATTTGCCTGCCTCGTCGCGGGTCACTTTGAGGCAGGAATGAGGGGTACCCTCGACGTGATGGATGTTACCCCTGCAGCAGACTGGGCGAAGGGCGTTATCCGACGTGTCGATGCCACAAACAAACGTCTCACCATCCAGCACGAAGAGATCAAGTCACTCGATATGCCCCCCATGACGATGGTCTTCACAGTTCGAGATGCAAAGACCCTCGATGGACTTCAGGCCAATGATCGGATCGAGTTCCAGGTCATCTCTGAAGGCAATCGCTACGTGGTCATTGCCATCCGGAAAGTCGGGTCCTAACGGTCGTCCTTCAGTTCTGACGGCGCCACCTTGGACCCCGATTGCGCCGTCAGTAACACCGCCATACTGATCAAAACGATGGCCATACCGATCAACTGGATCGGGGTAATCGACTCGTTAAGAAAGAACCATCCTAGGAACACCGTGGCAATCGGCCCGATGGCACCCGCCTGCGCCGCAATCCCCGACCCCACGCGCTGAATCGCCATCATGATCAAGAGCATCGGTACAAAGGTGCACAGGCTTGCATTGATGAGACTGAGTCCATAGACCTGAACTGGCTGTGTGACCAACGCCTCCGGCGCCATGATCAAGGCCTGCAGAAGGCAGAAAACGGTTGAGGATCCACTGGCATAGGCCACCAGCCGAAGGCTACCGACGCGCTTCACGATCTCGCCCGCAAAAATCAAATAGATCGCATAAGTAAAGGCCGCACCGAAGACTAATGCGCCCCCAAGCGCGACCTGAGGGCCATCGATGCGAACATCTTGGATAAAGACAAGTAAAACGCCAAGGTATGCAATCCCCATCGAAAGCCACTGACGTGCATTGATCGACCGCTTCAGAATCCAGGCCGAGAGCAACAAGACCAGGGCAGGATTTAGATACAGAATAATCCGCTCAAGCCCAGCAGTGATAAATTGAAGGCCGAGAAAATCGAGATAACTCGACAGGTAATAGCCGACGAATCCAAGGAATAGAACCGTCAGTTTGTCCTTGCGGGTAATTGGCGGAAGGCGCTCTCGGCGCTGCACCCACCAGACCGCCCCCCAGAAGAATGGAAGGGAGAAGATCATCCTCAGTGCCAGCACGGTCCCCGCGTCCGTCCCCCAGAGATAACAGAGCTTGACGACAATCGCCTTGGCAGAGAACAAGATCGCGCCAATCCCGGCCATCGCGACCGCTGCGGCAAATCCTTTCGTCATGGTTATCGATCTTCTCCCATTGCACATCATGATACCGGCTCGCCTGCCCTGAGTTCGCTAGAATGGGCAGCCAATCAGAAAGAAAGCCCTATGAAGCGTTCCCCATCATCCCGCCGCGGCCGCGCCTCTCGCGAGGCAGACCTTCTTGTCGAATTCGCAGAGGGACTTGCACAGTCTGGTAGTCGTGCGGAAGACCACTTTTGGGAACACCGCCTCGAGCAAGAAATTGAAACCCTCCTCAAAGATGGCGACGAGGGTTCGCTCAACGCTGCGCTTGACCGTTTGGCAGATCGAGAATCCCGCGCCTATGAAGAGCTCGCCGATGCGATTGAAGGACGAGTCGAGTACGCCCTAAGCCCGACATCCGATGGACCCCGCGACATTTTGTTATTTGCCGCGCCAGTCCTAGCATGGTCACGGCTCCCCTTACCGACGCGCCCTATTCCGGCCGCCGTGATCAAGGCGGTACGCGCATCATTGGCCGACGTCATCTTCGCAGAGGGGGCAGACCTGACGATTGCAGATTATTTTTTCTCCCCGGACCAACTTCCCGAAACATTTTGCGATACCGCGGAACTACGCCGGGACCTCTCAGGGAGTTTCAGCGACGGTGTCTACAAGATTGACCCAGCAAATTTAAAGGAGACGTCACAGTTTCTTGCAGACCAACGCTACATCATCGGGGCCGTCTCCGTGCCACAGGGCGATGCCATCTTTCGTTGGCAGTCAGGCGATGCAGACCGCGAGCAGGTGATGAAGCAATGGGTAGAGGTAAGCCAGACCGCTCTGGCGCCTTTGTTACCCGCCTGCGCGTTTGAGAGCATGCTACCTCGCGCCTACTATGTTGCCTGTCGCGATGCCGATCGTTCTGCGCGACCATTTTCGATTCGGGCGTCCGTGGCATTTCTGGCCACAACACTGAGCGTGACACCGAATCTACTCACTGCCGTCATCGGCGGCTGCTACAACCGTCAGCTGGAAGAATTTCGCATCGGTTTTACGGTCGGCGAAGAAGAGGAAGTCATCCACGGCGTGGTCTGGCCATTGCTCGGCGCAGAAGATGAGATGAGCGATCTTGCCGAAGAAATTGAATCCGTATTGCGAGAATCAGGCATTGCCCATGTGGTCATGCTTCGTCAGCGACTGCCGATGGAGTATTGCGATGACTGCGGTGCACCGCTCTACCCCAACCAGGACGGCGAAATGGTTCATGCAGAGCTTCCGGATGTCGCAGAGACACCAAGCCAGCACCTGCACTAGCGAATCAATACGCCGCCCGGTGGGGACGGCGTTTCCCGCTCTATCCCCGGTCGACGGTCGATCGCTACCCTACTTCGGCTGAAACTGGAGACCGAAAAATGCGGTTCTCGGTGCGGTGTGATAACCGTAAGCGAGCTGATACTGCTTATCGCCTGCATTCTCGAGCCTTGCCACAACCGCCCACTCGGTATCGATCCGAAACCTCGCACGAAGGGCAACCACCGCGTATCCAGGTAAGCGGGTGACACCAAGCGGGTCATAGTCGGTGTCTCGGCGTGATCCTGCACCAAACACAGACATCTCAAACTCATGACGCCCAGAACGGACAAGCCCAGCAACCGCACCATGAACCTTTGCACGACGGGCACTCTGCACCCGGGTCGTTGCGGTGGCGCTACCCTCAAAAGGGCTGTTTGGGTCTTGTAGGGTCAGATCGGCCTTCAGCCGAAGCCAACGGGTTGCACGCCATCGCGCAGAAATTTCGAGTCCTTGGTTATCGATGAAGTTTTGATTACGTGCCGTGTAGTTGGCGTCATAGACAATCGGATTTTGTGTCTCTGCCTGAAACAACACCATCCGTATCGACTCCTCTCCCTCCCCCCCCTGTAGACCGATCTCTCGACTGTCGTGAAACTCTGGGGATAGTCGTGCATTGGTGGACAAGGCATAGGCATCGGGGAGTCGAAACGCGGTAGATGCACTCGCGGTGACACGCCAAAAGTCAGTCAATTGACGCCCCACTCCCACCAACCAGGTCGACTTAGACTCTCCCGTTGATGCGTCGTCATATCGGAGATTAAGCTGACTCGTCCAAGGACCGGAGCGGCTCAGTAAGCCAAGGTAAGCCGAGTCCACCTCTCTCCCCGAGAGACCACTCGCAGCCGGACTGCGACGCTCCTCGCGTCGATCCAGGCCAACTAACAGTGTCTGGCGAGCGCCAAACGTAAAACGGTTATCCCAGCGAACCTGATCGACTTCGGTCTTATTAGAGACCCCAAAGTTGTAATCCAGTCGAATTCGATTCTGACTCAGATCTAACCGGGTCGCCCATCGATCAGATACAGGATGGCGAACAAATAGGGTTGCGCGCTCGTTGGTGGCATCCTGTCTAGGATCCTGCCCAGCCCACTCATTGTCGTACCGCAACTGGGCCTTACTCCCTGAATAACTTCCCCCAAGGTCGGTCTTGCCAATGCGTGTCGCCAACTGCAATGTGGCTGCGGTGTTTTCATATGGATCCCGATCCCCATCGGTCGGATCAAAAGACCAGGTCTGCGCAGGGTTCGTCGCCGAAAATCCTTCGGTCTTCAAAGTCTGTACAGACAGCGCCAGTCGTAACGACGCTAACGATCCGGCAAGCCCAGCCGATAGCTCTCGGGTCGCTCGCTCCCCAACCGTCACGGAGGCGAAGCCTTTTACCGGTCCTTGCCCCGCTTGACGCGTGGTAATCGAGATGACGCCGCCCACCGCTGCATCGCCATAGAGTGCCGAGACGTTTCCGCGGACAATTTCAATTCGATCCACGAGTCCCAATGGAATGTGCTCCGCAAGCGCCGCCTGGGTCACCCCGTCACGCATGCGGACACCATCGATCAGAATCAAGACATTACGGCTCTCAGCGCCCCGAAGAAAAAATGAGGTCAATCCTCCGAGGCCGCCGTTTCGACCAATCTCGACACCGGGCTCTGATCGAACGAGATCCGCAAGGCTGAGTGCACCAGACTGATCGATATCCTGCCGGGTGATGACCGTCACAGAGGGAATCACCTCCGACAGCTTTTGTTCGATGAGTGCAGCACTCACGACAACGGGATCCATGGCAGCCACCTGAATCAATGGGGCGGATGTGGCGGCACTTGATGACGTTGGGGGTGATGTGGCCGGCGATGCCGCAAACGCGGCCGCTCCCGTGGCGGTCAAGACGGCCGCGGCGAGAAGAGACTTCTGAAACATGATCTAACCTTTCATGCCGTCCTGACCCCGGAACGACCAAATGGGTTTCATCAACGGCCGGTATCCAGGCTCAAGGTGTGGACCGCAGACACGATCCCAGCATCAACATCCTTCCCAGAGAGAGTCATCGCCCCAGTGGATCACTCGATCAAATCGAGTGTTGTCAATGCCATCACCTATTACTGTTTCGGGCAAAGCGCTGGAGTCCCACCAGCTTCCCGTTTAACCCTTTTTAGGGGCACCAGATGATGTTGTCTGAAAAATCTCAGACAACCCGAAGTGTAATGTCCAACTGACAGTTGCCGGGGGCTTGTTTTTGACCGAAATCAAGGGCGATTCATTCAGCGCTTCAGGACTAAAATACGGCTCACGCCCGTTCTCGGGATATGACCCCAGCCCTATCGAGCCACACGATGACTCCGCCACTTCCCCAGCGACAACTTGGTCCGTTTAGCGTATCCGCGATCGGCTTGGGCTGCATGAACCTGAGTCACGGCTACGGTCCTCCGGTCCCAGATCAACAGTCTGAGGCGGTCATTGCAACAGCACTGGCCATGGGAGTGACGTTGTTCGATACCGCGATGCTCTATGGCAATGGGCACAATGAACAGATCGTCGGCCGTGCCCTGAAGGCAGATCGCCAGCGGATTACCCTGTGTACGAAGGGAGGCATGGCGGCCAATACGGAACCTGGAAAGCCACCGCGTCGGATTGATAGTCGCCCAGAGGTCATCCGTGCAAACTGCATTGAAAGCCTTGCACGACTTAACACCGACGTCATCGATCTCTACTACCTTCACCGATGGGATAAGACCACCCCACTCGAAGACGTCATCGGTGCGATGGCTGATCTGGTACGAGAGGGAAAGGTCAAAACGATCGGCTTATCGGAGGTCTCGGCAGACACCCTTCGAAAAGCGCATCAGATCCATCCCATTACCGCAGTCCAGTCTGAGTATTCGCTATGGACGCGCAACCCCGAGATCGCCCTCAGCGAAGCCTGTCAGCGGCTTGGCGTCACCTTGGTCGCATTTAGCCCATTAGGGCGTGGATTCCTATCCGCCCGTTTTCGGGATGCAGCAAGTCTGAAACTACTTCATGACACAGACATGCGTCACAAGAACCCTCGATTCCAGGGAGATGCACTGGTGCGGAATATAGACCTGCTCGGACCAATGATCGACATCGCTCAGCAGGCAGGTTGTACGCCATCTCAACTCGCACTCGCCTGGTGTCTCGCCCAAGGGTCCCATGTCATTCCGATTCCAGGAACGACCGATCTCGCGCATCTTGAAGAGGATGTCGGAGCGGCCACGCTCGCAATTGATCCGAAGTGGATCGCTGCCGTCGGTCGTCTGATCCATCAAGACTCTGTCGTCGGACATCGCTACGATGCACCGGGCCAGGCATCGGTAGACACCGAAGTCTTTACCGCGTCACCTGGTCGACAAACGATCTGATTTTCGTGAGGGTTGGGGCAACAAACTGAAAGGTCGGCGAAATCGTTGCCACCACGTTCGCGTGATTCGCAAGACCCAAGGGCCCATCGATCACTTCAAGTTGAACGGGTACACCGACCTGGACTAATCGGTCCGCGAAGGACTGAGAGTTCCGAGTAGGATCCACCACCCGGTCACCCCGCGCGGTGATCAACAACACCGGGGGATTGCCCGGCGCAACATGCTCGATGGGCTGCGAATCTTTTGGAGTATCCGGCCAACGAAAGGTCTGCTGCACCTCGGGAATCTGAATCGGAAGAAAGTTCACGGGTGCTGCAAAGCCAATCAGCCCACGGATGTGTCGTCGCTCGTCATCCTGCATCCACCGCTGATCCATCGCAATCATCGCTGCGTTGTACGCCCCTGCGGAATGACCTGCCAGAACGATCCGGTTCGGATCCGCACCAAACTGACGCGCCTCGCGAATGAGCGTTCGAACGGCGGCGGCACTGTCATGTAAAAACTCTGGATACAACACCTCTGGCGTCAGACGATAGTCAGGGATGGCTACAACATATCCAAGATCATTTAAGGCCGTCGCAACGAAGCGATAGTCTGCGCGAGATCCCGAATTCCAGCTGCCACCATAGAAAAAGATCACCATGGGTCGGCCTTGGGCTTCTGACGCTGTCGCAGGTGAGACAAGCGATACCCCCGTTGTGACCGACGTCAGTCGTGTCTCCACTACCGGATAGACATCTACTCGCTGACGGCTGTGACTACCGTAGCTCACTGTAATCGGGTCCGTATGCGGCCGACCAGAGACCTGGTTAAGAAACTCTAGACTCGAGCAGCCCGACAGCAACGCCCCCAGTCCCGAGGCCACCAGTCCGAGCCGCAGGCGCACGCTTCGTCGTTGACGCATCGCGAATCAGCCCGCTTCCAGATGAGCAGTCGCCGACATGGTCAGATAACCCTCGTGATCCTTGGCCCAGAGACGAATAGAGCGGCCATCGTCTGAGGGGGCCCCACAGACAGAGAAAGGATTGAGATCAAATGTGGGACGAACCGCACGGAACTCAAATGCAGAGACCACGGCAGACGGCGCCCGACGGCGCACAAGATCCAGCAATAGCGTCGCGATCAATGGGCCATGCACGACCAGCCCCGGATAACCTTCCACCGTCGTCACGTATCGACGATCGTAGTGAATACGATGTCCATTGAACGTCAGCGCGGAATAGCGAAAGAGCAGTACATCATCCGGTGTCCATTGCATTTCCCACGCGGCATCCGAGGGCGCTTTTGTGGGTTCGGGCGCCGACGCGCCGGGTTGCGGGAGATCGCGATAGACGATGTCATGCACGTCCGTTAACGCGACGGCGGACTCACCCTGTCGACGAATCTCATGACGGACTTTGACGAACACTAATGATCCCGTGCGCCCTGACTTTTCAGTGACTTCTGCAATCGTTGATGTCCGAGTGATCCGATCACCCACCTTCAGCGGTGCGTGAAACTGTAGCGTGCTCCCAGCCCACATCCGTCGCGGCAGCGGAACCGGCGGCAGAAATCCCCCACGCCGCGGGTGCCCGTCCTCACCAATCTCCGATTGCTGAGCCAAGGGAAGAAAATAAAGCCAGTGCCATAGCGGCGGCAGTACCGACCCTTCAGGAGGTCGCGCGGATGGCCAGTTCAGTGTCGCGGATAGCGCTGCAATTGGTGTCGGAGTGACAAGATCATCGATCGTTTCTTGTCGGCCAATCCATTCTTGAAATCCCATGGTGGACCTTTACAGAAAAGAGAATCAAGAATTGTAGCGACCTTCCTCAGCACGACGTTGTCTGCGGACGCTCGTTCATGGGGAGTCGCCCTTACCTGGCTACACAGTAGTAGCCGCCGCCTTGAAACTCCACCCCATCGGTATCAATCGCCTTCGGGTGATAGCCCCGAGCAACAAACGTTTTGTCGGGGGTGTTCATCGTGGCACAGACCGCATCCCCAGTCTTTTGTAGGGTTAAGGGAACAGGGCCAAACGCTGACGGATCACTCCAGACGCGAAATCCATCGCGCATGATCAACCGAGGCGGCACCTCACCGTAAACGGATCCAGGCTGCATCCCAGACATCGGAAAACCATCAGCACGTTCGGCAGGAGAGCAGCCAACGAGAAGGCCCAGCGTGCCGATCACGGCAACCAACGAAAGACTAAGCCGAGAATGTTCCATGCGCGCCTCCGTATGCGTAAAGCGCACAGACTAGCGATCCCTGATGGGAAGCGGCCCTCGAGAGACGTGGAAATAAAAGAGAGAAGACACTGAATTGGTCGGGGCGAGATGATTCGAACATCCGACCCCTTGCACCCCATGCAAGTGCGCTACCAGGCTGCGCTACGCCCCGACCGAAGCCCTCGATTATAGCTGAGTCGAGCCCTTCAGGATGCCAAGAACGGTCTCTAACTCGGTGCGCAATGCGCCGGGAGAGTCCAGCGACCTGCTGGGCTCCTCTGCCCCATCAAGACCAGCAGCCAGAGAAGGCGTGGGAAGACTCTGACGGCCGTCCATGAGCTGGTTACGTGCGCCGCTGATGGTGAAGCCTTGGTCATACAAGAGTTCACGAATCTTACGAATGAGCAGCACCTCGTGGTGCTGGTAATAGCGTCGATTACCACGACGTTTCATCGGGCGTAGCTGCGTAAACTCCTGCTCCCAGTAACGCAGCACATGAGGCTTCACCGCACATAGTTCGCTTACCTCACCAATCGTGAAATAACGCTTTGCGGGAATTGGGGGCAACTGGGCGGGAGCGGCTCGTTGTTCCATGAGAGGGGATAGTCAGCGCGACGACACGTCCAGGCTTAATTGCCAGGAGGCTCGTCGTCTGCGTAGGCGTCAAGCGGCTTGCGACTGGGGTCCTGAACGTAAGACTTCAACTTCTGACTCGCGTGAAAGGTCACGACGCGGCGCGCTGCGATGGGAATCGCCTCGCCCGTCTTAGGGTTGCGGCCAGGACGCTGCGGCTTATCGCGCAGCTGAAAATTACCAAACCCCGATAGCTTCACGCTGGTGCCGGCCACCAGCGTCTCGCGAATTTCTTCGAAGAAGATGTCGACGACTTCTTTTGCCTCGCGCTTATTTAATCCCACCACCTCAAACAAGAGCTCGGCGAGCTCAGCCTTCGTCAGCGTGTCGTCCTGAGATTTCAGACCGACGTAGTCCAAGAGCCGAGGGAATGCCTCTGCGATCTGGGCAGTCGATCCGCTAAAACCGTTCGAAGCGTCCATAGACTTGGGATTAAATTGCACGATACCGTCGTTACGATCTGAGTCGAGCCGAAAACTCTGACGAGAGGAGTCCAATGATTTCGTTCATTAGTGCATCTACCTCAGATTCTTGAAGGGTTGTCTCAGGACTCTGAAGTATAAACCTGAAAGCTAAGCTCTTTTCCTTCTCGGACAATCCCTTACCCCGATATTCATCAAAACACTTGATATTTGTAATCCAAGAGCCTTGTTTTGATTGACTTTTTAGCCTGTTGAGGCGGTCGATAATGGCGCCCGCCGGCGTCTGAAGCGCCACCACCACCGCAAGATCCCGGGTCACGGATGGAAACTTCGAGACCTCTGTCATCTTCGGCAGCGGTACTTCGAGGAGGTCTGCCAGATCGATCTCAAAGACTACCGGCGGAGATGAAAGCCCCATCTCTTGAACAAGCTTTGGATGCAGTTCCCCCGCCCGACCCACGACCCGGTCATTGACCAGGATCTCGGCGGCACGTCCGGGATGAAGTCCTAACGCAGCGGATTCGGAAAGCTGCCGGGCGGTGAGACGCAATGGCTGTGCGAGCGCCTCAAGGTCCCGCTTCACGTCAAAGAAATCAACGACGCGGGCTGGTTCAGCCCACTGGTCATCGACCGACGGGCCAAAGGCAAGACCAGCCAGTCGCAGCGGCTGATCAACCCCGGGGACCGACCAGTCCGTGGCAGGCTGACCAGGACGATCTAAGAAGCAACGACCGATCTCAAAGATGCGTACCCGAGACTGCTTGCGACTGACATTCGTGGCGAGACAGTCCAGTAGACCTGGCAGAAGGCTCGTACGCATGACCGACTGATGGGAGGCCATCGGATTCAGAAGTGCCAGCGGGTTCTCGGGGGATAGGGCCAGTGCCGCCTCTTTCGCAATAAAACTATACGTCACCACTTCGGTGTAGTCAGCGCAGACCAATCGATCGCGCATCTGCATCGCAGATCGACGCGATTCGGTCGGCACGGTCATCACCGCGGGGGCGACCGGCGGGCGCGCAGGAATACGATCAAAACCGTAGACGCGAGCCACCTCTTCAATCAGGTCTTCTTCGATCTCAATATCGAATCGAAAGCTCGGTGGCGTCACCCGAATGGTGGCGGCCTCTCCATCGCCGATGCGCGTTGTAGTAAATCCGAGTCGATCGAAAATGGCTGCACACGTGGGCGCATCGACATCGACTCCCAAGACACGGCGGCATCGTGCGACCCGCATGGCAACCTCCGGCCGTGAGGGAAGCCGAGTCGACTGATCATCGATGGGTCCTGGCCGACCACCGCAGATCGACACGACAAGATGCGTCATGTATTCGATATGGTCCTGCGTGGTCGCCCAGTCAACACCGCGCTCAAAACGATGCCCCGCCTCGGTGGCGAAATTGAACCGACGTGCACGGCCCCGAATACTATCGGGCCACCAGAAGGCGGCCTCCATGTAGATGTTCTGGGTCTCAAGGCTCACCGCGGTCGACTCACCGCCCATGATGCCTGCAAGCGATTCCGGCCCATGATCATCGGCAATGACACCGACACTCGAATCGAGCGTGACCGTCTGACCATTTAATAGCGTCAGCGACTCGCCGTCTTTGGCCCATCGAACCGCGAGCGATCCCGTGACCTTATCGAGATCAAAGATATGACTCGGACGCCCGAGCTCCAGCATCACATAGTTCGAGATATCGACTAAGGCGGAAATCGATCGTTGGCCAGCCTGCTCAAGACGCTGACGCATCCAATCAGGTGTTGCAGCCTTTGCATTGACGCCTTCGATGACACGACCGGTAAACCGGCCGCATAAGTCGTCTGCTTCGATGGTGACTGGCAGACGACGCTGCGTCTGCGCGGGGGTAACAGGCCAGGCCGGGGACGTTAACGGACAGCCCGTCAAAGCAGCCACCTCACGCGCAACGCCTGCAATCGATAGGCAGTCTGCTCGATTAGGCGTGAGCTTGAGTGTTAACACCTGACTATCGAGCGAGAGTGCACTCCTGAGGTCAGTACCAAGCGTCGAGCCCAGCGACGGCGGTAACACCATCAGCCCCTCAGACGCTTCGGAGATGCCGAGTTCTTGCGCCGAACAGAGCATCCCCTGACTCTCGACGCCGCGCATCTTGGCACGTTTGATCTTAAACCCACCCGGTAATACTGCCCCCTCGACCGCGCAGGCAGCAATCATATCGGGCACAACATTAGGCGCACCGCAGACAATCTGCAAAGGCGCTGCTCCATTTCCGATATCGACCCGACACACACGCAGACGATCAGCATCGGGATGCTTCTCAGTGCTCAGCACACGGGCGACCACAACCCCCGAAAACGCCGGTGCAAGCGGCTCGGCCTCTTCCACCTCAAGCCCAGACATGGTTAACAGATCAGCCAACGCGGTCGTCGACAGATCTGGATTCACAAAGGTGCGTAACCAGCGCTCAGGAACTCTCATGGGTTAGGTGAACTGACGTAAGAAACGCAGATCATTGTCAAAGTAAAGACGAAGGTCACCGATCCCATAGCGCAGCATATTGAGCCGCTCAAGACCACTACCAAACGCAAAGCCAATGTAACGCTCGGGATCAAGACCGAAATTTTCAATCACGCGGGGATGGACCTGCCCCGAGCCAGAGATCTCAAGCCACCGCCCTTTCAGCGGACCGCTATCGAACATCATGTCAATCTCTGCAGAGGGCTCGGTGAACGGGAAAAACGATGGTCGAAAGCGGACCTTCAACTGATCCGATTCAAAAAACTGCTGCAAGAAGTTTGTGTAGACGCCTTTGAGATCTGCAAAAGAAACGTCCTCGGCAATCCACAGGCCTTCGACCTGATGAAACATCGGTGAGTGGGTTGCGTCGCTGTCCACACGGTAAGTTCGCCCAGGTGCAATCACTTTAATGGGGGGCGTGTGGGTTTTGGCGTAACGAACCTGCATCGGACTCGTGTGGGTCCGAAGCAGCAACGGGAGCCCGTCATCGTCTTTTTTCTCGAGATAGAAGGTGTCCTGCATCGAACGCGCGGGATGATTCAACGGGTTGTTTAACGCCGTAAAATTCATCCAGTCCGTTTCAATCTCTGGGCCATCGGCCACATCAAATCCAATTGAACGGAATATTTCCTCGACGCGACGCCAGGTTCGAATCACCGGATGAATTGCACCGACACCACGTCCTCTTCCAGGAAGCGACACGTCAATCGATTCGGCCTGAAGCCGGCGAGCAAGGTCGGCGTCAGCCATCGCCTGACGGCGTTGTTGGAGCAATGATTCGATCTCGGCTTTGGCAGCATTGATTGCACCGCCGAGTGTCTTACGTGTCTCCGGGTCAGCCTGACCGAGTGCCTTCAGCTGCTCGGTCAGAAGTCCGGTTTTCCCCAGGAAACGCGCCTTGGCATTCTCCAGCGCAGCAGGATCTGCTGACTGGAGAAACGCCTCTTCGGCATCGCGAACGAGCCGAGCCAGGTCTGTCATGACAACCTGCCGACCGCGATGGGCTTACTGGCCCAGTGCGGCTTTGACGGTGGCAACAATCGATGCGAACGCAGGCTTGTCCATCACCGCAAGGTCGGCAAGCACTTTACGATCCAGATCGATGTTGGCCTTTTTCAGACCAGCAATAAATCGGCTGTAGTTGATGTCATGGGAACGACAAGCCGCATTAATACGCGTGATCCACAATGCGCGGAAGACACGCTTGCGGTTACGACGGTCGCGGTAGGCATACTGCCCAGCGCGCATGACCGCCTGCTTGGCGACCCGAAATACGTTATTGCGGCGACCACGGAATCCTTTGGCCAGTGCCAGGATCTTTTTGTGACGAGCGCGTGCGGTAACTCCACGTTTTACGCGAGGCATTGTTCTTCTCCTTTACGCGTAAGGCATCATGTCGCGGACATGCTGGATGTCGGACTCATGCACAGTGAGGGTTCCACGCAGCTGACGCTTGTTCTTCGTCGTGCGCTTGGTCAGGATGTGACGTTTGGTGGCATGCGCCCGCTTGATGGATCCGCTTCCGCGAACCCTAAAGCGCTTTGCAGCCGCTTTCTTGGTCTTCATTTTGGGCATTTTCTGCTCCGTTTTAACACTTGCTCAGGTGGCCGATTCCATCGCGATCTGCACTTTTACAACCCGGCGAAGCTTTTCACTACATCGTTACAACACAACTCACAACAAATTTTAAGGCACTAAAACGTTTGACCGGTTACTTCTTTTTCTTCGGTGACATCACCATCACCATCTGACGGCCTTCAAGCTTCGGCATCTGCTCGACCTGGGCATATTCTTCCAGATCTGCTCTTAACCGCTCTAGCTGACGCACCCCGTATTCCTGGTGCGCCATCTCACGCCCCCTAAACCGCAGCGTCACTTTTACCTTGTCGCCCTCTTCCAGAAACCGAATCAGGTTTCTGAGCTTGACCTGGTAATCGTTCTCATCCGTGCCAGGCCGAAATTTAATTTCTTTGACCTGGATAACCTTTTGCTTCAGTCGCGCATCGTGGGCCCGCTTCTGCTCTTGGTACTTGAACTTACCGTAGTCCATAAGTTTGCACACGGGGGGCTCTGCCTGCGGTGCAATCTCAACAAGGTCAACGTCAGCTTCATCAGCCATTCGCAGTGCTTCTGCGACCCGAACAATTCCTAGAGCTTCGTTATCAACTCCGACCAGACGAATCTCTGGCGCGGTAATTTCTCCGTTGATGCGATGCGAACGATCTGTAGCGATATTCTTTTCCTTTTAAACCACCAAAAAACTAGGACGCCCTATTGTCGCGATCGAACCTCTTGCTCGAGTCGATCGGCGAAGGCGTCCGCTGCCATCGCGCCCAGGTCGGTACCTCCCCTGGCTCGCACAGTAACCTGTCCCGAAGCCTTCTCTTTATCCCCCACCACTAGGATGTAGGGAAGCTTTTGAAGACTTAACTCTCTGATTTTAAGGGATATTTTCTCACTCCGCAAATCCGCATGCGCCCTAAACCCACGTGTTTGCAGACTTTTCGCCACAGATTCAGCGTAATCGGCCTGAGCATCGGTAATAGACGCAACAGCGACCTGGACCGGCGACAGCCAGACCGGCAGGGCCCCGGCATAGTTTTCGATCAGAATCCCGATAAAGCGCTCTAGAGAGCCGACGATCGCCCGATGCAGCATGACGGGCGCCTTTCGGGTGTTGTCCGCATCGACGTACTCTGCGCCCAGTCGGACCGGCATATTGAAATCGACCTGAATCGTTCCGCACTGCCAGACACGACCCAGAGAATCCTTTAAGGAGTACTCGATCTTGGGGCCGTAGAAGGCCCCTTCGCCCTTGAGCTCTTCCCACTCTACGCCAACCCCATTAAGGGCGTCCGCAAGGGCCTTTTCGGCCTTATCCCAGCTCTCATCGGAGCCCACTCGGTTCACCGGGCGGGTCGAGAGGCGATAGATGACGTTCTCGAAACCGAAATCGCGATAGACCGCGAGCAGCTTGCGGGTAAAGGCATCCACCTCGGACTGAATCTGATCCTCAGTACAGAACACGTGACCGTCGTCTTGCGTAAAGCCACGCACCCGCATGATTCCATGAAGACTCCCCGACGACTCATTGCGATGGCAGGAGCCGAACTCACCGTAGCGCAGCGGGAGGTCACGATAACTTCTAAGCCCGGAGTTAAACACCTGAATGTGGCCAGGGCAGTTCATCGGCTTGACGGCATAGTCGCGATTTTCCGACGCCGTGGTGAACATGTTGTCTTTGTAGTGCTGCCAGTGGCCCGACGCTTCCCAGAGCGAGCGATCAAGAATCTGAGGGCAGCGGACTTCCTGATACCCCGACTCCAGATAAACACGGCGCAGATACTGTTCAACCTGTTGCCAGATCGCCCACCCTTTCGGATGCCAAAAGACCATGCCAGGGGCATTGTCCTGGAGATGAAAAAGATCAAGTGCCTTTCCAAGCTTGCGATGGTCACGCTTTTCAGCTTCTTCAAGCTGATGCAGATAGGCGTCCAGGTCTTCTTTCTTCGCAAAGGCCGTGCCGTAGACACGCTGCAGCATCTCGTTACGATGGTCACCACGCCAGTAGGCGCCAGCGACCTTCATGAGTTTGAAGACTTTCAGCTTCCCCGTGGATGGGACATGAGGACCCCGACAGAGGTCAACGAAGTCTCCCTCGCGATAGAGCGAGATCTCCTGGTCTTGCGGGATGGACGAAATAATCTCGGCTTTGTACTTCTCGCCCATCGAGAGAAATAGCTTGACTGCCTCATCCCGGTTCCAGACCTCTCGAACAATCGGCTCGTCCTTCGCTGCGAGTTCTCGCATCTTTGCCTCAATGGCCTGGAGGTCTTCTGGCGTGAGCGGACGTTCGTAGGAAAAATCGTAATAAAAGCCGTTCTCAATGACAGGGCCAATCGTGACCTGAAGCCCTGGAAAGAGCTTTTGTGCGGCATACGCTAGCAGGTGTGCCGAGGAGTGGCGGATGATCTCAAGACCCTCTGGGTCTTTCTCGGTGATGATCGCCACCGATGCATCTCGATCTAGGCGGGTGCTTGTGTCGACCAGAGTGCCATCGACCTTTCCGGCAACCGCTGCCTTCGCAAGTCCTGGACCAATGCTCAACGCCAGCTCTGCAATCGTGACAGGCTGAGGGAACGAACGGACCGCGCCATCCGGCAGAGTAATCTGGATCATTGTGATGAATGAAGAGTAAGTTGGTAGGCGCGATTGGACTCGAACCAACGACCCCCACCATGTCAAGGTGGTG
>CAYPCG010000017.1:0-28308 GCA_964409175.1 uncultured Burkholderiaceae bacterium
TCACCCCGCGGGTATAGACAGCGTTACTTCATATTTCGAATCGCCTGCACCAACTTGGCACCAGCATCGCCAGTGTCTTTGATGAAGGCATTCACGGCAGGCTCAGACGCTTTTTTCCAAGCGGCAAGTTCCTGATCAGTCAGTCGCACGAACTTCATCTTTGAGTTCTGCTCGAGCCACTTTTCCGCCTCGATGTTGTCTTTTTCCGTTTCCGCGCGCATCTTCAGCTCGGCGTCTCTGGCCGCTTTTGTGATCCAGCCTTTCTCCTGAGCAGACAGTGAGTTCCAGACTTTCGGATTCATGATGACGATAAATTCAGTCTGCGCGTGGCTGGTCAGCGTGATGGACTCCATCACCTCGTGAATCTTGCGAGACTTGATACCCGTGGTTCCGGTCATACCCACGTCAACCGTTCCCCGCTGATACGCCAGGAACTGCTCAGAGCCTGAGACCTTGACCGGAAGTCCACCAACAGCCTGCACAAAGTCACCACTCGGCTTGCCTAATACGCGCGTCTTCTTGCCCTTCATGTCGGCAGGCTGACGCACCTCGCCACGACGGGTAATCAGATGAATCGGACCGTAGTCTTGGAACCAGAGCAGCTTCACGCCGGTCTTTTCAATTTGTTCCTCGATCAGCTTACGCGCAGGGCTGTCAAAGGCCACGGCCTTCCCCAACGTCTTGTAGTCGGGGAACAGGAAGGCGACGCTGAAGATTCCCGTCAGCGGAGCAGTTCCTGCAAATTCATCGATAAAGACCATACCCATATCGATTGCCCCCGAGGCTACCGCCTGGGGGACCTGCTCGCCTTTAAAGAGCTGCGCATTATCAAAGAGCTGGATCTTGAGCGCGCCCTTGCTCTGGGCTTCTACCTGCTCCTTGAAGAAGCTCAGATTTTTTCCAAGCTCATGGTTGATCGAAATCTGAAACGTCAACCGAAGATTTCGCTCCGCCAGCGCCGGTGTACTCGATAAACCAAGTATTACCAAGCCTGCGCTGAGCAGTTTTAAACTGCGTGTCAGCATGTTGTGTCTCCTCATTTTTAGTTAAACATCATCTAAAACCCTACTCACCCGCTCACCCACGACAACCGGTCTACTGCTTGACTTGTAGGCGAACCCCAAACCGCTTCTGAAAGGCTTCTTGGAGCAGATCAAAGCAGACCCCAATCCGAATCACTGAAAAATCGGAGAAGTCGATAATGGTGCTCGACCGCCCGTGAGGGTTGTGATACTTCGACAACCCATAATCAATCACCAGGTCTGCCGCATCGAGCACTGCCGACTCCACATCAGCCGCTCGATACTTACTGCCCATTAGAGAGGTGTTTGCAGACGAACCAAATACTGGGATACCCGCACTCCACGATAACTTTACGAGTTCGTTATGCAGGCTGCCTGCATTCAGCAACATATCAATCGTGCCCTGCTTCGAGGAGTGCTCAAGCACGAAAGGGTCGACCCGCTGAAAAAAACGGTGATGCGGATTGAACGGTGCCACCACCGAGAAAGGGAGATTTTCTTCTCGAATAATCTCGTGAATCATTGCCCGCCGATCGGCCGGGAGGTCATGAATCTCATCGCTAAACGTGGGGCTAGAGAACAATCCGCTTGGCTTCTCATAGCTGCGGTTCTTGGCCGTAAAGATGCGACGAATCGCACTTTCGGTGCCGCCCACAATGGCGTAGGCCACATCCAGCGGAATCACGGCGACCCCGCCAGAAGCCACCACATCGAGAATGCGCTGCGCGTCCTGAATCAGTTGCGCGATGGGAATGTCTTCTCCAGTTCCGCTGACCGGATGGGCCGATCGAATTACCTCTGCCATGTCTCGTCTCCTCTGCCGACAAAATTAGCACACTATTGTCGACATAGATCAACTTTTATCATCGATATATCCAGGGTTTACCCTGTATAAGACAAGTTATTTTCTCTCGATTGTGTACAATCGTCGCGAAACAAAAAATTCCTAAAAAACCTCCTGAAGGACGCGCAAGGCCGCCACGCACATGGAAACTGTCGCCTCCCGGATCTACCAGAACATCAAAGACCAGATCATTGAGGGACGCTATCGGCCTGGGATGCGGATCACCGAGCAGAACATTGCGGCGGAATTCAAATCGTCCCGCACCCCCGTGCGCGAGGCCCTTCGGGTGCTGGCAGCCGATGGGTTTTTGGTCTTCACCCCAAACAGTGGCACGGTGGTCCGAGAATGGGTCCCGGAGCAGGTGCGAGAGTTGTTTGATCTGCGCAGTCTCATTGAGAGCGAGATCGCGGGACTCGCCGCCCAGAAGATTTCGTCCAAAGATATCGACAAGCTAAAAACCCTGCAGGACGAGATTGAGCTGCATGGCGCACTTGCTACCACCGAGAACGCGAATCGGATTAGCCCCATCAACCGAGAGTTTCACCAGGTCATCGCACAGGCAGGAAGAAACGAACGACTCGTATTGATGCTCGCCAGTGCGATTGAAATTCCGATCGTGCAACAGACCTTTCGACGATATTCCGAGAAGGAACTCCGACGAAGCTTTAGTCATCATCGGGAACTGATCGATGCCTTTCAGGCGCGCGACAGTTTCTGGGCCAAAGCCGTCATGAGCTGCCACATCCATTCGGCCAAACATGTCTTGCTTGGCCGCGATGCCGTTGACACCCGATAACCCATTAACCCAGTCGCCGAGCCACTCACGACCCAAGAGAATAGGAGCACCGCCATGACATCTGTTACGCACCGGACAATGCCGAAAGCCTGGACTGCCGCTGACATGCGCCAGTCATCCCACTGGACGCGTCGCCTCACTGCAGCCGAGCAAGCGGGGATTCTAAAAGGCTTGAAGTCGTTTCTCGCGTCAGGGATCCCAATGACCAAGGCGATTGCCTCTGATTTTCCCTTCGAAAATATTGAGACGTTGCTCGCCGATATCCGTCGTGAGCTTTACTCGGAGTTCGGCATCATTGTCATGAAGGACTTCCCGATTCATGGCCTCTCAGAAGCGGAGATTCAGGCCATGTACTGGGGCTTTACGAACCAACTAGGTCTTTTACGTCCGCAAGGTAAGGACAGCGGTCTGATCAAACACGTGAAGGACGTTGGCGGTACCTATCGAAACGCAACAGGCCGCGGATACAACACCAACTCAGAGCTAGACTTTCACACAGACCTATCGGACATCGTTGGACTGCTCTGCCTGCAGGATGCAAAGTCCGGGGGCATCAGCAGGATCTGTAGCTCACTTGCGATTTTCGAACAGATGCAGCGTGAGACACCCGAGCTTGCCAAGGCGCTGATGACCCCAATCCATTACTCACGCCAAGGCGAGGAAGCACCAAGTGAACAGCCCTTCTATACCACCCCGATCGTCTCGTTTGCCGATGGCTGGTTTAGCTGCCGATACGTTCGAAACCACACACGCAATGCGCATCGGCATGAGGGCGCCCGAGAAGCGTCTCCTGAACAGCTGGCCGCGATGGACCGTATGGATGCCTTAGCAAATTCTCCCGAGATGGTCTTCGAAATGCGGCTTGAGCCGGGCGACTTCCAGCTGCTCAATAACCACGTCACCCTGCACTCTCGCACCGCCTACGAAGACTACGAAGATCCGGCGAAGAAACGAAGTCTTCTTCGCTCATGGATCTGCAACCCCGATAGTCAGCCACTGTCATCCGCCCTCGCTGAGGCTTATCACGATACCCGTGCAGGATCAGTCCGTGGCGGCATCAAGGGTGCCGAATTTGATGCGGACAAGATTGACTACACCCGGCGGGCAGCCGCGTATCACCGTATGCCGATCGATGATCGTGCGCTTGCCTGACCTCACGACGCAGCAAACAGACTCTTGATGATATGAAAGAAATCAATATGACAAAGAATACAGGTCAGTTGAAAACAGCGATTGCACGCGGTGAGATCATAGTGGCGCCCGGAATCTATGACATGATTTCGGCGCTCGTTGCCGACAAAATGGGGTTTCCCGCGCTCTATGTCACCGGCTACGGTACGGTGGCCTCTTACCTCGGCCTGCCCGACGCGGGACTTGCGACTTACACCGACATGATCCATCGGATCAGCACCTTCGCATCGATGACCAAGACCCCGATCATTGCTGACGCAGATACCGGATATGGCGGCTTACTGAATGTGGCCCATACCGTCAAAGGCTATGAACAGGCAGGCGTATCAGCGATTCAGCTTGAAGACCAAGAGTTCCCAAAGAAGTGTGGGCACACGCCAAACCGTCGCGTGATCCCAACAGAGGATATGGTGCGCAAAATCCGTGTCGCCTGTGACACACGGACCAGCGAGAACTTTCTCATCATTGCACGAACCGATGCCCGCTCGGGACTCGGACTAGATGAAGCACTTCGTCGGGCAGAGGCTTACAGCCGCGCCGGAGCGGATATTCTCTTTGTCGAGTCACCCGAGTCTGAAGAAGAAATGATCAAGATCTGTAAGACCCTCGATAAGCCGATTCTGGCCAATATGGTGTCCGGGGGACGAACGCCTGTCCTGCCCGCGGAGACACTCAAAGCGATGGGATTCTCGGTGGTCATCCAGCCCACCGCAGGATTTCTCGCGACCGCTGCCGCACTGACAAAATCCTACGGAGAGCTCAAGGAAACAGGCACGATCACAGAGAAGACGGATCTCTATCCTTTCTCGGAATTCAATCAGTTAATCGGATTCCCCGAGGTCTGGGCTTTTGACAAACGCTACGCGGAGTAAGCAACTCCTCAGCAACGGGGTCTTTCTCGGGTTTCTCGGTGCGGTCTTACTCGCCGTGAAACCTGTGATCATCAAGATTGCTTATCAGTACGGCCCTGATGCGACAACGCTACTGGCGTTGCGCATGATCATGACGGTACCTTTTTTTATATTACTGTTGGCAATCTTCGAGCGAGACAAACCGAATCGACTGCGACTAACTCGTTCGGACTGGATCAAGGTGCTCTTCTTAGGATTCACCGGTTATTACGCAGCAAGCTTTCTTGACTTCGTCAGCCTCCAACACATCTCCGTCGGACTGAGCCGCTCGATCGTTTATCTCAACCCGGCAATCGTCTTGCTGCTTTCGGTACTGCTCAAGCAACAAAAGGCCTCACTCGCGCAAATTGGTGCCATGGCCACAGCCTATCTTGGCGTTGTGCTCGTCTTCTGGAATGAGATGTCTCTCGGCGGTAGCGGACTTCTCATTGGGACAACGCTGACGTTTTGCAGCGCGGTCAGCTACTCCGTCTACCTGCTGCTTGCAGGAAATCTTGTGCAACGCGTCGGGAGTCTTCGGCTCGCTGCAACCTCGAGCGGTGCCGCCACCCTCATGTGTCTGATCCAGGCGCTGGTGGTCAATCCCAGTGGACTGATTCATCAGCCGCTCGCCGTCTACGGACTCTCGCTGATTAACGCAACGCTTTGCACCGTCGCCCCCCTCGTGATGGTCATGCTCGCGATACGCCGGATCGGACCTTCAACGGTGGCCCAGCTCGGCGCGATTGGCCCAGCGGCAACCTTATTTTTTGCCTGGATTATTCTGGGAGACCCCATCTCGACGTTGCAGGTAATTGGCACCCTCATTGTCGTTCTGGGTATCTGGCTGCTGCTTCGTGTCCGACCAGGACGCCCAGACGCCACGGCCACTGAGCGCCTCGGATAGAATGACCTATCTTTTAAGAGACCCATCCGATGACCAAGTCCAAAGCCGAACGCGTCGAAGTCGAGATCCTGGATCGAAGCTATCAGCTCTCATGCCCCCCAGAGGAAAAAGAGCTCCTCATGGAGTGCGTCCGACTCGTCGACACGCGCATGCGACAGGTCAAAACGCAGAGTAAGTTACAAGGCGCTGATCGTATTGCAGTGATGGCAGCACTGACCCTCGCACGCGACTGCCTTACGAACAACGCAGGATCAAGCGCTGGAAACCCTGAAGACATCAAAGCAAAGATTGCGGAGATCAGCGCAACGCTCGATCAGGCTATCGCCCCTCAAGAGCGGCTCTTTTAATTTAATCGCAGCCCGCGTGGCTGTCGAATACGAGGTTTTTCTATGATTGCGATGCTCTTAGCCCTAGTCATCATCGGTTCGATGACGGGCTTCATGGCGGGCATGCTTGGGATCGGTGGCGGTATGCTCCTCGTTCCTTTCATGACCCTGTTGTTTACGTTCAACGGGTTTCCCGAAGCACTTATCGTCAAAATCGCCATTGCCACGTCACTTGCGACAATCCTATTTACGTCAGTCTCAAGCGTACGGGCCCATCACAAAGCAGGAAAAGTGCGCTGGGAAATCACCAAACCCATGGCCGTGGGGGCCTTTCTTGGCACCTTCATTGGTGCGCAGTTTGCTGGACAACTCAAAAGCGAATGGCTCGCTGCGTTTTTCGCGGCCTTTGTCGGATTCTCTGCGCTCCAGATGCTCCGTGCGAGCAAGCCAAAGCCCTCGCGAGAGGTTCCGAAAGCGTTCGGTCTTGGTCTGGTCGGATCGGGGATCGGATTTATCTCAAGCCTCGTCGGGGCGGGGGGCGGTTTTATGACGACGCCCTTTCTCGTCTGGTCGAATGTGGCCATGCACCAGGCGATCGGCACCTCTGCCGCGCTTGGTTTTCCGATCGCAGCAGGGGGGCTTATCGGATATGTGGTCTCAGGACTCAGCGCGCCGGGTCTCCCCACAGGGTCCGTGGGTTACGTCTATCTCCCCGCACTGATTGCCTGCTCGGCCGCATCGCTCATTACAGCGCCGATCGGGGCGCGTACCGCACACCGCATGCAGGTCGCATCCCTGAAGAGGGCCTTTGCCTACATGCTGCTGCTACTCGCCACGTATATGCTGACCCGCGCCTTTTAGTGGAAGAAGTCTTTGACCTTATCCATCCAGCTCTTACTCTGAGGATTGTGTCGTTCACCGCCCTCTTCGAGTGAGGCCTCGAACTCTTGAAGTAGTCGACGCTGTTTATCGTTTAACTTCACAGGCGTTTCAATCAGCACATGGCAGTAGAGATCACCCGGCAGACCTGATCGAACATTCTTCACGCCCTTGCTGCGAAGCCTGAATGTCTTGCCACTCTGTGTCCCCTCTGGCACATCAAAACTCGCTTTACCACCCAGCGTGGGCACGTCCACAGATCCCCCTAAGGCGGCGCGGGCAAAACTGATGGGGACCTCGCAGTGAAGATCATCGCCGTCACGGGAAAAGACCCGGTGCGGCTTGATGCTAATTTCGACATAGAGATCACCACTTGGGCCACCGTTCACACCCGGTTCGCCATTACCTGCTGATCGAATTCGCATGCCATCGTCAATCCCGGCGGGAATCTTCACCTCAAGCGTCTTCTGCTTACGAATACGTCCTTCACCATGACAACTGGTGCACGGATCCTTGATCGTCTTTCCAACGCCATGACAGCTTGGACAGGTCTGCTGAATCGAAAAAAATCCTTGTTGCATCCGGACCTGGCCCTGTCCACCGCAGGTCTTACAGGTCTCCGGCTTGGTCCCAGGTTTGGCGCCAGAGCCCTCACAGGTGCCGCACTTTTCCCAAGTGGGCACCCGAATCTCCGTGGTCATGCCATTGGCCGCTTCTTCGAGCGTCACCTCCATGGAGTAGCGCAGATCTGCGCCACGATAGACATTGCTGCGACCACCACGGGCGCCACCCGCTGCGCCGCCGAAGATATCGCCGAAGATGTCGCCGAAGGCATCCGCAAAGCCACCGAACCCTTGCGCACCATTACCCCCAAAGCCACCCGCATTGGGGTCGACACCTGCATGGCCAAATCGGTCGTAGGCCGCCCGCTTTTCGGTATCGGAGAGCATCTCGTAGGCCTCTTTGGCCTCTTTGAATTTTTCCTCGGCGGCTTTATCACCCGGATTACGGTCCGGGTGATATTTCATCGCAAGCTTACGATAGGCCTTCTTCAGGTCATCGTCTGAGGCGTTTTTGGCAACGCCAAGCACCTCATAGTAGTCGCGTTTGGACATCAGTCACGCTTCACTTCCTTAAAATCTGCATCGACGACATCATCCGCGTTTCCGCCTGACTTTGCACCTGGAGCACCCCCGCCTGCAGCAGCCCCTGCTGCTGCCGCCTGGGCATCGGCGTAGACCTTCTCACCCAGTTTCTGTGACGCCTTCATCAGTGCTTCTGTCTTGGCTTCAATCTGGGCCTGATCGTCTGACGTCAACGCGGCTTCTGCCTCTTTGATGGCCTCCTCGATCTTGGCCTTTTCATCTGCCTCGACCTTATCGCCATGCTCTTCAAGCGACTTCTTCACCGAGTGAATCATGGCCTCGCTCGCATTGCGTGCCTGCACGATCGCGACACGCTTTTTATCCTCTTCTGCGTTCGCCTCGGCATCTTTCACCATCTTCTGAATCTCATCATCGGTGAGACCCGAGTTCGCCTTAATCGTGATCTTGTTCTCTTTGCCGGTGGCCTTGTCTTTGGCAGAGACATGCAAGATTCCGTTGGCATCGATGTCAAAGGTCACCTCAATCTGCGGCGTCCCCCGAGGTGCGGGAGCAATCCCTTCAAGATTGAACTCTCCCAATAACTTATTGGCGTTGGCGAGTTCACGCTCCCCCTGGAAGACCTTGATCGTCACCGCCGGCTGGTTATCGTCTGCAGTGGAGAACACCTGCGAAAACTTTGTTGGAATCGTGGTGTTCTTCTGGATCATCTTGGTCATCACGCCACCAAGGGTCTCAATCCCCAAGGACAAGGGCGTGACATCCAAGAGCAACACATCTTTACGATCCCCCGAGAGCACCGACCCTTGAATCGCCGCACCGACCGCCACCGCCTCATCCGGGTTCACGTCTTTGCGAGGCTCTTTCCCAAAGAACGCCTTCACCGCATCTTGCACTTTCGGCATACGGGTCATGCCGCCTACCAGGATCACGTCATCAATCTCTGATGCCGATACACCGGCGTCTTTGAGCGCAATCTTGCAGGGCTCAATCGTTCGAGCAATCAGCTCATCGACTAACGACTCCAGCTTTGCACGAGTGATCTTGAACGTCAGATGCACCGGGGCGCCATTGGCCATCGCGATATACGGCTCATTGAGTTCTGTCTGTTGGCTGGACGACAGCTCGATCTTGGCGCGCTCAGCCGCGGCCTTGATCCGTTGCAACGCGATGGGATCTTTCGAAAGATCAACGCCACTTTGCTTCTTAAAGTCTTCGATGATGTGATCGATGATCCGCTGGTCGAAGTCTTCACCCCCTAAGAAGGTGTCGCCATTGGTCGACAGCACCTCAAACTGCTTCTCACCATCGACGTCGGCGATCTCGATGATGGACACGTCAAAGGTGCCGCCCCCCAAGTCGTAGACCGCGATCTTGCGATCCTGCTTGCCCGCTTTATCCAGACCAAAGGCTAACGCCGCCGCGGTCGGCTCATTGATGATCCGCTTCACATCAAGCCCAGCGATCCGACCCGCATCCTTGGTGGCCTGACGCTGCGCGTCATTGAAATACGCCGGTACGGTAATCACCGCTTCCGTCACTTCCTCGCCGAGATAGTCTTCAGCCGTCTTTTTCATTTTGCGCAGCACTTCGGCGGAGACCTGTGGTGGCGCAAGTTTTTTGTCACGTACCTTGACCCAGGCGTCTCCGTTATCGGCCTTGGAGATTTCAAATGGCATCAGGTTGATGTCCTTCTGAACAGCGTCTTCTTCAAACTTTCGACCGATGAGTCGCTTCACCGCATAGAGGGTGTTCTTTGGATTCGTGACCGCCTGACGCTTCGCGGGCGCACCGACCAGAATCTCCCCGTCTTCCATGTACGCGATGATCGATGGTGTAGTCCGCGCACCTTCTGAGTTCTCGATCACTTTCGGGGTGCCGCCCTCCAGTACTGCCACGCAGGAGTTGGTCGTACCAAGGTCAATTCCAATAATCTTTGCCATAACAAAAGTTCCTTCAGAAAATGTGAGTTACCGCTTAAGTGGGGATCAAAACCCCAATTTCAAGAGGGCTTGGTTCGCTACTGGGCGACGATCACAATCGCGGGCCGCAGGACACGATCCGCCACCATGTACCCTTTCTGCATGACCTGGACCACATGGTTTGATGGGACTGGCGGCGTCAACGCTGTGCCGTCCACCATCGACACGGCCTGGTGGCGATTCGGATCAAACTTCTCGCCCACAGGCTCAATGGCCGAGAGCTTGCCCTTCTGAAACGCCTGTTGAAGCTGCTTTAGGGTGAGCTCTACACCCCCCCGAAGCCCATCGAGCGTCTGCTGCTCCACCGCCAACGCCATCTCAAGGCTATCGGCCACCGCCAACATGCCCTCGGCAAAACTCTCGATTGCAAATTTGCTGGCATTGAGCACCTCCTGGGCACTCCGTTTGCGAAGGTTCTCCATATCGGCCCGGGCGCGAAGATACTCTTCTTCCCAGGCCTGGGCCTTGGCGAGCGCCGCGGCGAGCTGCTCTTCCAGACTGGCCAAGGGAGCCTGCGCGGAGGCGCTCGCCTCCGACGCAGAGGTCGGAACGGTATCGGGAAGTTCGGGGGACGCAGGCGCCTCCTGCGCCGTTGTCTGACGGTCTTGTTCTGACATTGCAGCCTTTCCTAAAAGAGTTTCTCCCTCCTAGGTGGGGATGCCTTAGGCGCTTTTCAAGCCCCCATCGCTAATCGGCTGCGCCGAGCTGAAGGGCCCGAACCCGCTGGGCGCGCAAGGCCTCCTCGGCAGCGGGATCCTTCCCTACTGGCCAGCCCGACAGGTGTTGCTCGATTAAGGTCGACAACGCGGCGATCCCGCCTGGATCGTCGTTCAGGCAAGGGATATAGCGATAGTGCTCGCCACCCGCCGTCAGGAATTCCTCTTTGCCTTCCATGGCAATCTCTTCCAGGGTCTCCAGACAGTCTGCCGGGAAACCAGGGCACATCACATCCAAGGTCTTGACCCCCTGGGCAGGCAGTTCATGCAGCACTTCGGATGTGTAGGGCTTAAGCCATTCCGCTTTTCCAAATCGCGACTGGAAGGCCGTTCGCCACTGATGCGGGGCCAGCCCCAGGGACTCCGCGATCAGCCGGGCCATCTTGTGACATTCGCAGTGGTAAGGGTCGCCCTTGATGAGCGAACGCTTCGGAACGCCATGAAAGCTAAATAGCAACAAATCCCCTCGGCCATGTGCCTGCCAGTGCGCCCGGACCTGGTCGGCCAATGCCTCGATGTAAGGTGGGAAATCCTGGAAGCTTCGAATGAGTCGAAGGTCGGGCTGATTACGAATCTGCGTAAACGCCTTCAGCAAGACATCAAAAGCGGTGGCCGTTGTGCTCGATGAATACTGGGGATACATCGGGAGCACCAACAACCGACGCAGGCCATCCGCGCGCATCTGATCGAGCACCGATTCGATGCTGGGATTCCCGTAACGCATGGCGAAGCGCACATCCAGATCAAGGCCGCGAGCCGTCAGGGTCTGTTGAATCAGGGCGGTCTGACGCTCGGTGTAGACCCGCAACGGCGACCCTTCTTCCATCCAGATGCTGGCGTACTTCACAGCGGACTTCTTAGGACGCACATTCAAGATAATGCCGTTCAGGATCGGCCACCAGACAATCGAGGGAATCTCCACAACGCGTGGGTCGGACAGAAACTCTTTGAGATAACGACGCAGTGCTGTCGCCGTCGGGGCATCGGGCGTTCCCAGGTTGATCAGCAGTACCCCCGTGCGCAGGGCCTGGCCATGCGAATAAGGCGGCTCGGGTTTCAACATAAACGACATGAGTTCTGGGTCTCGCTTTCGGAAAAAACTAACGATCTGCTGAACCGGACTGACTCAGTGCAGTCGACAGCATCTTTGCGGTGATATCCACAATCGGAATCACCCGTTCATAGGCCATGCGTGTGGGACCAATCACCCCTAATGTACCCACCACTCGACCATCAATCTCATAGGGCGCTGCAACCACCGAGAGCTCCTCGATTGGCACGAGTGACGATTCACCCCCAATAAAAATCTGCACGCCTTGCCCCTGAGTTGATGCTTCTAGCAAACGCGCAAGGCTCGCCTTTTGCTCAAAAAGATCAAAGAGTCGTCGCAGCCGGCTCATGTTATCCGATAGGTCAGCGACCTCGAGCAGCCGTCGCTCTCCCGAGACTAAAACGGCATCATCCACACGATTAAAGACATCTTCCCCAGATTCCACCGCAAGCGTCATCAGGCTCGAGATACTCTCACGCAGTTCAGAGAGCTCAGACTTCAGTCGCGCCCGTACCGACTCAAAATCAAGACCGGCGTAATGGGCGTTGATAAAGTTTCCGGCCTCGGTCAGTTCGGTGGGTGAGTAATCCCGGTCTGTTTGCAGAATTCGGTTGTGAACATCTCCTTCGGGGCTCACCACGATCAACAGAAGGCGACGATCACCGAGTCGCAGAAATTCGACATGTCGAAATACACCGCCACGGCGTGGCGTGACCACCACTCCCGCAAAACTCGAAAGGCTCGATAACAATTGCGCGGCATGCGCCATGACACGTTGGGGTGCATCGACCTGGAGCTGACCCTCCAACATCGCCGCCTGCGTCGGCGCAATCGGCTGCACCGTCAATAGGCTATCGACAAAGAGCCGATACCCCTTTGGCGTGGGCACGCGCACGGCCGACGTATGCGGGCTCGCCACAAGGCCCATCTCCTCTAGGTCGGCCATCACATTGCGAATCGTCGCTGGCGATAGGTCTAGGCCTGAGAACTTTGAAAGCGCCCGCGAGCCGACCGGCTGACCATCAGCAATGTAGTGCTCTATCAGGGTCTTCAGCAGGTTTCGAGATCGGTCATCAAGCATAGGCCACATTATTCCCCATCCCTGCGCCTGTGGTGTAATGCAGGGCATGAGCCAAGCCCAGTCAACCTTTAAAAGCGTCGGGCTATTCGGACGCCCACAGACCGAAGGTCTTGCACCGTCGCTGCGCAAGATCATCGCCTGCATCCGCCAGGCGGGCGCAGAGGTCTGGGTGGAGTCCGAAACCGCCAAAAGCGCCGGGCTTGCGCCAACAGAGGTCTCGGGCACCGGGTCGCTGGATGCGCTGAGCAAAACAATTGATCTTGGCGTGATTCTCGGTGGCGACGGCACCCTGCTTGGCGTTGCCCGACAGCTGGCACCGTTCGGCATTGCCATCATTGGCGTGAACCAGGGACGCCTTGGATTTATGACTGACCTCGACATCGCTCAGGTCGAGTCGGAACTGCCTGCTGTACTGACGGGATCCTATGTCGAGGAAGCACGCAGCATGCTGCAGGTCTCAGTGATGCGCCGCCCCAGCCCCCAGGCAGCCCGTCAAGCGGTATTCGATGCCCCCGCACTCAATGATGCGGTCATTAGTCGTGGGGCGATCAGCCGAATGGTTGAGCTCGACATCTTCGTCGATGGCCATTATCTGCAGACCCTGCGCGCTGACGGCCTGATCGTCTCCACGCCAACAGGGTCCACCGCCTACTCGTTGTCGGCACTTGGATCCATTCTTCACCCTGGCCTTGCGGGAACCACCCTTGTACCCGTCGCGCCACAGGCACTTTCGTCAAGGCCCATTGTGCTGCCCGAATCCGTCGAGGTTCAGGTCATGGTCAATGACGGCGCAGGCACCAGCCTTCACTGCGACATGCAGGCCCTGACCTCTCTTGAAGATGGTGACAAGATCGTTATTCGGCCCAGTCATCACAAGGTGCGATTGCTTCACCCTAAGAGCTACGATTACTTTGTCATGCTGCGCCGAAAGCTCCACTGGAGCGCGAACCCTTTATTCGCTGGTCGGCCAGATCCGCTGCCTCCCACCGAGAGCCACTAATCCGTCCCGTCAATGTTGCAGAACCTGTCGATTCAACAGTTTGTGATCGTTGATCGTCTCGAACTGGACTTTCACACCGGCTTTACCGTGCTCACGGGAGAAACCGGCGCGGGCAAATCGATCTTGATTGACGCCATCGATCTCTTGCTTGGGGGTCGAGGCGAAGCCAATATGGTGAGAGAGGGTGCCCCAAAGGCAGAGCTATCAGCAACCTTTGAGCTCACGCGAGATCACCCGCTCATTGCCTGGCTCTCTGACGCTGGGTTTGACCACGATGATGGGACGCTGCTGCTTCGTCGAACAATCGATGCCGCTGGCAAGTCTCGTGCCTGGATCAATGGGCAGGCAGCGACCCTCAGCCAACTGCGTGAAATAGGCGAGCAGCTCATTGATATTCACGGACAACACGCCCATCAGGCCCTGCTCAAACCGAATGCGCAGCGTGAGCTTCTGGATGCCCATGCTGGTCTCACCCAAGACGCGCGTCACTGCGATGCGGCCTGGCGTGAGTGCCAGACACTTCAATCAAAGATCACGGCTGCCCGAGAACGTTCAGAGCAGCTGGCACTCTTGCGAGATCAGCTGATCTGGAAGATCGGTGAAATTGAGCCCTTATCCCTTGAGCCCGGATCATGGGAGGCATTATCCGAAGAGCAGAAGCGACTCTCGCACGCTGCGGAGTTGTTACAGACCGCTCAATCGGCACTGACTGCGCTCGAAGAAGACGACCAGTCACTCATTCAACAGATTGATCGACTCGCGATTAGACTTCATCAGCTCGTTGACAAAGACCCTCGAATCGGCGCGAGCGCAGAGGCGCTGCAATCGGGTGTCATCCAGCTTCAGGAAGCGGCCGATGCGCTACGTCGCTACCTTGATAAAACAGACCTTGATCCTGAGCGGCTGGCAGAAGTCGATGCCCGCGTGGAGGCCATCTTTAGCACTGCCCGCAAGCTGAAGTCCCGCCCCGAACAACTCATCGAAGTTCTACAAGCCGCTAAAGACGAGCTCCAGCAGACCGAGGCAGCCTCTGATCTTGCGCAGCTATCCGCGGCGTTTCAAAAAGCTGAAAAGGCCTATCAGACCATCGCCAAAGCGCTCTCATCGAAGCGGCAGACCGCCTGCGCGGCGTTGACTGCCGCCGTGAACGACTGGTTCAGTCAGCTGGCCATGGGGGGATTGATCTTCGAAGCGGTCTGCCAGGCGCGCAGTCAGCCAGGGCCACACGGGCTGGAAGATGTTGTCTTTTTGTTGCGCAGCCATGCCGAGGCCGCCCCATACCCCATTCAGAAGGTCGCCTCTGGCGGCGAGTTGGCACGTATCAGTCTTGCGATCTCCGTGGTCACGACGGCCGCGAGCCAGATCCCAACACTCATCTTTGATGAGGTCGACTCAGGGATTGGTGGCAACGTTGCCCATACCGTTGGCCAGTTGCTTCGTCAGTTGGGTGATGGGCGACAGGTACTCTGCGTGACCCACCTCCCCCAAGTGGCCGCACGGGGCCACCAACAGCTCCAGGTCTCCAAAAAATCGGATGCCTCAGGCAGACCGATCAGTCAGCTGCGACCGCTCTCGGATACTGAACGCGTGGATGAGATCGCGCGGATGCTTGGAGATGAAGGCGCTAAACAGACCTCGCGCGAACACGCACGATCGTTACTTGCCCTTACCTGAAGGCTTTGCGCGGGCTTTGGCCTGCTTGTGACTACAGTTGGTGCGCTGACAGTGGCCATAAAGGGCAAGCGCATGATCCTGCAAAACGAACCCGTGTTCTTCGGCAATCTTGCGCTGACGGTCCTCGATCTTGCTGTCGACAAACTCTTCCACAAACCCGCAGTCCAGACAGACCAGATGGTCGTGGTGGGTGCCTTCATTGAGCTCAAAGACCGCCTTACCGGACTCAAAGTTGCTCCGCTCGAGAATGCCAGCCTGCTCAAACTGCGTCAGCACTCGATAGACGGTCGCCAGACCAATCTCCTCGGCCTCAGCCAGGAGCGCACGGTAGACGTCCTCGGCCGTCAGGTGACGGCTTTTAGAGCGCTGAAAGATTTCTAGCACCTTGATCCGGGGGCCGGTCACCTTTAGGCCGGTGCTTTTTAGGTCGTGGACGTCTGGCATGGGGCTTATGATATCGGGCTAAATCCTTCGATTGTGAGCAAAGGTCTCCATGAAAACCCGCTTTTTCCTTCTCCCCCTGGTCATCGCGCTACCGCTTGGTATGAGCGGCTGCAGCACGCCCTCCTGGGTTCGCTCTATCCAGGAACAGCCTCCCAGCTGGCTAACTCCATACCGAACCGATGTGAGCCAGGGCAACCTGATCTCAGAATCAATGGCCGCCCAGTTGAAAAAGGGAATGACCCGGGAGCAGGTCCGCGCAATCTTGGGCACGCCTTTGTTGGTCGATCCGTTCCGAGCAAATCGTTGGGACTATGTATTCGATTTCCGACGCGGTGATGGCGCACGCGAAAGACGGCGCTTTTCGGTGCACTTTGAGTCCGATCTGCTCACGACCTGGGGAGGCGATCCGCTCCCCGCAAAAGGCAGCGAGACGATCATGCCCTCTAAGACAACCCGTTAAATCGATCTAGTGCGATGACACAACCACAACAGACAAAGATCGCGATCTCTGGCGCCTCCGGGCGGATGGGGCGGATGCTCATTGAAGCGGTGCTCGCGGACCCAGCCACGACACTTGCGGCCGCAATTGATCAGGCGGGTAGCCCTGCCATTGGTCGCGACGCAGGAGATTTTATGGGTCAGACGACTGGGGTCATCATCAGCGCTGAGCTCGCGTCACTGTCGACCGCCGACGTCCTGATTGACTTCACGCGGCCTGAGGCAACGCGAGCATATCTCGACGTCTGTCGGGCCCATCAGCTTCGTGCCGTCATTGGAACAACCGGATTTGATGCCGAAGGACTGAAATCGATTCGCGACTTTAGTCAGGCCCATGCAACCGTCTTTGCCCCCAACATGAGCGTTGGCGTCAACATTACGCTGAAGCTTTTGGAAACGGCGGGACGATTCCTGAAAGAGGGGTTCGATATTGAAGTCATCGAGGCCCACCACCGCCACAAGGTCGACGCGCCTTCGGGCACCGCGCTCAAAATGGGAGAGGTCATCGCGAAGGCCACAGGACGTGATCTGGACAGTGTCGCACGCTACGCTCGCGAGGGACACACAGGAGAGCGCCCCGCGCAGGAGATCGGTTTTTCAGTGATCCGCGGCGGTGATATTGTGGGCGATCATACGGTGCTGTTTGCGGGGACGGGTGAGCGAATTGAGATTACCCACAAGTCATCCTCGCGTGCCACCTATGCCCAAGGCGCATTAAGAGCCGCAAAGTTTTTAATGGCACACAAGACCGGGCTATTCGACATGCAAGATGTTTTAGGACTGCGAGATTAACGTGGCCAGTAGCGCCCTTGGCTTTACCCACATGCTGGAGAATGCGGATGCTGTGATCTGGCTTACCGCGATCACGCTATTGGTGATGTCGATCATCTCCTGGACTCTGATCATCACGAAGGGGCGTCGCGCACGACAGCTCCGACTCACCAGTGCAGACCTTGCAAAATCTTTCTGGCAATCACGAAGTTTCGAAGAGGGGCTCGCGCTCATTGCGACCAAAGAGCCCGCCCCTTTTCTATCAAGCCTGGCTCGCGAAGCGATTCGACTCCGTGATCTTCGCCTGGACGCGAATAGCCTTGATGGACAGAGCCCGCCCGAGGACCGAATCACACGCGCACTGCGCGACACGCTCCAGAGCACGACGGATCGCTTAGATTCTGGACTCGTGACCCTTGCATCGATTGGCGCCACATCCCCATTTGTAGGTCTTTTTGGGACGGTCTGGAGCATTTATCACGCATTGATTAGCATTTCGGGGAGCGGCGAGATCATGATCGAGCAGGTCGCAGGCCCCGTGGGCGAGGCGCTAATCATGACGGCCTTCGGTCTTGTGGTCGCAATTCCGGCAGTGCTGGCCTACAACGCACTCACGCGTAGTCATCGACTGGCGCTGGCAACGCTCGACGGTTTTGCCAATGATCTGCGCGCACAACTCATCGCCAAGCGGTAACAGAGACACGATATGGGAATGGGTCGTTTCGACACAACAGGACAGCGGGAACCGATGTCGGAGATCAATACGACACCGCTTGTCGATGTCATGCTGGTCTTATTGGTGATCTTCATCATCACCGCACCGCTCATGACACGAGGCGTTTCGCTGGACCTTCCAAAGGCGGATAACCCTGTTGTCGCAGCCACGCAGCAGACCCTCACGATCAGTCTTGATGCGCAAGGGCAGCTCTTCGTGGATAAGAAGCCCGTCACGATCGAAGCACTCAGGACAACGCTTGAGACCGCTTCGAAGGCGCCGACACCACCAAGTATTCAGATCCGAGCAGCGCGCGATACGCGCTACGAAGACGTTGTGCGCGTCATGACACTTGCCAGTCAGCTTGGCCTAACCCAGCTGGCCTTTGTCACTGAATCGCCGACAACACCTCAGACTCGGTAAGCCACTCGGAGAGCACCTTCGGTGCACCTCCCTTTTTGGAATAGACAAGGTACAGCGGCACACCACTTCGCCCGTGTCGTGCAAGCTCATTCGCAATCAGGGGATCACGCCGTGTCCAATCCGCACGAAGTGCAACTACCTGATGACGTGCAAAGGCGGCAGCGATCGCATCCGTTTGTAGTACACGTACCTTACTCGCCTGACAGCTAATGCACCAGTTGGCCGTGAAGTCGACAAATACCGTTTTCCCCTGCGCTGCCGCCTGCTCCGCAAGCCCCGGCGCCCAGGGCTGCCAGACAATCGCTGCCGCAGAGGCCTCGGCAGGGCCCGCCGATGTAACGCGAGCAGCACCGGTCGCGGCAGGCGACGTCACGGGGGATGCCGAAGACAAAGGACCCGGTGTCGCCATGGCGCGCAGACTCATGACAACGGCAGCCGCCAAGGCCAGCATCGCGACCCACGAGAACAAGCCCGCGCGTCCCATCTGGACAAAGCTACCGTATATCCAGAGCAGCATCGCAAGGCTTGTTGCCGCAACCAAAATCCAGAGCACCGCATCGGTCCCCTGGATACTTGCCAATACCCAGATCAACCAGGCCGATGCCGCAAGCATGGGAAAGGCCAAGGCCTGCTTAAATCGCTGCATCCATGGGCCGGGTCTTGGGAGTCGGGCCAGTAGTCCAGGCGATGCCGCAAGCAACAGATAAGGCAGCGCCATCCCGAGCCCCAAGGCCGCAAACACCGCCAGTGTCTGAGGGATGCCTGCAGTCGTCGTAAATCCAATCGCACTCCCCATGAAGGGGGCGGTGCATGGTGAGGCGACAACCACCGCCAGAACACCAGAGCCGAAGGCACCCATTGCACCACCTGCACCCGCAACACGATGAGAGAAATCAAGGTTGGCTGCTCGGCTCGCTAACAGCCCCATCTCAAAGCCACCCAGCAAATTGATCGCAATCGCGACAAACAATAGCGACAGTAGTCCGACGACCCATGGGTTCTGAAGCTGGAACCCCCAGCCCACTGCATCGCCGGCTGCGCGTAGCGCGATCAGCAGCCCTGCTAACGCGAGAAAACTTAAGACCACCCCCAACGAGAAAACCAACGCATGCTGAATCGCCGCGGCGCGAGAATGAGCGGACTGGGCAAACGACAGGACCTTCAGTCCGATCACCGGAAACACGCAGGGCATCAGATTCAGAATTAACCCGCCCAGTAACGCACCCCCGATCGCGAGCCACAGGCCACTCTCTGAGCCCGCACTCTTCACCGGCTCTGGGCGCTCCTGCGCAGCAGTCTTACCAGCATCCAACAGCGTCGTTGCAACCGGTGCCTCGCCCGCGGCCAGCACCGCATTCCACTCAACACCAGGGCCCTGCCCCGTAACCCAGACACCCCCGAGTTGCTTTGCCTTACGAAGCTCGGCAACTGCGCGCGTCGGCGACTCTCCCAAAGGAATATCCAGACGAACACCATCGGATGTCTGAGAAAGCTTCTGCGCAGCCGCCGGCGTGATCAACCCTTCAATGTAGGGAAAGAAATACCCCGTCTCTTGTCTGGCAGGCTGTTCTTTTGAACTGCTGACAGACCAGGTCAGGGTCAACAGCTTGTCTGAAAGATAGGCACGGACCGGCCGACTCGATTCCCGCACGGGCGTCTGCGCCTGTGCGCGGGCAAACAGACTCGCGTCAGGTCCGTCTGCTACTGGCACATCCTTGGCGACGACGGGCAGCCGAAGGGCAAGCGTTGCCTCGCCAGGAATACACACGTCCTTACAGACGAGCCAGCTGGCTTGCGCCTCGAGACGAACCTCTGAACCAGGGCTAAGCCCCGCTGGCGGCGTGAGTACCATCGGCAATACAAGATCGCCCTCGAAACCAAAATTCGCCAACGGCCCGACGGGAAGTCGCATGGGGGTCGGCCACTGAATCTCCTGAGCCTTCCAGCCAGCAGGGAGACGCCAGTCAACCTTCGTAGGCAGACCCGAATCCCCGGGGTTACGCCAGTACGTGTGCCAATGAGGATCATGAATAAGCCTTAGGCCCACCAATACGGGCTGGCCCGGGGCGACCGCAACCTTCTGAGCGACAAGTCCCGCCTGCAGCTCACCGGCACGGACGAGCCCTTCACGGGCCGACGACGTGACCACGCCCGTCTGGAGCTGCTGCGCCTTTTGCAGCAACCCCTGCGCCTGCCCGTAGAGCGGGATGAACCAGAGACTCGTCAGCGCCAAACGCGTGAAAAAATTCATAGGAAAGATGATCTCAGTGGATTCAAGTTGTTACCATGTAGCCCATGCTGAACGACCTACAAGTCCTCGCCGAAAAAACGAATACCCTGGCCGGGATCGTAAACCAGTTGCGCAAAGAAAATGCGTCACTTCGCCAAGAGCTGGCCAGCCTCTCCGCGGCACAGCGAGAGCTCAACACTCGCGTTCAGGCCGCAACACAACGCATTGAGACACTGCTCGAACAACTGCCCCAGGACTAGTCTCCCTGAAACGACGGCGTGGTTTTGTTCAGAAATGCGGTCACGCCCCGCTGGTAGTCCTGAGACTCGACAAAATCCCAACAGACCTCACGCGTCAGCGGCGATAGTCCCTGACCATCCGTCAGGGACTGCGATGATCCAGACAGTTGCGCAATGAGCCACTTACTGCGGCGCACCGCACCGGGGGCCCCGGAGCAGATCCGAGAAACCGTGACGGCGACCTCGTCCTGCCAGAGCTCTGTCGCGACCAGGCGACTCACGATCCCCTTCTCAAAGGCCTCTTCAGCCTCGAGGATTCGCCCCTCGAGCAACAGCTCCAGGACAACTGCCTTTGGAAGCAGGGCAAGCAGCACCGCAGCCTCGGCAGGGGCGATCGAGAACCCGAGTCGATGAATCGGTAGGCCAAAAGTACTGCGGTCACTCGCAATTCGAATATCGCAGACACTGGCCACCTCAAGACCTCCCCCAACACAGGGGCCATCGATGGCTGCTACGGTTGGCACGATGCAATTCGTGATCGCAGCGAGACACGGCGCGATGGTCTGGTCATGAAATGCACGCACCTGCTCTCGTGTCGATCGTTTCGCAGGAAACTCGCTAATATCCGCCCCCGATGAAAACGCACCCGAATCGCCCCGGATGACCACACATCTCAGATCGGACAGCGTTGAGATCTCACGAAAACACTGATGGAGCTGTTGCCACATAGCCATCGATAAGGTATTCAAATGGCCAGGATTTGAGATCACTACCGTCGCAACAAATCCGTCTCGCAACCAGTGAACATGCCCTTGCGAAGCACTCGTGTCACGCATCGTTTTTCTCCGTACGCCTTGCTGCCACCAGCATGACAGCGCCGATGACCATCATTGGAATCGATAACCATTGTCCCATGCTCAGCCCCAGACTTAAGAGTCCTAAAAATGCATCAGGTTCTCGCGTGTACTCGACAACAAAACGAAATAACCCATATCCCACGAGAAAACATCCCGAGATAAATCCCAAAGGACGTGGCCTGCGTGATACCCACCAGAGCACCACGAACAGCAAAAGTCCTTCGAGCGCCATTTGATAGAGCTGTGACGGATGTCGGGCAAGGCCATCCCCGGCCTGCGGGAAAATCATCGCCCAGGGGACTTGTCCTGGGTCCGCAACCCGCCCCCATAGTTCGCCATTGATAAAGTTTCCGAGTCGCCCTGCGGCAAGCCCCAAAGGGACCAACGGCGCCAGAAAATCGCCGACTGCTAAGAAGGGAACGCCACGGCGCCAGGCAAATAGTGCGACGGCCAAAATGACGCCGAGCATGCCGCCATGAAAGGCCATTCCCCCCTGCCAAATAGCAACGATTTCGGCGGGGTTGGCCAGATAGTACTCAGGCTTGTAGAAGACCACGTAGCCAAGTCGCCCGCCCAGTAGCACCCCAAAAACACCATAGAGCAACAGGTCATCCAGCGCTTTCGCATCCATCCCGATTGATCTTGCGGCCGGACTCGACAGCCTGATGCGGCCCAGGATCAAGACGGCGGCAAATGCCACCAGATACATCAGGCCATACCAGCGCACGGCAAGTGGGCCGAGTGAAAAGGCAATCGGATCAAACTGGGGATGGATCAGAACAGTGGGTGTCATACGGCACAATATAACCTTTCGGATTCAACAGGAGCAGGCCATGGCCGAGAGCAACACCCCCAAACGACTTAACGAACGCTCACGCAATGTCACCGAGGGCGTGGCCCGCTCTCCGAACCGATCCATGTACTACGCGATGGGGTACAAGGAAGAAGACTTCATCAATAAACCAATGGTGGGTGTCGCCAATGGCCACTCCACTATCACCCCTTGTAACAGCGGCCTGCAGCCACTCGCCGACGCCGCCGTGGCCGCACTCAAGGCCGCCGGTGCAAACCCACAGATTTTTGGCACCCCGACCATCTCCGACGGAATGAGTATGGGCACCGAAGGGATGAAATATTCACTCATCTCGCGCGAGGTCATCGCAGATTCGATTGAGACCTGCGTCAACGGTCAGTGGCTTGATGGCGTCGTCGTGATTGGTGGCTGCGATAAAAATATGCCCGGCGGCATGATGGCCATTGCGCGAACGAACGTGCCCGCCATTTACGTCTACGGCGGCACGATTCTGCCAGGCCACTACAAAGGCAAAGACCTGACGGTCGTTTCCGCCTTTGAGGCAGTCGGCGAATTTACGATGGGCCGGCTCAGCGAAACGGATTTTAAAGAAATCGAAAAGCGCTCCTGCCCAAGCTCGGGATCCTGCGGCGGCATGTACACGGCGAACACCATGAGCTCGGCCTTTGAGGCGATGGGGATGAGCCTCCCGTACTCGTCGACGATGGCAAACCCAGATGCAGAGAAGACCACGAGCGCAGCGGAATCGGCGCGGGTACTTGTCGAAGCGATCAAAAAAGGCATCAAGCCAAGAGACATCATCACCCGCAAATCCATTGAAAACGCAGTCAGTGTCATCATGGCCGTGGGGGGTTCGACCAACGCAGTGCTCCACTTCTTGGCGATTGCGCACGCCGCCGAGGTGCCGTGGACGATTGATGACTTCGAGACGATTCGTCGCCGCGTACCCGTCATCTGCGACCTCAAGCCCTCGGGTCGTTTCGTCGCGACCGATCTGCACACTGCCGGCGGAATCCCGCAGGTCATGAAACTCCTGCTGGATGCGGGTCTTCTACACGGCGACTGCCTGACGATCACCGGACAGACCATTGCCGAGATGCTCAAGGACGTGCCATCGACGCCGAAGGCAGGCCAAGAGGTGATTCGACCCATTTCCAACGCGCTCTACGCACAGGGACACCTGGCCATCCTGAAAGGCAACCTCTCTCCCGAAGGCTGCGTCGCGAAGATCACGGGTCTCAAAAACCCGGTGATTACCGGCCCGGCCCGTGTCTTTGACTCAGAGGATGCGGCAATGGAGGCCATCATGGCCCGAGAGATCAAGGCCGGTGATGTCGTCGTCATTCGATATGAAGGGCCACGCGGAGGCCCAGGGATGCGCGAGATGCTCTCGCCCACCTCTGCCCTGATCGGACAAGGCCTGGGAGAGTCCGTGGGACTGATTACCGATGGCCGTTTTTCAGGCGGAACCTGGGGGATGGTGGTCGGTCACGTCGCGCCCGAGGCGGCCGTAGGAGGGCCGATTGCCCTGATTCGCGAAGGAGATCTCGTCACGATTGATGCCCATCAGCTCCTGATTGAACTCAAAATCTCCGACGCTGAAATGGCTACCCGACGCGCCGCCTGGACGCCCCCCAAACCCAAATACACCCGGGGCGTTCTCGCCAAGTTTGCAAAGCTGGCGTCAACGGCAAGCCGAGGCGCAGTGACGGATCCGGAACTCTCTCAAAAGGAGTCGGTCTAGCGCTTTGGAAGGCCGTTAATTAAGGATAGAATGCCGGTCAACCTGCTGGGCATCCGGCACGTTAAGGCTCTGTAGCCTTTAGTCACTCTACAAACCAGGAGATTTCAATGCGCAAGTTTGTTGCACTCTCAATCGCTGCCGGCCTGATGGCCTCTGCTGGCTCTGCATTTGCTTCACCCGAGATGCTGAAGAAGTACAACTGTACCGCCTGCCACGCGAACGATAAGAAGCTGGTTGGTCCCTCATACAAAGACGTTGCCGCCAAATACAAAGCTGACGGTGGCGCTGCTGAGAAGCTGGCCAAGAAGATCAAAGCTGGTGGCGCTGGCGTCTGGGGCCCAATCCCCATGCCTCCGCACCCCCAGGTCTCTGACGCAGACGCGCTGGCCCTGGCAAAGTATGTTCTGACCATCAAGTAATCGGTGTGTCATCTGGCGTGACGCCAGAACAACTGAGGAAGCCCTCCAGTTCATTCAACTCGAGGGCTTTTTCTTTTGTTGCCGTCTTCGGTAGAGTCTCTGAATGGCTGCACTTCCCAGACAATTTCGTCGACACCGTATTGCCCTGATGGGCTTTGGCGACGTTGCCAGACGACTCTTGGAGCAGCGACTCACCCAGCCCAGCGCACGCTTTGGCCCCAGGTTTATTGCGATCAGCCGATCGACTCGTCGCCTTGATGATGAGTCGCTCAATCTCACCGCCCAGCAGCAGCGCCTTCTGTTCCTTCAATGTGATCTGGATGATCCACGATCTGTCAAACGCATCCGCGCGTTAGGTCAGAGCGTTGTAATTTTTGCCCCCCCTGCCGACAGCAACGCTGACACGCGCGATCTTCGGGTACGGCGACTCATCCACCAGTTGAGACTACGCCCACGTGCCCCAAGACTCGTCTACATCAGTACAACCGGCGTCTACGGCAATGCACAAGGGGCAGTCGTTACGGAGACAAGCCCTTGCCTCACCCAACAGCCTCGATCACTTCGACGTATCGATGCTGAACATCAGTGCCGGCCACTGGGTGCCCACGTACTTCGTGTGCCGGGCATCTACGCAGGGGATCGGCTACCGCTGGAGCGACTACGCACGCAGATGCCTGCGCTTCGTCGGGAAGAAGATGTCTACACAAATCACATCCATGCGGACGACTTAGCAGAGATTACCTGGCTAGCCTGTTTTCGGGGTCGTCCAGGTCGAATCACCAACGCCGTCGATGAGACCAGCCTGAAAACCGGGGACTACTTTGATCTGATTGCTGACGCCAAAGGCTATGCTCGACCGCCACGTGTCTCGCGCGCTGAGATGGAGTCTCTTGCCCAGCAAGGCCGGATCAGCGCAATGATGATGAGCTTCTTAAAAGATTCACGCCAGGTGCGCACAGCGAGACTCACAACGGAACTCGGCGCACGTCTACGCTACCCCACGGTCCATCACACGTTATCGGATACCCCGACACGCTGACAGCGTAGTCGCCCGCGTATTCATCTTCTTGTCGAGCCGTGCGTCTTTAGCGTGCGAGACGCCGAAGGGCGTCCGGCAAGAATTCTGAAAAATCTGCCCGAGCACCGAACCGAATTGACGGTTGGCGATCGCCATCGAGACCGGAGACCAGATAACTTCCTGAGTCTAGATCGTGATAGATCGACAGACGTATCCCAGGGGTGATCGCATCATAGAACTGGACGACGCCATGCAGCGCCACGCGCCAAAGGTCTCCCCGACGAGAGGTGGCCTCCTCGATCAACACCGTCCAGCTGTCCTCATCAACATAGAAACGTCGTTTGGCGTAGATGTGGGACTGCCCAGACTTCAGCACCGCCTCCACCACCCAGACACGATGACGTTCGTAACGCATGAGCGCGCCATTGACACTGCCTCGACGGATCAACGAGGACTCCTTAACACCCCGCTCAGCGATTGAATAGGTGTTGTACGGGACGATCAGCGTTCGCTTTCCAAGAAGCTGCCAGTCGTAACGGTCAGTGGCCCCATTAAAACCATCGACCTGATCAACGGTGAGTAACCCTTCAGAGCCATCACTGACCGCATCATAGGCAAGATCAGGCGCGCGACGGACACGTCGCTGCGCAGCGTTATACAGCCATGCCTGCCGTGACTCTGTCTGAAGCGAACGGGGCTCATGGACTAACGCAAGATTGCCCCGCAGAGAAGCGGGTGATTGAAATCCGCCGATCGCAGCAAACAAAAGCTGTTCAGGTGCGCCCTCTAAGTGGGATGCGTAAAACCGTCTCGACCAAGTCCCGATCGCGTAATACTCCCCATTTGCTCTGACCGGATAGGCACGCCCCTCCCGAGTGATACTACCTCCTAGATACCGTTGGACCACATTCCGCATCACCTCCTCACCGGTTCTCGGCCGAGGAAAGGGCACGATCGCGTCCTGTGCAACGACCGCGTCTGGATAAGCGGCCGTTCTTCGTGTGGCATAGAGTGGCATCTGAAAATCGGGAACACGATCGAACAAAGCGATAAGCCCCGGAGAGAGCTCCGCATGAAATCGTTCACGATTGGCCTTGCTGATCACGGTGATGGGACGGTCATCCGGGAATGGATTGACATAGCCCATCTCGGGTCGCCATCCTGCGGGAGGCTCTCGAAGGCCTCCCGACCAGGCGGGAACAAGCCCATCACTCGTTCCTGCTCGCTCAGCGCCCGCCGGCGTCAGATCCTGTGCCTGCGCACTCGGGCCACCACAAAGTAACGCCCCCAGCATCAGGGCAGCGATGCGTTTAGATCGCCAGCTTCTGTCTCGCGGATTCATACTCGATCGCTAACTGATCCACGATCGCCTGTGTCGACGATACCGACTGAATACCCGCCACACTCTGGCCGGCACCCCAGATATCTTTCCAGGCCTTTGAGCCTGCGCTCTGCATTGCGGAGAGATCCATCTTGCTCTTATCGGACTGCCCAAGCTGAGCAGGATCCAGTCCCGCACGAACAATACTGCCCTTGAGATAGTTTCCGTAAACTCCGGTAAAGACATTGGTGCCAAGAATATCCTCGGCCGTCGACGACACCAGCATCTGCTTATAGTCGTCGATCGCACGTGCTTCCTCAGAGGCGACAAATCGCGTTCCCATATACGCCAGATCTGCGCCCATCGCCTGAGCCGCAAGAATATGATGCCCGCGACTCATCGCGCCCGACAAAATAATAGGGCCGTCATAGAAACGACGGATCTCCTCAACAAAGGCAAAGGGATTCAGACTACCCGCGTGCCCCCCGGCCCCTGCAGTCACTAAAATCAACCCATCCACGCCCGCTTCCAACGCTTTTTGTGCGTGACGAATACTGATCACGTCATGAAAGACCAGTCCTCCGTAGCGATGCGCAGCCTGTACCACAGGGTCCGGCGCCTGAAGGCTCGTAATCATGATCGGCACCTTGTGCTTGACGCAGAGTTCAACGTCTTCCGCTAACCGAGGGTTAGAGGCATGGACGATCTGGTTCACTGCGTAAGGCGCAACCTTAATCCCGGGGACTGCCGCAGCAGGATCACCAAGCGCAGCCTCAATCTGCGTAAGCCACTGCTCGAGTTCACCCGGCGCACGTGCGTTTAACGCCGGAAAGCTGCCAACGATGCCGGCGCGACACTGGGCGATCACGAGCAGAGGGTTCGAGACAATAAATAAAGGGGCACCGATTAAGGGCAGACGAAGATCTTTTAGGAGTGCAGGGACGGACACGAGAGCCCTTTCAGATTAACGTGCAACGGTTGACGAGGAACGGCGTCGGACCAGAAACGCCGCTAAGGCGGGAAGTAGCAAGATCGCCCCAAAGAGATTAACCAAGAACATGAAGCCCAACAGGACACCCATGTCTGACTGGAACTGCAGATCCGATCCCATCCAGGTTAAGACCGACAGTGTCATCGTAACGGCCGTAAAGAGCGACGCAGTCCCGCGCTGACGAAGCGCATCGAAGACGGCGTCTTGAAGCGACATGCCATCATCCAGTGCGTGACGAATCCGTTCAAAAAGATAAATTCCGTAGTCCACGCCAACCCCCACTCCCAGCGCGACCACCGGCAGGGTATTCACCTTTAGGCCAATGCCCAACAGCGTCATCACCGCATTACACAGCACCGTGA
>CAYPCG010000018.1:0-27786 GCA_964409175.1 uncultured Burkholderiaceae bacterium
CTGCCATTGCTCGGATACCTCGCTTGGAAGTTCACGTCCGATGAGGGTCAGGGGGAAGTGGCGTGAGATAGTCTCGACGATCTCGCGGGCCGGGACGACCTGATCGAGCTGCCAGGCATTCGATGACCCAACATCCATGTATTCGATAAACCGCAGCGTGAGGCCTCGCTCTCGGAACGCGGCTGCCATTGGAAGTACTTCTTGGTCGTTGACACCACGCTGGACGACCATATTGATCTTGACAGTGAGCCCTGCTGCGGTTGCTGCGTCGATCCCTGCGAGCACGTCCTTCACGGGATAGTCTGCGTCGTTCATCCGACGAAAGACATCGTCGCTGAATGCATCAAGACTTACAGTGACCCGGTGAAGCCCCGCATCTTTGAGCAGCGCAGCCTTTTCGCGTAGCAAAACACCATTAGTCGTCATGGCAATCTCGACGGGCTGTCCTGACGGTGTTTGGAGTGCCGCTAATCGGCCGATGAGATCTTCAAGAGATTTTCGTAACAGTGGCTCTCCGCCAGTGATGCGAAGTTTCTCGACACCGAGCGAGACAAAAATCCGAGCAAGGGTATCGATCTCATCAAAGGTCAGCAAGGACGATTTCGGAAGAAACTGATAGTCACGACCAAATACTTCTTTGGGCATGCAGTAGGTGCAACGAAAGTTGCACTGATCGATCACCGAGATCCGAAGGTCTCTTAATCGACGATGCCGCTGGTCGGTGAGACCAGCGGTAGGGGCAGGGCCAAGGGCATCCACCTTGGCCGCCCGGAGTTGTGGGCTCGCGGCTGAATCAGGGACGATGGAGAAAATGCGTTGTCCGTAGCTCATACGCGATTATGGATCGGTTACGAGTTGTTCTGACGCGTCTCCACCATCACCAATGGTTCTTCTGTTGTGGCCGTCGTCTGCTTGCGCGGCGCACGGCCAAGCTTTGGTGGTGGCTCTGCAGTGGCTTCGGTCATCGCCTTCCCTGGATCTGTCTGTACCCACTGAAGTCCGGCAGCGCCCAAGGTTTCTTTTAAGGCGTCCTCGGAGACCACAACTGGCGCTAGCGCCGGCGCTGGAGCCGGTGTCGGCACCGACACTGGGGCCGGCGTAGCAGGCGTAATGGTGGCAACGCTCGCAACGGGTTCGGGGGTGACTACTGGTGTTGGCGCAGCCCATGTCGGGGCAGCAGGTGTCGGAGCAGCCGATATTGGGGTAGCCGGAGCGGCGACCGTCACAGGCGCTTGTGTCGGTTCAGGTACCGCGGAGGTCTGCGGTGCTGACGTTTCAGAGGCCGTGCTCGGCGATTCCATCGTCTCTTCTGCAGAGGCCTCAAGGGATAGTTGTGTGTCTTGACCTTCTTCGCGCCCACGACCACCACGACCACGGCGGCGGCGACGACGACCCGTGCGATCAGATTGCTCTGCACCCTCGGCCGCCGAACCGGCTACATCGCCTGCCGGGACTGCGGGTTGGTTCTCCTGAAGATCGGCAGGTCGTTCTGCTGAACGATCTCCTCGTTCTTGTTTTGGCTTACGGTCTGCACGTTCTGTGCGAGGACGCTGTTCCTGACGTGGTTCTCCCTCTGGGCGAGTCGCGTCTCGTTCATCACGTCGTCCATTACCGGAGCGGTTGTTCTCTTGTCGATTCTTTGGTTCGCGAGGCTCTTTTGCTTCTTTTGACTCTCTGGGTTCGCGCCCTGAGCGCTCACGGCCATCACGTGACTCTCGGCCCTCACGAGAACCTCTCTCGCCGCGACCACCACGTCCACGTTGACGGCCATCGCGATCCCCGGCGCTGCGAGTCACGGGCTTTTCAGATTCTTTGGGGCTACTGCTGCCCGAGAACCAGCCCATGATGGTTGCAAGAAGCCCCTTTCCGGCAGCCTTTTGGTCTGCGGGCTTCGCGACAACGGGTGCCGGCTGTGCGGGAGTGACGCCTTTCACAACGGCTTCTTGTCGTGGTTTGGCAGCAACCTGCTCGGTCTTTTTCTGTTGATAGGGGGTTTCGGTAGCGGGTTCATCGGCCATGGCATAACTTGCACGACTGTCTTCAAGTCGTGGGTCGTCATGCTTGAGACGCTCGATCGAGTAGTTCGGGGTCTCGAGATATTTGTTCGGGATGAGTACGACGGTGACTTTCAGTCGGAACTCTAACTTCGCGATGTCTGTTCGTTTCTCGTTAAGCAGGAAGGTCGCTACTTCGACCGGGACCTGGACATGCAAGGCGGCGGTTCCCTCTTTCATCGCCTCCTCTTGCAGAATGCGCAGGATGTGAAGTGCACTTGAGTCGACATCGCGAATCACGCCAGTGCCGTTACAGCGCGGGCAGGTGATGTGCGAGCCTTCGTTCAAGGCGGGACGCAGTCGCTGCCGCGATAACTCCATTAAACCAAAGCGAGAGATCTTGCCCATTTGAACGCGGGCACGATCGAAGTGCAGGGCATCGCGCAGACGCTGTTCCACTTCGCGCTGGTTCTTCGCAGACTCCATGTCAATGAAGTCGATCACGATGAGTCCACCAAGGTCGCGCAGTCGAAGCTGTCGTCCGACTTCTTCGGCGGCCTCTAGGTTGGTTCTAAAGGCGGTTTCTTCAATGTCTGATCCGCGGGTTGACCGGGCAGAGTTCACGTCGACGGCGACCAGTGCCTCGGTATGGTCAATCACGATGGCGCCGCCCGAAGGCAGGGGCACAACACGAGAGTAGGCCGTCTCAATCTGATGTTCGATCTGGAAGCGCGAGAACAACGGCACATCATCGTTGTAACGTTTGACGCGCGTTCCCATGTCCGGCATCACGTGCAGCATGAACTGACGTGCCTGCTCGTAAATGTCATCGGTATCGATCAGGATCTCACCAATGTCCGGGTGGAAATAGTCGCGGATAGCGCGAATCACCAGGCTTGACTCTTGGTAGATCAGGTAGGCACCTGGCTGCAGTTTCCGAGCGTCATCGACCGCTGTCCAGAGCTGGAGTAGGTAGTTCAGGTCCCATTGGAGCTCTTCCGCGGTGCGACCAATACCGGCCGTACGGGCAATCAGGCTCATGCCCGTGGGGACGTCGAGCTGATCCATCGTTTCCCGCAGTTCCTGACGGTCTTCGCCCTCGATCCGTCGGGAGACGCCGCCTCCGCGAGGGTTGTTCGGCATCAGTACGAGGTAGCGGCCGGCCAGCGAAATAAAGGTGGTCAGTGCAGCGCCTTTGTTACCACGCTCCTCTTTTTCCACCTGAACCAGCATCTCAGTGCCCTCGGTGATCGCGTCCTGGATTCGGGCGCGGCCGGGGTCCACTCCTGGCTTGAAATACTCGCGGGCGATTTCTTTGAACGGGAGGAAACCGTGACGGTCCTCGCCATAGTTCACAAAGCAGGCCTCGAGGCTCGGCTCGATCCGGGTGACAACCCCTTTATAGATATTGCTCTTGCGTTGCTCTCGTCCGGCGGTCTCGATATCGAGGTCGATCAGGCGTTGGCCATCGACAATCGCAACCCGTAGCTCTTCAGCATGGGTCGCGTTAAATAACATGCGTTTCATACAACAACTCCTTCTATCTGCCTGCAGTGCAGGCGCAACAACCGCGTCAGCGGCAAATAGGAGCGTGCAATGAAATGGGGCGGGGCAGGAACGAGCGGCCCCCGAGCCTTATGGGACGGGGGGTGGACGAACTATGCTGGGTGCTGGAAAAGGTCGGGACGCTGACGAGCGCGGCTGACAGACCGTCACGCCAGCGCAGTGCGCTGGGGGTCAGTCTGGCGCGAAGGCCATCAGAATCTAGAAATCTCGTCACGCTAAAACACCAATCTGGTTGCGTTCATGTGTCTCGTTTGCCGGGCCTCGCGACATTGCGCTCCTCGGTCAAATACAATCCAGTGCAACAAGTGCAACTGGGGCAGAGGCATCGACCTGCTGAGTGCTTCTTCCTTTAAGCGAAGACCTAAGGTTTATGTTGAACTCTTGGGTCTAAAGGCTTAACGGGGCACACAAGCCGGCCGGAACTCATCTCCGCCGCCCGAGTATACCCTTGAAAGTTCAGATGTCCCCAAAGTCCCCCAAGTCTGCTGCCAAGAAAGGATCGGGCCGCCTCTCCAAGAAGGCGGCCATGTCGGGATCACCTATCCGGACAACCAAGGTCAGACAGTCGAGCAAAAGCCAATCGGTCACCCGCCCAATTGCAGCGCAATCCGGACCAGAGGAATCGGTCACGGATGGTCGAGTGGTAAATCCGGCGGTCCTGCACTGGACGGTCAATGCGGATCACTCGGGTCAGCGAATCGACAATTTTCTAATGGCTCGTCTAAAGGGCGTGCCCAAGACGCGCATCTATAAGATGCTCCGTACCGGCGAGGTTCGGGTGAATAAGGGCAGGGTTGCAAATGACTACCGGCTCGAACCCGATGACCAGGTCAGGATTCCGCCGGTTCGACTGACCGATGGGGGCGTTCCAACGCCGACCGGTCAGTCTCAGGGTCGTGTTTCGCCCGCCATGGCCAAGGCGATCGCGGGGAAGATTAAGACGGTTTTTGCGGACGAGGTCATGCTGGCGATCGATAAGCCGTTCGGGATTGCGGTACATGGCGGAAGCGGGGTCTCGCTGGGAGTCATTGAGGCGCTTCGGCAGCAGGGCGAGGCGCTCTCCGGTGCAGCGCTCGCACCATCGGAGCGGGCCCGGCCGATGTTTCTCGAGCTGGTACATCGGCTTGATCGAGAGACATCGGGCGTGATGTTGCTGGCCAAACGCCGCTCGGCCCTGACCGAATTTCATCGCCAGCTTCGTGAAGGGGAGATGCGTAAGCGTTACCTGGCGTTGGTCTGGGGCCGTTGTGCGCCAGGAGCGATGCAGATTGATGCCCCGTTACTGAAGTGGGTGAATGCCAAGGGAGAGCGCTGGGTACGCGTGGATTCGACGGGTCAGACTGCACTGACCCGTGTGCGCTGTCTGCAGACGGTGGCGCATCCGGTGATGGGGGATGTGTCACTGGTGGTCTGTGAGCCAGTCACGGGGAGAACGCATCAGCTCAGAGTCCACCTGGCCAGTCAGGGATTACCGATCATCGGTGATCCAAAATATGGCGACCATGTTCGAGAAAAGGAACTTCTGATCGCACTCGGATCAGAGAAACGCGCGCTGCTGGGGAGGATGTTTCTTCATGCCTGGCAGCTCCGGTGTAGTCATCCCCTCACGCATGAAACAATGCAGCTTCACGCGGAATTGGATGACGCCTTTGACGCGATGGTGAATGAGCTCTCAATAGATCGGTCTTTATGCAGCCTGCGCAGCACGCTTTAACCCAGCCGATTGAGCTGGTTATTTTTGACTGGGATGGAACCGTCGTTGACTCGACGCCCACGATTACGCATGCCATTCGCGAAGCCTGTCGCGATATCGGAATTTCGGTGCCTGCGGAGCAGGATGCGAGCTATGTGATTGGGCTTGGGCTGCAGGATGCCCTGTCTCGCGTGGCACCGAATCTTTCGGCGGCACAGCAGGCATCGTTGACGGATCGATTTCGTCATCACTATCTCTCACGAGATCAGTCCCTTCGGCCCTTTCCGGGCATGACGGCCCTCTTTGAGGGGCTTCGTCGGGCGGGAACGCCCTTAGCGGTGGCAACCGGTAAGTCACGGGTTGGTCTCGAGCGAGCCTTTGATGCGACACAGACGCGGCATTATTTCGACACCTCACGGTGCGCCGATGAGAGTGACCCGAAGCCGGAGCCGACGATGGTCTTTGAGATCTGTGAGGAGCTTGGGATTTCTCCCTCGGCTGCACTGGTGGTGGGAGACACCACGCATGATATTGGCATGGCCCATTCGGCCGGTGCCCGAGCGGTGGCCGTGACCTACGGCGCGCATCCCTTAGCGACACTCTTGCGGGCCGAGCCAATGCATACCGTGCACTCGGTCGACGAACTTCAACAATGGATGGAACAATGGATCAGAATCTGATGGAACGTATTCTTCTCGCCTCAATTGAGGAGCAGCGGCGTGCGCGACGTTGGCGCAATGTCTGGCGCGCAGTCTGGGCGGCGTTGATTGTCGCGCTGATCTGGACAGTGGTCTCCTCGAGTCGAACTTCTACTGGGGTACACCCGAGTTCGCGGCACACCGCGTTGGTCGATCTCTCTGGAGTGATCGATGCGGATATGAATGCCAATGCTGAATCCATCAATATTTCGCTTCGCGAGGCCTTTGCAAATCAGGCAGCGGCTGGCGTTATCCTGAGGATTAATAGCCCTGGGGGAAGTCCCGTGCAGGCGGGGATTGTGTATGACGAGATTCAGCGTCTTAAGACGCTGCATCCGGATAAAAAGTTAATCGTTGTCGTGGAGGAGGTCGCCGCATCGGGCGGCTACTACATCGCTGCGGCGGCCGATGCGATCTACGTCGATAAGGCCAGTCTCGTCGGCTCGATCGGCGTGCGGATGGATGGATTCGGTTTTACGGAAGCGATGAAAAAACTCGGCATCGAGCGTCGGGTGCTCACCGCCGGTGAGGATAAGGCGCTACTCGATCCATTTTTAGCAGTGGACCCCAAGCAAAAGGCGGCGGTGCAGCAGATGCTGTCGGAAGTCCATCAGCAATTTATTGCTGCGGTGAAGAAGGGTCGTGGTGATCGTCTAAAGGCAGGACCGGAGATTTTTAGTGGCATGGTCTGGACCGGGAGCAAGAGCGTTGCGCTTGGGCTTGCCGATGGGCTTGGCACGGTGGATACAGTGGCAAGAGATGTACTCAAGGCTGAAGAGGTCATTGATTACAGTCTCGAACCCAATCTAGCAGAGCGCATTGCCCATCGATTTGGCGCATCGATTGGTGATGCAGCGGCACGCGTGCTGCTGCACTGGTCGATTCGCTAATTTTTGGTGTCGGCCTGTAATGGGTCGACGCCGATCTCTCGCAGTAACCGGGTCAACGCGATCATCGGCAGACCAATCAGCGCAGTGGGATCCGGGCCTGTCAGCGACTCCATGAGTGCAATGCCAAGGCCTTCGGATTTTGCAGCGCCGGCGCAGTCGAGCGGCATCTCCAGATCAATGTAGCGACGAAGGTGTGCGTCGCTGAGACTATGCTCGTTGCGAAAGACCACTGTGATGACCACTACGTCGCTGGCCACCGTCTTGCCGCCATCTGCCATGACACACACGGCGGTGTGGAACTCGGACCTTCGACCGCGTTGGAGTCGAAGTTGCTCGAATGCGCGCTCCTTGGTGCCGGGCTTTTCGAGTCGTTGGCCATCGCAGCTAGCGACTTGGTCTGATCCGATCACGATTGCGTCCGGAAATTGTCGTGCGATGACCGATGCTTTTTCCTGGGCAAGCCGAATCGCGCAGGCGTGTGGCGTTTCATGGTTGATCGGGGTCTCGTCGATGTCGGGCGAGATGCACTCAAAGGGAAGGCCGAGCCGACCGAGCAGCGCACGTCGATAGGGGCTGCTTGAGGCAAGAATAATTTTTCGTGTAGACATGACCAGCGCGCGTGGCTTGAAAGCGATTCCGAAGACAGCTAAGGTGCGTCCATTATGCCGTCCGACAAAACGAACACACTCTCGCCTACCTCGGTGCTCTCCCAAGAGGTCTTGGCGCATGCGCTCAAAGTGGGGGCGATCCCTGCAGAGGGTTGCTTCACTCCCTCCGATCTGCCCCGACTGACAGCGGCATTGATGGGGTATCGCGAGCCGCCTCGTTGGCGGCTGCTTGCCGAACCCTCGAATCAGGGGCAGGGCGATGGGCGCCTGTGGTGGTTAGAGATTGATGCCGAACTAGACTGTGCCTGCTCGCGTTGCCTTGGGCCGATGCCGGTAAGCCTTCGTCTGAGAAGAGGGTTTGAATTCTGTCGCACGGCCAAGGAGGCGGACCAAAAGACCGAGGACTGGCTTGCCGATCAGGCCGATGGGTTGGACCTGCCGGATGTTGATTTTCTTGCCCCGGAAGACCAGATGACGGTACTGCTATTGGTGGAGGACGAGCTTTTACTCGCGTTGCCGATGACCCCCAAGCATGCGGATTGTCAGGCGCCGGGTGCGGTCACCCTCGGAGAGGGCGCCGCTGCTGAGGCGTCGGGAGAAAAACTAGGGACAGAGCGGCCCTTTGCGGGGCTTCGTGACCTATTGAAGAAGCCCTCTTAGATGGAAAATGCCTTATAATTCAAGGTTTTCCGGAGTCTAACTATGGCAGTCCAACAGAATAAGAAGTCGCCGTCAAAGCGCGGCATGCATCGTTCGCACGATTTTCTGACCAATCCCCCAACGGCGGTTGAGCCGACCACGGGTGAGATTCATCTGCGTCACCACGTGAGCCCCTCGGGCTATTACCGTGGGAAGAAGGTCGTCAAAACGAAAGACGTTGCCTGATCTAACGTCTCCTGGGGTCTGTGTTGCCGTCGACTGTATGGGCGGCGACCACGGATTACCTGTCACGATCCCCGCGGTCCTTGCGTTCCTGACGCAATGTCCGCAACACCGGGCGATCCTGGTCGGCCTTGAGCCCCAGGTCGCTTCTGCCCTTGGCGCCCAAAGAGTGCCTGATGCCGTAAAAGGCCGCATCGAGATCGTGCCGGCCGACGAAGTCGTCACGATGGACGATCCCCCCGCCGTTGCGCTGAGAAGCAAACGACGCTCATCGATGCGCATTGCCATTGAGCAGGTGCAGGAGGGGCGTGCGCAGGCGGCCGTCAGTGCCGGTAATACCGGGGCCCTGATGGCGATTGCCCGCTATGTCCTAAAGACCCTCGAGGGAATCGATCGCCCCGCGATTGCAACGGCGCTGCCTAACCGCAAAGGGGGGGCCACCACCATGTTGGATCTTGGCGCGAATGTCGATTGCACGGCAGAGCACCTCGCGCAGTTCGCGCTCATGGGGTCTGCCTTGGTGTCGGTGATCGAGAATCGTGACCAGCCATCAGTGGGGCTACTCAACATTGGGGAAGAAGTCATCAAAGGCAATGAAGTGGTCAAGCAGGCCGCCGAGATGCTGCGCGCAGGACCACTCAATTTTTATGGCAACGTCGAGGGTGACGATATTTTCAAGGGCACAACGGATGTCGTCGTCTGCGACGGATTTGTTGGCAACGTTGCCTTGAAAACCTCCGAGGGGGTAGCCCAGATGTTAAAGGCCTTCATTAAAGAAGAATTCAAACGAAATTTTATGACGCGGTTAATGGCACTGATTGCGTCGCCGGTATTGCACCGTCTGTCTCGCCGTGTGGATCATCGTCGTTATAACGGCGCTGTATTGCTGGGACTTCGTGGCATTGTGGTGAAAAGCCATGGTTCTGCTGACGCTTATGCCTTTTCTCAGGCGCTGCATCGTGCGGCAGACGCAGCCTCACACGGTCTTAATGAAAAAATTCAACACGCATTGATCGCCCCATGACATCGGAAATCTTCACGCGCATCGTTGGCTCGGGCCGTGCGTTGCCTGGCGCACCGGTGTCGAATCAAATGCTTGCAGCGCGTCTCGCGGCCCAGGGCGTAGAGACGTCTGACGACTGGATACGTGAGCGTACGGGGATTGCCCAGCGCTATATCGCCGACGACGCAGTGATGACCAGTGATCTGGCCGCGGAGGCGGCGCGGCAGGCGATGGCCATGGCGGGCGTGAGTGCAGCCGATATCGATCTCGTGATTGTGGCGACCTCGACCCCCGATATGATCTTTCCGTCGACGGCCTGCCTTGTTCAAAAGAAACTAGGGATCTCGGGTGGACCTGCGTTCGATGTGCAGGCGGTCTGTTCGGGGTTTGTCTACGCGCTCTCGACGGCGGACCTATTTATCAAAGCGGGAAAGGTTAAGACCGCATTGGTCATTGGGGCAGAGGTCTTCTCGCGGATTCTTGATTGGACCGATCGTACGACCTGTGTGCTCTTCGGAGACGGCGCCGGCGCTGTGGTGCTCAAGGCAGACACGACCCCTGGCATTCTTGGACATCGTCTCCATGCCAAAGGCGAACACGAAGGTATCTTGCGCACGGCCGGCTCAGTTTGTAACGGAAAGGCGACCGGGCATCCATTCCTGACCATGGACGGTCAGTCGGTCTTTAAGCTCGCTGTTCAGGTGCTTGATAGTGTGGCCCGCGAAGTGCTTGCGGATACCGGTTTTTCGATTGCCGATATTGACTGGCTCATTCCGCATCAGGCCAATGTACGTATCCTCTCTGCAACCGCGAAGCGTCTCGGACTAGACGAGTCAAAAGTAATCGTCACGGTCGATCAGCATGCGAACACCTCTGCGGCGTCGGTCCCTTTGGCGTTCGATACCGCATGGCGTGATGGCCGTATTCGGGCTGGACAACGACTCATGTTGCAGGGCGTTGGGGGTGGTTTTACCTGGGGCGCGGTACTCGTTCAGATCTGAGATCTTGTGAGTGATCTCATTGGGTTAATGGAGTGATGATGAAGACACTAGCGTTTGTTTTCCCTGGGCAGGGCTCTCAGTCTGTGGGGATGCTCAATGGGTTTACGGGCAATCAGACGGTGATGGACTCGATGGCGATCGCCTCGGATGCCCTGGGCCAGGATCTTGTAAGGCTGGCTGCAGAGGGTCCCGTCGAGGCAATCAATCTCACAGTGAATACTCAGCCGCTAATGTTGGCCTGTGCGGTATCGTTTTTTAATGCCTGGATTGCTGCAGGCGGTCACCGTCCTGCATGGGCCGCCGGACACAGCCTAGGCGAATACGCGGCACTCACCGCAGCGGGGGTGTTCACCCTTGCCGATGCGACCAGAGCAGTTCGATTTCGTGCAGAGAAGATGCAGTCTGCAGTGCCTGTCGGTCAGGGGGGCATGGCCGCGATCTTGGGTCTTCCTGCAGCGGATGTGGTGACCGCATGCGCCGACGCAGCCCAGGGTCAGGTGGTTGAAGCAGTGAATTTCAATGCGCCCGATCAGACGGTGATTGCAGGGCATGCGCAGGCTGTTGAGCGTGCCTGTGCGTTGGTCAAAGAGCGAGGCGCCAAGCGTGCCTTGCCATTGCCGGTGTCGGCGCCATTCCATAGCAGTCTGCTGGCGCCTGCCGCGAATGCGCTTCGGGACTATCTGACGACGGTTGCGCTTCATAAGCCCCAGATGTCGGTGATGAATAACGTGGATGTTGCGGTCGAGTCTGATCCTGATCGGATCCGAGAGGCACTCGCGCGTCAGGCCATGCGACCCGTACGCTGGGTAGAGCTAGTTCAGAAGCTACAGACCGAAGGCGTTACCACCATCGTCGAGTGTGGCCCTGGCAAGGTCCTGACAGGACTGGTCAAACGTATCGCTCCAGAGATGCAGCTTTTTAATATCGTGGATCAAGCCAGTCTTGATCAGACGTTGAACTCACTTGCATAGGACATCAACATGACCGACGGTTCAGTTCCATTGGGGGCGACGACGCGCATCGCGCTGGTGACGGGCGCAACGCGTGGCATTGGCCAGGCGATCGCGACGACACTCGGACATGCTGGGCACATTGTTATTGGTACTGCAACGACGGAGGCGGGGGCAAAGACGATTTCCGAAAATCTCGCCGCCCAGAATATTTCAGGCACCGGAATGGTCTTGAATGTCAACGACGCAACAGCCTCTGATCAATTGCTCGACGACATCGCCCAGCGATTTGGGTCCGTTGGGATTCTGGTGAACAACGCGGGCATCACCCGAGACAATCTGGCGATGCGAATGAAAGATGAAGAATGGGATGCTGTTCTTCAGACAAACCTGACGGCCGTGTTTCGACTGTCTCGCGGAGTGCTGCGGGGGATGCTTAAGGCGAGATGGGGACGGATTATCAGCATCACCTCAGTGGTCGGTCTCAGTGGTAACCCTGGCCAGGTGAACTATGCTGCGGCTAAGGCTGGGGTTGCTGGAATGTCTCGGGCGCTCGCGCGCGAGGTGGCCAGTCGGGGGATTACCGTCAATGCCGTAGCCCCGGGGTTTATTGACACGGACATGACAAAATCCTTATCCGATGAGCAGATCAAGACGCTAACGTCGCAGATCCCCGCCCAACGCCTTGGAACCCCCCAGGATGTCGCCCATGCGGTCGGTTTTTTGGCCTCCGAGGGGGCTGGCTATATCAATGGTGTCACCTTGAGCGTCAATGGCGGCATGGTGATGTCCTGATACAATGACGGCACTCGATTTATCCTGAAGGAAGAGGTTCATGGAAGATATTGAAAAGCGCGTGATTGGCATCGTTTCTGAGCAACTTGGTGTCAAGATTGAAGACGTTAAAAAAGAATCCAAGTTTGTCGACGACCTGGGCGCTGATTCCCTCGACACCGTCGAACTGGTGATGGCGCTTGAAGATGCCTTCGGCTGTGAGATCCCTGATGAGGAAGCCGAGAAGATCACAACCGTTCAGCAGGCGATCGACTACGTCACGACCCACCTGAAGAAATAAGAAAGTCACGAGCCGATGAGCGGTCCTTTTTCACCGGGCGCCGCGGGTCGGCGTCGTGTCGTTGTTACCGGTCTTGGGTGTATCTCTCCGGTCGGTAACGACATCGCCTCTGCCTGGAAGTCCCTCGTTGCAGGGCAGTCCGGCATCGCCACTGTTACCAAGTTCGACCACTCCGGACTCCCTGTCCACTTCGCAGGCGAGGTGAAGGGCTTTAATGTCGAAGACTATCTGCCGGCCAAAGAGGCACGGCATATGGACACCTTTATTCATTACGGGATCGCTGCCGGCATCCAGGCGTTAAAGGATTCTGGTCTAACCGTGACTGACGCAAACGCCGAGCGTATTGGCGCCTTTGTCGGATCTGGAATTGGCGGACTCCCGCTGATCGAAGAAACGCATACGGAGTACACCAATCGCGGCGCACGTCGTATCTCGCCGTTCTTTGTGCCGGGGTCGATCATCAACATGATCTCGGGGCACCTGAGCATTCTGCATCACCTGAAGGGTCCGAATATTGCAGCCGTGACGGCGTGCACCACGGGTCTTCATAGCATCGGACTTGCGATGCGTCTGATCCAGTACGGCGATGCCGACGCCATGCTTGCAGGCGGCGCCGAGTCGACGATTTCGCCGTTGGGGATCGGCGGTTTTGCTGCTGCTCGGGCGCTCTCGACGAGAAACGATGATCCGGGCTCGGCCTCGCGCCCCTGGGATCGTGATCGCGATGGATTCGTTTTGGGCGAGGGGGCTGGTGTCCTGATGCTGGAAGAATACGAGCACGCGAAGGCCCGCGGCGCTAAGATTTACTGCGAGCTCGCCGGCTTTGGAATGTCGGGCGATGCGTATCACATGACAGCACCCAATATGGACGGTCCGCGTCGATGCATGGTCAATGCCATGCGTGATGCCGGTGTTGCCCAAGACCAGGTGGACTACGTCAATGCCCACGGCACCTCGACGCCGCTTGGGGATAAGAACGAGACCGAGGCGATCAAAGCCGCGCTCGGGGCAAGGGCGTCCTCCGTGGTGGTGAATTCGACCAAGTCGATGACGGGTCATCTGCTCGGTGGGGCGGGTGGGCTGGAGTCGGTTTTCACGGTCTTGGCGCTCCATGAGCAGGTCAGTCCACCCACGATCAATATCTTTAACCAGGACCCTGAATGTGATCTCGATTACTGTGCCAATACGGCTCGGGATCTTCCCATTCGCGTTGCGGTCAAGAATAACTTTGGCTTCGGGGGCACCAACGGCACGCTCGTCTTTCGCCGGATCTAGGTGACAGCCGGGTGATCAATGAGCGAGAGGTCGACGCGCAGCTAGTTGAGCGCGTAAAAAATGGAGACCAGAAGGCCTTTGAGCTGCTGGTCTCGAAGTATCAGCGCAAGGTCCTTCGCCTGCTTTCTCGGCTGATCCGGGATCCTGCCGAAATGGAGGATGTGGCCCAGGAAGCCTTTATCAAGGCCTATCGCGCCTTGCCCCAGTTCCGGGGGGAGAGCGCCTTCTACACCTGGCTCTATAGGATCGCCGTCAACACCGCCAAGAATTATCTTGCCACCCAGGGGAGAAGGCCATCCACCGTCTCGGAGTTTCAGAGTGGGGAAGATGGGGAATTTTTCGACGTGGGGGATGTCGTAGAGGACATCAATACGCCGGACGCCGTGCTGCAGAGCCGCGAGATCGCCGAGACTGTCAATGCGGCGATCGAGGCACTGCCAGAAGACCTGCGGACGGCGATTACGTTGCGAGAAATTGAGGGGCTGAGCTACGAGGAGATTGCTCAGGCCATGGACTGTCCGATTGGGACGGTCCGCTCGCGAATTTTTCGGGCGCGCGAGGCGATTGCCGAACGGATTCGGCCGCTTCTTGGGCATGGTGAGGGAAAACGGTGGTAAGGGTGCAGACAGGACAGGGGTCATGATGGATGAGCAACGACTAGGACAATCGCGACAAGCCAATACGGCTGATGCCGAAGCCGAGCGGCTCTCGGCGTGGATCGATAACGAGTTACCGCAGGAAGACAGCCAACGGCTGGCCCAGCAGGTGATGACGACTGGGCCAATGCGGGCGCAATGGGACCAGTGGCATTTGATTGGAGATGTCATGCGAAGCGCGCCTCTGGCCAGACCAAGCGCGATTGGGCAGCGCGTCTCCCAGGCCCTTGCCAGCGAGCCAATTCACTTTCCCGCTAAATCGCCTCGGAGTGCCCGGCAGTTCATTCGACAGCGCCAGTGGATGTACGGTGGTGCGGCTGCTGCTGCGATTGCCTTTGTAGCGCTCGTGACGCTTGCGCCGCAGATGCAAGACGGATCGCTTAACAGTTTTCTTGCGATGGGCAGTGGGGCGTCCTCACCGTCGTCACAAACGGCCATTCGGGTTGCTGAGCCTGCCATGCCGGTTCCTGTGCAAGACCCTCGGCTCCGTGAGCTGATGGACGCACACGGTTCGATGTCCATTCGCCCGGTATCGGTCGAGGTCCGTTAATGGCATTTCAGGCAGCTTTCTTTGCAGCGATGGTCATGTTGACCATCGTGTCTGGCCCTGCGGCAATTGGACAGACCGCTGAGTTAAAGCCTGAGCAGGTCATTGATCGACTGCAGTCCGCCGCCCAGCGACTCTCTTTTGCGGGAACCTTTGTTCACCAGCAGGGACCGGTCTTGCAGACCTCCCGCATTCTGCAGGTGCGTGATGCGCGACGTTCCGCGGTCAAGGTACAGGCGCTCGAGGGCAGTCGGCACGAGATCATCCGGTCCGGCCAAGAGATTCGCGTCTACATGCCTGAGCACCAGATGGTCAAGCTCGATCGAACAGAGCTCACCCGATCAGCCTTTCCTGCGATCTTTGTCGGATCACCAGAAGGGATTCTTCGTAACTATGAACTGGTGCGGGGCGGGTCGCTTCGGATGGCGGATCTTGAGGCCGATGAATACTTGCTAAAGCCTCGCCACGAGATGCGCTGGCCCGTTCGAATTTGGGTGGATCGGCAGTCCGGTCTGGTGTTGAAGTGCCAACGACTAGACTTTGATGGACATGCGATTGAGCAGGCAGCATTCACCGAATTACGATTCGATCCACGCGCCAAGGCGTCAGCACTGCGCCCTTCTTTTGAGTCCGCAAAGGATTGGACCGTGCACGATGCCTCGATGTCCCGCGTTCAGCCGATGCCCTCGCTGAAGTACAAGCCTGAGGTCATCAAAGGGTTTGAGCTGGTCGGTGTTTATCAGCAGCCAGCGACGGGATCAGAGGGCGGTCTGCCCTTCGCAGTCAGACGTTATGTCTTGTCGGATGGAATCGCGACGTTGTCTGTTTTTGTTCAGCCCAAGCAGGCGAGTGGATCGATCGCTGAGCGTATCTATCGACGTGGGGCATTGTCGATGATCTCTCGAGAGGTCCAGCAGGCTTGGGTTACCGTAATGGGAGAAGTTCCGCCCGAAACCCTTCGTCAATTTGCACAGTCTGTTGAATGGAAAGTTTCACCATGAGGTCTACCACGATGAAAGCGATCTTCGGTTCTGTTTTGTTGGCATCCACACTGGTCTTGTCTGCGCCGTTAACAGGGCTAACGAGTGTTGCTCAGGCGCAGACCAATGCGCGAGGCCTGCCTGATTTTGCTGATCTCGTTGAGGCAGCAGGTCCGGCCGTCGTTAACATTCGCACGGTCGAGAAGGTCCGTGTTCAGCAGTCCCAGGGGCAACCTCAAGTGCCCGAACTGGATGAAAACGATCCTTTCTATGAATTCTTTCGTCGCTTCTTTCCGCCACGTCCAAATGGCCCCAGAACTCCTCGCGGAGGGTCAGGTCCTGAAGAGTTGCCGCGTGGCGTAGGGAGTGGATTCATTATTTCGAGTGATGGCTACATTCTGACGAACCATCACGTGGTCGATGGTGCGGATGACATTCTTGTGACGCTTGCGGATAAGCGCGAGTTCAAGGCCCGACTGATCGGTTCCGATCGTCGCACCGATGTCGCCTTGGTCAAGATCAATGCCAATGGCCTTGTCGCACTGAAGTTTGGTGATCCCAATAAGCTTCGTGTTGGCGAGTGGGTGCTGGCGATTGGCTCACCATTTGGTTTAGAGAACACCGTGACGGCCGGCATCGTGAGTGCCAAGGGCCGTGATACGGGGGACTATCTGCCGTTCATTCAGACGGATGTGGCGGTGAACCCAGGGAATTCGGGCGGACCGCTGCTGAATATGCGCGGTGAAGTGATTGGCATTAATTCTCAGATCTACAGCCGCACTGGCGGATTTATGGGGATCTCGTTTGCGATTCCTATTGATGAGGCCAACCGCGTCGCGGACCAGTTACGCACAACCGGTCGTGTCACCCGAGGTCGGATTGGCGTGGGCATTGGTGAGGTGACCAAAGAGGTCGCTGACGCCCTTGGGCTCACCAAGACAGCGGGTGCCCTAGTACGCAGTGTGGAGGCGGGCGGTCCTGCCGAGCGGGCGGGGATCGAGCCGGGTGATATCCTGCTGCGCTTTGACGGGAAGGTGATTGAGAAGTCCTCGGATCTGCCGCGGATTGTGGGCAATACCAAGCCGGGGGCTCGGGTAACTGCCCAGGTCTGGCGCAAGGGTGCGGCCAAGGACATTGCCATGACCGTCAGTGAGATGGAGCCTGATCGTAATGCTCGGGCCGCAGCGAAGCCTGGGTCGACCCCTGCACCTGTGGTGGCGAACTGGCTAGGGCTCGGGGTGGTGGACCTGACGGACGCCAAGCGGAACGAGCTCAAGGTCAAAGGGGGCGTCTTGGTTGAGTCGGCCGAAGGCATTGCGGCGAGATCGGGGATTCGTCAGGGCGATATTCTGATGAGCGTGAACAACGCCGATATCGTCAATGCGAAGCAGTTTGCGGAGTTAGTTGGAAAGCTCGACAAAACAAAGTCGTTGGTCCTACTGGTTCGTCGGGGCGACGGGGCGCTATTTATTCCGGTGCGGCCGACCAGAGCGAAGTAGACCCAGCAGTGGGTTTTTTAGTGAAGAAAATGATGGTGTGTCTTGCAGAATATTCGTAACTTTTCGATCATCGCGCATATCGACCATGGAAAAAGCACGCTCGCGGATCGAATCATCCAGCTCTGTGGCGGTCTCTCCGATCGAGAGATGGAGTCACAGGTGCTGGACTCCATGGCGCTCGAGCGTGAGCGCGGCATCACCATCAAGGCGCAGACTGCCGCGCTGAAGTACAAGGCCAACGACGGCCAGATCTATTCGCTGAACCTGATTGACACACCGGGGCACGTGGACTTCTCTTACGAAGTCAGCCGCTCTTTGTCCGCCTGCGAGGGGGCGCTGCTCGTGGTGGATGCCTCACAAGGAGTAGAGGCGCAGACGGTGGCGAACTGTTACACCGCGATTGAGCTTGGTGTCGAGGTCGTTCCGGTCTTAAATAAGATTGATCTTCCGGCCGCCAACCCTGAGCAGGCCATTCAAGAGATCGAGGACGTGATCGGGATTGACGCCCACGACGCGGTACGGGCGAGCGCCAAGACCGGCGAGGGCGTGCGAGACATTTTAGAAATGTTGATTGCCCGAGTTCCGGCGCCGAAAGGGGATCCCGAGGCGCCTCTGCAGGCACTGATCATTGACTCCTGGTTTGATAACTATGTGGGTGTTGTCATGCTGGTGCGCATGGTGAATGGCACGCTTCGACCTCGTGACAAGATCTTGTTGATGTCCACCGGGGCCACCTATGGCGTCGAGCATGTGGGGATCTTCACTCCGAAGTCGAGAAACCTTGAGCAGTTATCGGCGGGTGAGGTAGGGTTTGTGATTGCCGGCATTAAAGAGCTGAAAGCGGCGAAGGTCGGGGATACCTTGACCCATGCCGGGCATGCCGCCGGCTCGGCGTTACCCGGGTTTAAGGAGATTAAGCCTCAGGTCTTCGCGGGGCTATATCCCGTTGAGGCAAACCAGTACGAGGCGCTTCGAGATGCGCTCGATAAGTTAAAGCTCAATGACTCGTCGCTTCAGTACGAGCCTGAGGTCTCCCAGGCACTTGGATTTGGTTTTCGATGCGGATTTCTTGGGCTGCTGCACATGGACATCGTCCAGGAGCGCCTTGAGCGCGAGTACAACATGGACCTCATCACCACGGCGCCTACCGTGGTCTATCAGGTGCTGATGCGAGATGGCACGGTCATTGACGTCGATAACCCGTCGAAGATGCCAGAGCCATCGCGTATTGAAGAGATCCGAGAGCCGATTGTCACGGTGACCTTATTTATGCCGCAGGAATATGTGGGCTCGGTGATTACCTTGTGTACGGGAAAGCGCGGTGTTCAAACGGCGATGAACTATCACGGTCGTCAGGTAAATCTGACCTATGACATTCCGATGAATGAGATCGTGTTGGACTTCTTCGATAAGCTGAAGTCCGTGTCGCGTGGCTATGCATCGATGGACTATGAATTCAAAGAGTACCGAGCATCCGATGTGGTCAAGCTTGATGTGCTGATCAATAGTGAACGCGTGGATACGCTGTCGGTGATCGTGCACCGCGCGAATGCCGCACCGAAAGGCCGCGAGCTAGCCGCAAAGCTTCGTGAATTAATTCCTCGTCAGATGTACGACGTGGCGATTCAGGCGGCCATCGGTAGCAATATCATCGCTCGTGAAAACATCAAAGCGCTACGTAAGAACGTTCTTGCGAAGTGTTACGGCGGCGATATCTCGCGAAAGCGTAAGCTGCTCGAAAAGCAGAAGGCCGGTAAGAAGCGCATGAAGCAGGTGGGTACGGTCGAAATCCCACAAGAGGCGTTTCTGGCGATTCTCCAGGTCGAGGACTAGACATGAACTTTGCGCTGATCTTTTTCTTGCTGGTGTTACTCACCGGCATTCTCTGGAGTCTCGAGCGTTGGGTCTGGCGCCCACGGCGCGCTGCAGATGCGCCCGTTCCGGTCTGGATCTACTACACCGCTGATTTCTTTCCGGTCTTATTTGCGGTTTTTCTGCTCAGAAGTTTTGTGGCGGAACCCTTCAGTATTCCGTCGGGGTCGATGGTGCCAACCCTTCGGGTGGGCGACATGATTCTCGTGAACAAGTTTTCGTATGGCATCAAGCTGCCGGTGCTGCGAACGAACATCATTGAAACGGGTAAACCTGAGCGTGGTGATGTGGCGGTGTTTCGCTTCCCCGAGGATGAGTCGGTCGACTACATCAAGCGTGTGATTGGCCTTCCTGGGGATGTGGTACGTGTTGAGAACAAGCGCATCTACGTCAATGACCAGCTGGTCGAACGGACCGTCTTGTCTCCTTTTTTTGACGCGGGGCGTATCTCCCTGCAGTTTGAGGAAAAGTTAGGCGGCAAGACCTATCGAACCTTAAACGATGACGACCGCATGGCGATGGGAACCTTTCCCCAGTCCCAGGCACCCACGGGCTGCCAGGTCACGGCCATGGGCCTGCGATGCCTGGTACCCCAGGGGCATTACTTTATGATGGGGGATAACCGGGATAACAGCAGTGACAGCCGCGTCTGGGGATTCGTCCCCGAGGCCAACCTGGTCGGACCCGCGTTCTTTATCTGGTTCAACGCGGGCGAGGTCATGAGCGGTAAATTTGATCGATTGGGACGTTTTGAATAGTGCCGAGTTAGAAAAGCGGATTGGCTACACCTTTAAAGACCCTGCGCTTTTAAGGCTTGCGCTGACGCACCGTAGTCATAGCGCATCGCACAACGAACGTCTTGAATTCCTTGGTGACAGTGTTCTGAACTGTGCCGTCGCCCATCTCTTGTATCGGCAGCTCAAGCAGTTCGACGAAGGGGATCTATCGCGCGTGCGATCCAACCTCGTGCGCCAGCAGGCACTGCACGATATCGCACAGACCCTAGCGCTCCATCAGTATCTTCACCTCGGAGAAGGGGAGCTTAAGAGTGGGGGGCTACGTCGCCCGTCGATTCTTGCTGACGCACTCGAGGCGCTGTTTGGCGCAATATTTCTGGACGGTGGTTTTGAAGAAGCAGCAAGAGTCATTGATCATCTCTACACGCCGATTCTGAAACAGGTAGACCCAAAGACGCTGGGTAAAGATGCCAAGACACTGCTACAAGAATTTCTACAGGCACTGGGGCTACCGCTTCCCGCTTATTCCGTTGTGGCAACCCACGGTGCGGCCCATAGCCAGGTCTTTGAGGTCGAGTGCGCCATTGCAAAGTTATCGATCACAGTCCTCGGATCAGGAGCGAGTCGTCGGGCTGCCGAGCAGATGGCGGCGACCGCTGCATTGTCGGCAGCACGGCTTGCCACGTCGAGTGTGCCCAAGAAATCTCGGCGTGCAAGAAAGTCGGATCCGCCGCCGCAGGCGGCCTTAGTGTTCGAAGAGAAAAAGTCAAAAGCCGCTTCAACATGACACATCGCTGCGCGATTGTTGCGATTGTCGGCCGTCCCAACGTCGGCAAGTCGACCTTGCTGAACCGACTCATCGGCCAGAAGATCAGCATCACCTCGCGCAAGGCACAGACCACTCGGCACCGTATTACGGGTGTCTTAAGTCGCCCCGATCTGCAACTAGTGTTTGTGGATACGCCTGGAATCCAGCGGCAACATACCGCGGCGCTGAATCGACAGCTGAATAAGACCGCAGCACAGGCCCTTGATGGGGTCGATCTGGTGCTCTGGGTGATTGAGGCGACAGGCTTGACTGCCGCCGATGAGGCGGTGCTTCGACTAATCCCCGCATCTTTACCGGTCATTGCCGTACTGAACAAATCAGATCGAATTCAGTCAACGCGTGAGCGCACTGCAGCCTATGCACTGGGGGATCGTCTTGCGGCGATGAACCGGTTTGCAGCCCTGGTGCCAGTGTCCGCGGAGAAGGGGACGCAGGTGGAGGCGATTCTCTTTGAAATTGAGCGCCTTGCGCCAGAGGCGCCCGCGATGTTCCCCGACGATCAGGTGTCCGATCTCAGTGTTCGTTTTCTTGCTGCCGAAATTATTCGAGAAAAGCTCTTTCGTTTACTTGGGGATGAGCTCCCCTACGAGGCAACGGTCGTGATTGATCGGTTTGATGAGGCGCCGTCTCGCGCCAACCCAGCACGCCCGCATGCGGAGATCTCTGCAAGCATTGTGGTGTCTAAGGCATCGCAGAAGGCGCTGGTGATCGGTGATCGTGGTGAGCGCGTGAAGCGAATTGGAACAGAGGCGCGACAAGACATTGCCCGTCTGATCGATGGTTCTGTGCATCTCGAGCTCTGGGTCAAGGTGAAGAGCGGCTGGGCAGATGATGAGGCTGCTGTTCGTGCATTCGGATACCAATGACGGCGAACTCAGATCTCGCATTCGTGCTCCACACGATTGCCTGGCGTGAGACGAGTCTCATTGTCGAGGTCTTCACAAGAGAGCATGGACGGCTGGGTTTAATTGCGAAGGGGGCGCGACGTCCGCGCTCTGCGCTACGGGGGCTGTTACAACCGTTTCAGCCTTTGACAGTAAGATGGTCCGGGAAGTCGGAGCTGCGCAATCTACTCGCGGCGGAATGGGTGGGGGGGCTGAAGCATCTGCATGGCGCCGCCCTCATGCCGGGCTTCTATCTGAATGAGCTAATGGTGCGACTGATTCCTCGGGATGATCCTCATCCCGCCTTGTTCGACGACTTTTTGGCGACCTTGGGGATTCTTGCAGCGCAAGAGAACGCATCTGGTCGCGAGCTCACAGAGCCGATTCTGCGTCGATTCGAGTGCAATCTGCTGCGAGAGATGGGGGTTGCCCCGGCCTTTGATCGTGAGGCGGATGGAGAGACCCCAATTGATCCGGCTGCCTGGTACCAGGTGGCGCCTCAGACCGGAATCGTGCGGCTTGGCTCAGGTACGGATCTGCGTGAACCGGACGCTGGGGATTTAGGATTTCAAGGATCGACCCTGTTAGCGTTAGCCGGTGCCGGGGGCTCCATCGAGCAGGCGATCCGTGTGCTCGAGTCGCCCGAAATCGCTGCCGAATGCAAGCGACTGCTACGCGGGCTGCTTGGCCATCATCTTGGGGACGACGGTCTGTCATCGCGCCAGATCATGCGCGAACTGGTTCGGATTTAAGATATCAGTCGGATTTAAAAAAAGGGGTCTCGGCATGATTGAACTGGGGGTCAATATTGACCATGTGGCGACGCTAAGACAGGCGCGTCGCGGCTTTGATCCTGATCCCATCTGGGCTGCAGTAGAGGCCCATCTTGGGGGTGCGGATGGGATTACGGTTCATCTTCGCGAGGACCGCCGGCATATCCATGATGACGATGTTCGTCGTCTGCGTACCCACACCCAGATCAAGTTAAACCTAGAAATGGCGGCCACAGATGAAATGGTGGCCTTTGCCTGCGAGGTCTGCCCGGAGATGGCCATGCTCGTGCCCGAGGGACGTCAAGAGATCACCACCGAAGGGGGTCTTGATCTCGTCGCGAATCGCTCGCTCGTTGCCCGACAGATTCAGCGGCTGCGGGATGCGGGGATCTCCGTGAGTGCCTTTGTTGATGCCGACGCTGATCAGATTCGTGTGGCGGCCGATCTTGGGGTACAGGTCTGTGAGATTCACACGGGACCCTATGCGGCGGTTTTTCATCACCAAGGACGCGATGCGCAGGCACCTGCTGTATCTCAAGAAATTCACAAGATTGCCCAGGCGGGCGAGTTGATTATGTCGCTAGGGATGCGGTTTAACGCCGGTCACGCACTCAACTACTTTAATGTTCAGCCGATTGCGGCACTGCCGGGTGTCCGCGAGCTGCACATTGGGCATGCGATTGTCTCGCGTGCAGTTTTGGTGGGCATGCGAGAGGCGGTTCGCGAGATGAAGCGACTGATGCGCGAGGCGGCCTGTTGATTGTTGGGATTGGGACTGACACGGTGATGATCACGCGTGTCCGCGAGATCGCCGATCGATGGGGGGACCGGTTTGCACAGCGGGTTTTGGGCCCACTGGAATATGCTGAGTTCACCCGCCGCGCAGATCGCGGTGTTGCGGGTCGTGATCGGGCGGTACGCTATCTTGCCAAACGCTTTGCGGCGAAAGAGGCCATCGGTAAGGCCCTCGGGGTCGGACTGACGAGCCCGATGTCGTTGCATGCGGTCGAGATTCTTAACAATGAGCGTGGTGCACCGGTCGCCCATCCGCGTGGTCGACTCAGTCGCTATCTGGCGGATAAGGGGTATCAGATTCATGTCTCGATCTCCGACGAAATCGAGCATGCCCAGGCGCTTGCCATCGTCGAGTCGTAGCGGCTTACGAATTATCAACAAGGAAAGAACCCTGTCTTATGAGTAGATCAGGACCTCTAATTATTGATGTGCAAGGCACGTCGTTGACCGCGGTGGAGCGGGAGATGCTGGCACACCCATGGGTTGGCGGCGTTATCTTCTTTACAAGAAATTTTGAATCTCCCGCTCAGATTGCCGCGCTGACGCGCGAGATTCATGATGTTCCAAGACCTGGTAATGGGTCTCGGTTGTTAGTCAGCGTAGATCATGAAGGCGGGCGGGTGCAGCGCTTTCGGCAAGGGTTCACTGAGATTCCAGCGATGTCGACACTTGGGGCGCTCTGGTCAGAGCATCAAGAAGATCAGCTCGCTGCGCTTGCCGAGGCCCGTCGACTCGGACATGTTCTGGCCAAAGAGCTGCGCGCGGTCGGCATCGATTTTAGTTACACGCCAGTCTTAGATCTCGGCTGGGGTCGAAGTGACATTATTGGAGAACGGGCGTTTCACCGGGATCCTCAGGTCGTGACCCTTCTTGCGGGTGCGGTGATGCACGGGCTGGCCATTGCTGGGATGCGAAACTGTGCCAAGCATTTTCCTGGGCACGGCTGGGCCATTGCGGATTCTCATCTTGATCTTCCTGTGGATGACCGATCGCTCGAAGAAATTCTTCGTGATGACGCCTTACCTTATGCGTTGCTTGGGTCGCCGACGATCAGTGCAGTGATGCCTGCGCATATTCGATATGCGCAGGTGGATGAGATGCCTGCCGGGTTCTCCCGGGTCTGGTGTCACGACATTCTGCGAGAGCGACTTGGGTTTGAAGGCGTCATCATTTCGGATGATCTGTCCATGGCAGGGGCCGCCGTCTTCGATGACGTCGTTGATCGTGCGCAGGCTGCTTTTGAGGCAGGCTGTGATGCCACGCTGATCTGTAATCGACCTGATCTTGCGGAACGGGTGCTGTCGTCTCTGCCGTCCCGGATGCCTGAGTTTCTGTCGTCGGCCTCGCGTCGTGGGCTCGAGACGTTACATGCCCTTGGGCGATGACGGTGTTCGATCGTGGGGTTTACGATCCCGATTGTCGAGACTGTCCTCGACTAGCGGGTTTTCTAGACCAGGTACGTGACGCCCACCCGGATTATTTCTGCAAGCCAGTTCCGCCATTTGGAAGTGACATCGCATCGCTGTTAATCGTCGGACTTGCACCGGGGATGCACGGCGCAAATGCGACTGGACGCCCTTTTACGGGTGACTGGTGTAGTGATCTGCTCTATGGGACCTTGCATTCGTTTGGCTTTGCCTCGAAACCTCGCTCACTGTCGAGAACAGATGGTCAGACACTGATCGATTGCCGTGTCACGAACGCGGTCAAATGTCTTCCACCAGAAAACAAACCGCTGCCAATCGAGGTGAAGTCGTGTGCACGATACCTTGCGACAGAGATATCGATGGTGACTCCGAAAGTGATTCTTTGTCTTGGGGCGGTCGCCCATCAGGCCGTGCTGAGCTGCCTGCTGCTCAGTCATCCCAGCTTAAAAAAATCTCAGATCCGATTTGCGCATGGGGCGCAGCATCGAATTGGGGACCTTGTGTTGGTCGATAGCTACCATCCGAGTCGCTATAACACCAACACCGGTCGTCTGACGCCAGAGATGTTCCAGTCGGTCTTTGGTCAGATCAAAGAGATCCTTCGGGCATCATGACCGTTTTTGATCCCAAACCGATTCTGCGGTCGATGCCGACGTTGCCCGGCGTCTATCGGATGGTGGGTGAGGCGGGTGTGGTGTTGTACGTCGGCAAGGCCAAGAACCTTAAGAATCGGGTGAGTTCCTACTTTCGGGGTAGCGGACATTCTCCGCGAATCGCCAAGATGGTGAGTCTGATTCGCGCAGTGGAAATTAGTGTCACGCGCAGTGAGAGCGAGGCGCTGATCCTCGAGAACAACCTGATTAAGACGCTCAGTCCGAAGTTCAATATCCTTTTTCGCGATGACAAGTCTTATCCGTTTCTTAAACTGAGCGGTCATGCCTATCCTCGTATCTCGTATTACCGTGGGGCGCTAGACAAATCGGCGCAGTATTTTGGGCCGTTCCCGAATGCCTGGGCCGTCAAGGAAAGCATGTCGCTGCTGCAGAAGGTGTTTCAGTTGCGCAGCTGTACGGATTCTGTTTTTTCTAACCGTAGTCGTCCCTGTCTACTGCATCAGATTCACCGCTGCAGTGCGCCCTGTGTCGGCAAGATATCGTCGAATGACTATGCCAGGGATGTCGATCATGCCAGCCGATTTCTTAGGGGGGAAGCGCAGGAGATTCTGGCCACGCTTGAGTCCCGGATGAATGCTGCAGCCGAGGTCTTTGACTATGAGCAGGCCGCGGTGATCCGTGATCAGATTGGGGCGTTAGCGAAGGTTCTCCAGCAGCAGAGCATGGAGACGCACGACTCCCTTGACTGTGACCTACTGGCGGTGGCGACTGATGGTAAGACCGTCGTAGTTAATCTGGCGATGGTGCGCGGGGGCCGGCATCTTGGAGATCGTGCGCATTTTTCTTCGATCGGAACCGAACTCTCGGATGCCGATCTTGATGATGTTCTCGACGAGGCGTTGACTGCCTTTGTTTCCCAACACTATCTTGGTCAGGCCTGCCCAGCGGTGCTGGTGGTGAATCGTACGGCACCCGCACAGACCTTGTCCGATTGGCTCACCGCAGAGGCCGGGAAAGAGGTGCGTGTGCTGATTCAGCCGCAGGGTCAGCGACGCGAGTGGCTCATTCTTGCGGAAGACAATGCCCGAATTGCGCTGGCGCGACGAGCCCAAGAGATGGGGTCGCAACAGTCTCGTACTCAGATGCTGGCCGATGCATTGGGGCTGGTGTCCGACACCGGAGACGCCGCTGATCTGCGGGTGGAATGTTTTGACATCAGTCACACCGCGGGGGAGGCGACCCAGGCATCGTGTGTGGTCTATCACCGTCATGATCTCCAACCCTCGGAGTATCGACGGTTCAACATTACGGGCATCACACCGGGTGATGACTACGCCGCCATGCGTCAGGTACTGACTCGGCGCTACGAAGGGGTGGAGCGAATGCCCGATCTGGTCCTGGTCGATGGCGGCAAAGGGCAGATGTCGGTTGCCGTGGAGGTTTTTGAGGGGCTCGGACACGACCCTTCAATTCTGGTGGGTGTTGCAAAGGGAGAGGGACGCAAAGTGGGTCTTGAGACCCTTGTCTTTCCCGATGGGCGGACGCTCGTCTTAGGTCGTGACCATCCGGCGCTGATGTTAGTTGCCAAGATCCGTGATGAGGCCCACCGGTTTGCGATCACCGGAATGCGGGCTAAACGGGCGAAGACTCAGTTGGGTTCGGTGCTGGATGAGATCGAGGGGATTGGGCCCAAACGGCGCAGTCGACTCCTTGCACGGTTTGGCGGACTCTCTGGACTTACGGCAGCGAGTGTCGAAGACCTTGCCTCGGTTGAGGGTATTTCTAAGGCGACGGCACAAGAGATCTATCGGCGGCTAAGGGGTTAGCGACTCCGCTTGGGACATAATCCAGGCCATGGCCTGGAACCTTCCGAATCTGCTGACGTGGGCAAGAATTCTCGCGATCCCTCTGCTGGTGGGGATCTTCTATCTACCGCTCGGTCTCACGGAGTTTGAGCGCAATCTCTTCTCGACTATCGTGTTTGTGACGGCTGCGATCACAGACTGGATTGACGGCTGGCTGGCCCGTCGGTGGAATCAGACGTCGGCGTTCGGCGCCTTCTTAGACCCCGTGGCGGATAAGCTGATGGTCTGTACGGCCCTGGTTGCACTGATTGAACTTGGCCGGCTTGATCCGATCGTCGGCCTGATCATCATTGGTCGTGAGATCACCATCTCTGCGTTACGGGAGTGGATGGCCTCTGTCGGTGCTCGGGCGAGCGTTGCCGTGAACTGGATGGGCAAGGCCAAGACGATCGCCCAGATGGTGGCCATTCCTTTTTTGCTCTTCAGTGGCCCCTTATTTGGCGGCCTGATTGACACCTTGCGCTGGGGGTCTGTGCTGGTCTGGATCGCTGCCGCCCTGACCGTGGTGTCCATGGTTTACTACCTGCGGGCGGCCTGGCCCGAGTTGCAAAAGGACCGTCCCTGAGGCTATACTTTAGGGCTTCGTGCCTAGGGCAAATCATGGCCTTGGCGCAGAAATACGCGGGAGTAGCTCAGTTGGTAGAGCGCAACCTTGCCAAGGTTGAGGTCGCGA
>CAYPCG010000019.1:0-26276 GCA_964409175.1 uncultured Burkholderiaceae bacterium
TCCCGACCTACGCCTTGTAAGGGCGCCGCTCTACCAACTGAGCTAAGCACCCAAAGTCCGATCCTGCGCAAGACCTGCCCCAGACCCATCGCGACACCTTTATGACACCGTGACGACCTGAAGCAATCCGAAAGTATAGAAAAAAAGGGCCGCTTGATCAAGCGGCCCTTTTTGGGCGGAAAGAGCGCGGGCTTTACTTATTGATCGCGTCTTTCAGACCCTTGCCAGGACGAAACTTCGGGACCTTTGCCGCCTTGATCTTGATGGCCGCACCGGTCTGTGGATTACGACCGGTACGCGCTGCACGCTTGCCTACCGCGAACGTACCAAAGCCGACCAGCGTCACGGATCCGCCCTTTTTAAGGGTGGCCTTAATTCCGCCCATTACAGCATCCAGTGCGCGACCAGCAGCCGCCTTAGAGACATCGGCCTGTTTGGCGATGTGCTCGATCATGTCATTTTTATTCACTGAGTGTTCCTCTCTTGCGATGTGTCTTTGACCCTCTCCGAATTGAATGTTCAGAGCTTGGATTCGATTTGTAGTTATTAGGTTTTGACTTGCGCGTTCACCTGCATGCAACAAGTGGCCCTATTAACGCCGAATTCAACCGGAATGTCAAGAAGACAAAAGGCCGGAAAGCCTTATGAAATCAAGCTTTCCAGCCTTTCGGTTGCACCGATTCAGGGAGAATCGCGCGCGATCTTAGTGCGGTAACGTGTCCGTCGGCACTCCTTTTTTCATCGCACCGGTCTCTGCCGCATCAGAGGCGACTGGCGCAATCGCCTCTTCATCCTCTGGCAGCGGAACCGGCGCTCGCGATAACGCGAGATCCAGTACCTGATCGATCCATTTCACCGGAACGATCTCCAACGCGTTCTTCACATTCTGCGGAATCTCCGCCAGATCACGAACGTTCTGCTCAGGGATCAGCACCTTCTTAATACCTCCTCGGTGAGCAGCGAGCAGCTTTTCTTTCAGACCGCCAATCTGGAGCACCTCGCCCCGAAGCGTGATCTCCCCCGTCATTGCCACATCGGCACGCACCGGAATGCCGGTCATCGCGGAAACCATCGCGGTCGTCATGGCGATCCCCGCACTCGGACCATCTTTCGGCGTTGCACCCTCTGGCGCATGAATGTGCAGATCCTTCTTCTCAAAGGCATCATCTCGAATCCCTAGACCGCGGGCGCGACTGCGAACCACTGACCGGGCGGCCTCCACGGACTCTTTCATGACGTCGCCAAGCGAACCTGTTCGGATGATCTGACCCTTTCCAGGCATTACCGCTGCCTCGATGGTCAGGAGCTCGCCACCGACTTCTGTCCAGGCCAGACCGGTCACCTCGCCAACCTGGTCCTCTTTCTCTGCAACACCATAGGTGTACTTGCGAACGCCAAGGAAGTCCTCAATGTTTTCCGCTCGGACCGATACCGGCGTCGCCGCCTTCTTCGTCAGCACCATTCGGGTCACTTTACGGCAGATCTTCGAGATCTCCCGCTCAAGTCCGCGAACGCCAGACTCTCGGGTATAGGTTCGAATAATCTCGCGAATGGCAGATTCATCGACCTCGATCTCGCCCGACTTCAGTCCCGTCTGTTTGATCTGCTTCGGCAAGAGGTAGCGCTGGGCGATGTTGATCTTTTCCTCTTCCGTATAGCCGGAGAGCTTAATCACCTCCATCCGGTCCAAGAGCGCGGGCGGGATATTGAGCGAATTCGCTGTCGCAACAAACATGACATCCGACAGGTCGTATTCGACTTCGACATAATGATCGACAAACGCATGGTTCTGCTCTGGGTCAAGCACCTCTAACAGGGCGCTTGCAGGATCCCCACGAAAGTCCATCCCCATCTTGTCGACCTCATCGAACAAGAAGAGCGGATTACGCACTCCTGTCTTCGTCAGGTTCGACAGAACCTTCCCCGGCATGGACCCGATATAGGTTTTGCGGTGCCCACGGATCTCCGCCTCATCGCGGACACCCCCCAACGCCATCCGGACAAACTTGCGGTTGGTTGCGCGTGCAATCGACTGCCCAAGAGACGTTTTTCCCACTCCAGGAGGTCCTACTAGGCAAAGGATCGGCGCTTTTACCTTATCGACGCGCTGCTGGACGGCCAGATACTCCAGGATGCGCTCTTTGACCTTCTCAAGGCCGTAGTGTTCTTCCTCGAGAACCCGCTCAGCATCCGAGAGATTGTTGTTGATCTTGCTCTTTTTCTTCCAAGGAAGATTCACGAGCGCATCGATGTAATTTCGCACCACCGTCGCTTCCGCAGACATCGGCGACATCATGCGCAGTTTCTTAACTTCCGCATTCGCCTTTTCAAGCGCCTCTTTGGGCATGCGTGCAGACTTGATCTTCTTATCAAGCTCGTCGAGTTCGCTGTCTTCCCCTTCGCCAAGCTCTTTCTGAATCGCCTTGACCTGCTCATTCAGGTAGTACTCGCGTTGACTCTTTTCCATCTGACGTTTGACGCGGCCACGAATCCGCTTCTCGACCTGCAAGATATCCAGCTCAGTCTCGATTAAGGCCAGTAGCTTCTCAAGCCGCTCGATGACGGGAACTACCTCGAGCACCGCCTGCTTCTGTTCCAGTTTCATCGGCAGATGGGCAGCGATGGCATCGGCGAGACGGCCGGCATCTTCGATACTCATTAGGCTGTTGAGAATCTCCGCCGGAATCTTCTTATTCAGTTTCACGAACTGGTCAAACTGATTCAGGATCGTTCGACGCAATGCCTCAATCTCGGGGCCTTCCGGAGACTCGGGTGTCATCGGCGTGCATCGCGATGTGAGGTAAGTGCCCTCGTCTTCAACTTCCATCACGCGGGCGCGCTGAGAACCCTCGACGAGCACCTTTACGGTGCCATCTGGCAGCTTGAGCATCTGCAAGATGCTCGCGACACAGCCGATTTCGTAGATATCGGTCGCAGCGGGATCATCCTGCGCGGCACTCTTCTGAGCGGCAAGGAAAATATGCTTACCAGCCTCCATCGCGACCTCCATCGCCTTGATCGACTTGGGACGACCAACGAACAAGGGGATCACCATGTGCGGAAAGACCACCACGTCCCGTAACGGGAGCATCGGCAGCGACACTGGCTCTTCAGGCAAAAGGTCAATTTTTGACATCACAGACTCCAGAATTGGGGGTTGCCTTGAAGATGGGGCAGTTTTCGGGGGAAATCAAGGGGCAGAACAGCTTCCCCACAGACCATGAGGAGATTCGTTAATCGAAGGCGCCTAGCTGGCGCTGGCAACCTTCTGCGCCTCACCATAGATCAAGAGTGGCTTGCCGCCACCGTCAATGGCTGATTCATCGATCACCACTTTGGTCACGTTGGACTGCCCAGGCAGCTCAAACATGGTGTCGAGCAAGACATTTTCAAGAATAGACCTGAGTCCACGGGCACCCGTCTTGCGCTTGATCGCCTTGCGCGCGATCGCAGACAGCGCGGCAGGGCGAATCTCAAGCTCAACGCCTTCCATCGCAAAAAGCGCTTGGTACTGCTTGACCAGCGCATTCTTGGGTTCAATAAGAATTTCAATGAGGGCAGCCTCATCGAGTTCATCAAGGGTTGCCACCACCGGCAGACGGCCGACGAGTTCGGGAATGAGGCCGAATTTGATGAGATCTTCAGGCTCAACCTCGCGGAAGAGCTCTCCGACATCGCGATCACTCGGCGAGCGCACCTCGGCACCAAAACCAATCGACGTCTTTTCGGTGCGACCACGGATCACCTTGTCCAATCCATCAAAGGCACCGCCGCAGACGAAAAGAATATTGGTGGTATCGATCTGAACGAAATCCTGATTCGGGTGCTTGCGTCCCCCTTGCGGCGGAACGGAGGCCACCGTCCCTTCAATCAGTTTGAGTAATGCCTGCTGAACCCCTTCCCCGGAGACGTCACGGGTGATCGATGGGTTATCAGACTTGCGGGTAATCTTATCAATCTCGTCGATGTAGACAATGCCGTTTTGTGCCTTCTCGACTTCGTAGTTACAGTTTTGTAAGAGCTTTTGAATGATGTTCTCGACGTCCTCGCCGACATAGCCTGCTTCGGTCAAGGTCGTGGCATCCGCAATCACAAATGGCACATTGAGCAACCGGGCCAGTGTCTGGGCGAGCAGCGTCTTACCAGAGCCAGTAGGACCGATCAACAAAATGTTGCTCTTCGCGAGCTCCATATCGGACTTGGTCTCACCACGATGACGAAGACGCTTGTAATGGTTATAGACCGCAACCGACAGAATGCGCTTTGCGGTGGTCTGACCGATCACGTACTGATCAAGACGGGCAAGGATCTCTTGTGGGGTCGGCAGTGAATCACGATCCCCTTCTGTCGTCGGGTCTTGCGCCTGTTCGTCTCGGATGATGTCGTTGCAAAGGTCGATACACTCATCGCAGATGAAGACCGACGGGCCGGCGATCAGCTTCTTCACCTCATGCTGGCTCTTGCCGCAGAAGGAACAGTACAACAGCTTTTCGCTAGACCCTTTCTTTTCAGCCATCCGTGCTCTCTCGATGTGTCAGAACCTTATCAACAATGCCGTACTCTAACGCATCTTCCGCGGACAGAAAGTTATCCCGATCAGTATCCCGTGCAATCGTCTCGAGGGACTGACCCGTGCGCTCTGCAAGAATCTTGTTGAGCTTATCCCGCAGCGCAAGAATTTCTCGTGCGTGAATCTCGATATCCGAGGCCTGCCCCTGCACACCGCCCAGCGGCTGATGGATCATGACGCGACTATTGGGCAGCGTGAATCGCTTTCCTTTCGCGCCCGCGGCCAACAGAAAAGCGCCCATGCTTGCGGCCATTCCCACACAGAGTGTGCTGACATCGGGTTTGATGAACTGCATGGTGTCGTAGATCGCTAGACCAGAGGACACGGACCCCCCCGGAGAATTGATGTAGAGCGAAATATCCTTATCGGGATTCTCAGACTCCAAGAAAAGCAACTGGGCAATCACCAGGTTAGCGGACTGATCATTGACTGGCCCCACCAGAAAGACCACCCGCTCACGCAACAGGCGTGAATAGATGTCATAGGCACGCTCGCCCCGACCCGACTGCTCGATGACGATCGGCACCATTCCCAATCCCACCGGGGTCTGACCTGCACCAAGCCCCTCTTGTCCTAATGTCATCTGTGCTCCTCGATAAATGTCAGACATGCTTGCCTTTCTCAGCCGCGGCTACCGTCAGCCATCAGCCCTTCCACGGTGACGGACTCCTCAACAACCTTCGCGTTAGAGAGAACCCAGGTCACCACGTTGTCCTCAATCACCACGGCCTCGGCTTCGGCACGCTGATTGGGCTGCGTCATAAACCAGTTCACGAACGCTTCTGGTTTTTCATAGGCCGACGCCATATCTTCGACCAATGCCTTGACCTGCGCCTCGGTTGGGTGGAGTGACTTCGATTTCACAATTTCACCCACTAACAGTCCGAGCCGAACACGCTTTTTCGCCTGGTCTTCAAAGAGCTCTGCGGGAATCGGTGCCTCTTTGACATTCATGCCCCGCGCGGCCAGATCCTGGCGCGTGGACTCCGCAAGCCGCTGCGACTCACTCGACACGAGCGACTTGGGTAGATCAAAGGTCGACATCGCTCCGAGTGCATCCATGACGGCCGTCTTAGTCTTGTTCTTACAGCGACTTGCTACCTCGCGGGCGAGGTTCTTGCGGACATCGGCCTTCAATTGCTCGATATCACCCGAAGCAATGCCCATCGTCTTCGCAAAATCGGCATCCAGTTCGGGGACCTTGGGCGCAGCAACCTCACGGACGGTAATCGTGAACTGTGCCTGTTTACCCGCGACATCTTTCCCGTGGTAATCCGCAGGGAAGTTCAGAGGAAATGTCTTCGACTCCCCCTGTTTCAAGCCCGCCGCCGCCTCATCAAATTCCTTCAGCATCGAACCATCTCCCAGCACAAACGGGTAGTTCTCTGCGCTTCCGCCATTAAACGCAACCCCATCAATCTCGCCTTTGAAATCGACCGTCACACGGTCGCCCTTTTCAGAGGCGCGATCCACCGTCTGAAAGGTCGTACGCTGACGACGAAGTGTTTCAAGTGTACGGTCCAGGTCGGCATCGGAAATCTCACACACCGTCTTCTTCACCTCGACACCAGAGACATCGGGGACGGCGATCTCTGGATAAACCTCGACGACCGCTTCAAAGTGCAGCACGGTGTCCTCTTCCGATTCGCTCTTGATCGGTTCAATGGCGGGGGGACCCGCTACGCGCAGCTTCTGCTCGACCACGGCGTTGCTGTAGGCACGACTGACCACATCGCCAATCGCCTCGGACTGGGCCTGGGCACCATAGGTCTGGGAGACCACTTTCATCGGTACCTTTCCAGGACGGAATCCCGGCATCTTGACCGTCTTGCTGATCTTGGCAAGACGCTTCTGCGCCTCTTTTTGGACATCGTCAATCGTGACCGACAGCTTCAGTCGGCGCTCAAGAGAGTTAGAAGATTGACCGGCAGTGGTAGTGGCATTCATAGACAGAAAAGGGCTTCGCTTTAGTCCGCGTACCGAGGTACGCATCATGTTCAAAAAAATGTCGGTTGGTGCGAAGGGCGGGACTCGAACCCGCACACCTTTCGGCGTCAGGACCTAAACCTGGTGCGTCTACCAATTTCGCCACCTTCGCAGGGCTGTCCGACGCTCAGGCGCCATTGTACTTAGAATCCCGGAATGGACACGGCACACCTCGGACGGGCGTTTCACGGCGGCCAACACTACGAAAACTTCCCCGTGGCCTCATGGCTGATCCCCGCTCGGGTCCGCCCAGCAATGCTGAGCCTTTACCGCTTTGCGCGCACGGCAGATGACCTAGCCGACGAAGGGGATCTCTCAGGCCTCGACCGAGACGCTGGGCTAGACACCCTAGAGCGGGGGCTGCGCCAAGACATCAGTGACCATACCCAGCGCGCCGCCGATCCCTTGTTCCAGATTGCCAATGGGCTGAGATCTGAACTCACGCATCACGACTGCCCGATCGACGAGGCACTGGCACTCTTGACAGCATTCCGTGCCGACGTCCACCACCAGCCCATGACCGACCCGCAGGCGGTGCTCAACTACTGCCGATATTCCGCAGCCCCCGTTGGACGACTGGTGCTGAGTCTGTTTGGCATTCTCTCCCGCAACACCATTACGCCCGATGGTCTTCAGGATGAGTCGGATGCGATCTGCACAGGACTGCAACTCGCCAATTTTGCCCAAGACCTTGGCCAGGACGTGAGTCGAGGACGGATCTATTTCCCCAAGTCGTGGTGGCCACAGGGCTGGTCACCAGACCAGGGAATCACCGCCCTCACGGTCCAAGCCCGTGCCGATATCGCCCGACAGATGGCCGACTGGGCAACCGCCAAACTTAAAGAGGGAAGGCGGCTACCGAGACGCATTCGGGCACATTCGCGCGGGGGGCATCGACTCGCGCTCGAGATCGCCCTCACGGTGGAAGGCGGTCTGGCGATGGCCGCCAAGGTCAGACAAGCCCCAGAACGAGTCTGGCAGGCGTCACCGCGACTTTCGCGAACAGACCTGATGGTGCTACTGTTTCGGGCGCTAAGGCTAACCTATGTCTCCTGATCAGTACTGCGAATCAAAAGTCGCCGAGAGTGGCTCCAACCTGACGGCCGCGTTCAAGATCCTAGATCCCGAACGCCGCGCCGCCATCAATGCCCTATATGCATTCTGTCGGGAGGTTGATGATGTCGTCGACGAATGCTCTGAGCCGCAACTCGCTGCCATTAAGTTGAGCTGGTGGAAGACCGAACTTGATCGGCTGTTTCAGGGGCAGGCACAGCACCCCGTGTCGAAGGCGCTCGCGGCCCGCATGAAGGATTACGGGTTACCCCAAGAATCCTTTCAAGAGATTATCGCTGGCGTGGAAATGGATCTCACCCAGAATCGTTACGCGAGTTGGAGTGATCTCGATCGTTATTGCGACCGGGTGGCTGGCGCAGTTGGGCTGTTATCCGCCCGAATCTTCGGCACGGTATCCCCAGCGACCTTGGACTACGCGATTACCTTGGGCCGGGCTCTGCAATACACCAACATCATTCGTGATGTCGGCGACGATGCGCGAAAGGGGCGGATCTATCTCCCAGCCGAGGCGATGCAGCAGGCAGGGCTCGACGCCGGATCGATTCTTAGATTTGAGCACTCCCCTGCGCTATCGCAACTGCTTCACGATATGGCTGGCCGAGCTCACCAGCTCTACGATAAGGCGATCGCGACACTTCCTGCTGCCGAACGACGTGCCCAACGGCCCGGTCTGATGATGGCGGCGATTTATCGAGATCTCCTTCGGCTCTTGGAATCCGAGTCGTTTCAGATCATGCATCAGCGTATCTCCGTTGCCCCGGCACGAAAGCTCTGGCTTGCCTGGAGAACAGCGATCGGCTTCATGCCGGCATGACAAGCCCTAAGAAAGTCGCAGTCATTGGCGGAGGCTGGGCGGGACTCTCGTGTGCCGCACATCTGATTGGTCTTCATCAAAATCACCCTCGTGCGCAAGGCTTAGAGGTTCATCTTTTTGAGAGTGCCCCACAGCTTGGTGGGAGAGCACGTGGTCTCGCATGGCCCATCACACCCGATACCACTCTCGCGATCGATAACGGACAGCATCTCACGATCGGCGCTTACACGGAGACGTTTCATCTTCTAAAACTGGTCAATGCGCCCTCATGGCAGCGTGAACCATTACGCTGGTCGGGCGTAGAACAAAACAGAGTGGCCTATCAATGGTCGGTGCCCAGTGACGCATGGCCATGGCGCCTGCTGAAGGGAATTGTTCCCGGGAACGGACCGAAGGGATGGCCTGTTGCCTGGAAACGCAATATGCCTCGGCTCCTCTGGGCGCTGACGCGGCGGAACGCAGAGAAGACATCCCTCTCGGCACTCACCTGGTTACAGCATCAGGGCGTCAGGGAAGACTTCATCGATCATCTCTGGCGGCCATTGGTGGAAGGTGCACTCAACACCGAGCTTTCCAACGCGTCGGCATCGGTGATGGTGCGGGTTCTCAGAGACTCTTTGTTGGGGCCCGCGAATGCAACGGATGTGCTCACGCCCGAAACAGACCTATCTCAGGCTGGCGTTGAGCCGATCGCGGATTGGCTTGCCCAACATCATGTGCGGCTATCGCTCGGTCATCGTATCCGTCGGCTGACACCGCAGCCGCCCAATCAAGACGCCGTCGCTAGACCACAACATGGACGTTTTGAACTCTCGATCGATCATCAAGGGCAACAACAGAGTTTCGAGGCGGATCGGGTCGTGATGGCACTCCCCGCACGGGAGACGACGACCCTGTGGCAGGAGAGCCGTCTGCCACAGGCGCCTGCCATCCATCGTCTGGAGACACTTCGCTACCGCGCCATCACTACAATTTGGATTGCGCTCACGGAAGAGGACAACGCCACGCTTACCTCCCTGCCATCGTGGTTCGTGCTCCAGCCGCAAGACGGGATTCCTCACGTGGCCCAGGTCGGTGTCAAACGCCCGGGGATCCTTGCACTCGTGATCAGTGCGCAGGATCCCGAGGCGCCTGAGACGCTCGCACGCCGGGAAACCCACGGACAGTTGCTTCGGGATCAACTCCGCATCCAACTGGGGCTAGCGCTAAAAGACCAGCCACAAAAGTGGATTACGGAAAAGGCCGCTACCTGGGCGTGCACGCCTCAGACCAAATTCGCCGATCGATCGGAGGCCCGTGGGTTGACCGGTGTGGACGGACTATTTCGATGCGCTGATGACCTAGAGCCCGGTTATCCCGCAACGATCGAAAGCGCTGTGCGATCAGGCAAAAGAACCGCCGAAACGGTCATCGCGTCGATGTCTGACTAGTCACGCATCGCGACGAGCGCATCTTCAAGTCGTCTGACTGGAATGATCTCCAGTCCTTCAATTGGTTTTTTCGGTACGTTAGCAACCGGCACTACGGCTTTTGAAAAACCAAGCTTCGCAGCCTCACGCAGTCGCTCCTGCCCTCGGGGTGCAGGACGAATCTCCCCCGCTAGCCCAATCTCCCCAAAGACCACCATTCCCTTCGGCAGGGGGCGGTTCCGCATGGATGAGACGACCGACAGCGTGACTGCCAGGTCTGCCGCAGGCTCATTAATTCTCACACCACCCACTGCGTTCACAAATACATCCTGGTCAAAACAGGCAATGCCTGCATGACGATGCAGTACTGCCAAGAGCATCGCCAGTCGCTGAGGCTCCAGACCCACACACAGGCGCCGAGGATTCGGCACATGGGCGCTATCGACAAGGGCCTGAATCTCCACCAATAACGGCCGGCTTCCCTCTTGCGTCACTAAAACACAAGAACCCGGCACAGGCCCCTGACCGTCGGCACCAAGGTGAGCGGGCGACAGAAACAACGCGGAGGGGTTGGTCACGGCCTTCAGGCCACGATCTGTCATGGCAAAGACACCTATCTCATTGACCGTACCAAAACGATTTTTAATCGCGCGGATCACGCGATAGGAGGCATGCGAGTCGCCTTCGAAATACAAAACGGTATCCACAATGTGTTCAAGTACCCGAGGGCCAGCAAGCGTCCCCTCTTTCGTCACATGACCGACAAGGATCACCGTACAGCCACTTTCCTTTGCCCAGCGTGTCAGCCTTGAGGAGCACTCACGTACCTGCGAGACAGAGCCTGGCGCTGCCGTAAGACCATCGCTAAACAACGTCTGGATGGAGTCAACGACGACGAGCTGCGGACGCACTGCCATGAGCTGCGCAAGAATCTCTTCTAGACGAATCTCCGCCAATACTGTGAGCGAGCTTCTCTCAAGGCCGAGCCGCTTTGCCCGAAGTGCAACCTGCGCTACGGACTCCTCGCCGCTGACATATAAGGTTGATGACGTCTGACTTAAATGGACCAACGCCTGCAGCAGCAGCGTTGACTTTCCAATTCCTGGATCCCCACCAATTAAGACCACCCCACCTGGGACAAATCCCCCGCCGAGTACCCGGTCAAACTCCTCGCTACCGGTAGGAATACGTGGCACATCCGCGGCCTGCACCTCCGAGAGCTTGACTGCGTGACTGGTGGGCGCGAGCGACACCGGCTCTTGACCGCGACGGGAGACCGCCATCGCCCGCGACTCCTCGAGCGTATTCCATGAGCCACAGCCATCGCATTGACCCTGCCACTTCGCGAAGGCAGCACCGCATTCACGGCAGACAAACTGAGACTTTTCTTTTGCCATTAGGATTCCAAAAGCACCCGAGGCACTCTCGAGGTCACGCCTGTCATGAGCTCGTATCCGATCGTTCCCGAACGCGTTGCAACCTCGTCAATGGCCACTCGATGACCCCATAGCTCCACCGGATCGCCAATCGATGCACCCGGATGATCGGTCAGATCGACCGTCAGAAGGTCCATCGATATCCGACCTGCAAGCGGCACCAGAACATCCGCCACACACACGGGCGTGCCATCCGGCGCAGATCTCGGGTAGCCATCGCCGTAGCCGCAGGCGATCACGCCAATCCGTGACGGCCGTTTAGCCGTCCAACGAGAACCATAACCCACGCTTTCCCCCGCGCTAACGGTCTGGACGGCTACCAGCTGACTCATGAGCGACTGACCCGCTCGCAGTCCAAAGGCAGCAGCGGTCTTATCAGGCTGGCCCACAAATGGACTTGCACCGTATAAAGCGATGCCCGGACGTACCCAGTCTGCGTGGGTCTGGGGGTGAACGAGCGTTGCCGCAGAATTCGCCATCGATCGCGGACCCTGCGCCTGCGCGAAAGGAAGTCGCGCGCCAATCCGGTCCGTCAAGGTCTGAAACCGTGCTGCTTGATCACACCAGCCTTGGTCGGTATCCGCATCTGAGAAATGGGTCATGAGCCCAATCGGCTCCCGAACACGCTGAGCGATCGGCGCGATGACGTTCATCAGTTCCTCGTCAGAAAGCCGATCAGAAAGTCCCAATCGGTTCATCCCTGTGTTGAACTTCACCCAAACCCGTGTGGGGAGATGGTCGGATGTCTGCAGCATCTCTATCTGGGGTGGCGTGCACAGCACCGACTCAAGACCAAGCGCGGCAAACCGCCGCAATTCGTCACCTGAGAAGGCCCCTTCAATCATGAGAACGGGCTTATCCCAGCCCATCGCTCGGGCCTGCTCCGCTTCCTGAAGGTCCAACACCGCGAGACCATCGGCCGCCTCGAACCCGCGAACAGCGGCGTCTATGCCGTGGCCGTAACCGCGCGCCTTGGCGACGGCCCATATCCGGGCATTCGGCGCCTGTCGACGAACGACCGCAAGGTTATGTCGCAGTGCATCAATATGAATCTGTAGGGATATCGGTCGGGCCATAAGGCTGTCATTTTAGGCGTTCATGCTCTAATCGCAGAGCTCTCGATAAGAAAGAATTATGAAACGCGGTTTTTACACGATCATGGCAGCGCAGTTTTTTTCGTCGCTTGCCGATAATGCCCTGCTCATTGCCGCGATTGCCCTGCTAATCGAACTCGCTGCTCCGGAATGGATGCGGCCGCTGCTCAAACTCTTCTTCACAGTTTCTTATGTCGTATTAGCCCCATTTGTCGGTGCCTTTGCGGACTCGATGCCCAAAGGCCGTGTCATGTTTGTGACCAATACGATCAAGGTGGCGGGCTGTGCGATGCTATTTTTCTCGGTACACCCCTTACTTGCCTATGCCGTCGTGGGGTTTGGCGCCGCGGCATACTCGCCTGCCAAATATGGCATCTTGACCGAGCTGCTGCCCCCAGAAAAGCTAGTCGCAGCCAATGGCTGGATTGAAGGTACCACTGTGGGGTCTATTGTCTTGGGTACTATGGTGGGCGGCGCACTGATCAGCCCCATGGTGAGCCATGCACTACTGTCGATTGATCTTCCGCTCATCGATACAGGCGTCGATAGTCCCGCAGAGGCAGCGATTGCCGTCATCGCCCTGATTTATCTCGTCGCCGCTGGATTCAATCTGCGCATCCCCGATACTGGCGCACGTTACGAAAAGCAGCACATCAACCCTATTCGTCTCGTGCAAGATTTCTGGGTCTGCAACAAGACATTATGGCAGGACAAACTCGGCCAGATTTCGCTCGCGGTGACGACACTCTTCTGGGGTGCGGGGGCAACCCTTCAGTTCATCGTATTGAAGTGGGCAGAAGTGCAGCTTGGCATGCCGCTCGGTCGCGCCGCGATTCTCCAGGGAATCGTCGCACTCGGCATTGCAGGCGGCGCCGTGCTTGCCGCGAAGTTTGTACCCTTGAAGAACACCCCTTCCGTGCTGAAGCTTGGCGTGCTGATGGGACTGTTCGTTCCGCTCATGACGCTTGTCACGAGCCTTACTGGTGCGATACCACTGCTCATTATTATCGGCGGTCTTGCCGGTTATTTTGTTGTGCCGATGAACGCGTTATTACAACACCGAGGTCACGTGTTGTTGTCTGCGGGCCATTCGATTGCCGTTCAGAACTTTAATGAGAACCTCAACGTGCTCACGATGCTTGGTCTCTACGCGCTGTTGATTATGGCGGACTTTCATGTCAACACGGTCATCGTCATCTTCGGCTTATTCGTGGCCTTAACGATGTTGATGGTGATTCGTCGATATCAGTACAACAAACGTCACCACGACCTGAGCAAACTCATCGGTGTCGAAAAACACTGATCGCTATTGATCGGCCGCACCCTCGTTTGGCGCGATCTGCTCCCGATGGAGTGATACCAGCTGGGCCCATAGCTGACGTTTTTCTTGGGGTTCCCGGAGCAGCCGGTCCAGCGCAGTCAAGCGCGAGACGGTCCCGTGGGACGATGCAGCCACCAGCGCCTCAAAGGCGTCCGACATCTCGAGATCTGCGAGCAGAATGAAACGGGTTTGCGCCGGTGCATCACGCAAAACCGACTGTAGCCGATCACGCTGAACGGCCGAGAAAACCGTCGCCTGCGACATCGCCGAGTGAAGACCAGAAAGCCCCCGTGATGCCATCAGAATCTGTTTCCAGAGTGTCTGCGTCTGTGGGCTGGAGGCCATCACGACAAACCGAACCTCTGCCATCGACACCGTCCCGCTCGTGCCAAACGACGCCGTTGGCGTCTTCCGATCTGGCGTACCGCGTGAGACAAACTCCTGTCGAAGCCGCCAGACTGGCAGCAGCCCAAGAACCGTCAGCGCCTCACGCGATCCATCAGACATGCTGGACCTCCGTAACCGATCGATCGCGTTGAGGAACCATCTCTAAGGCCATCACGATGGCGTCTTCTCGCGCAGCCGTCTCCGGTGCGCTTGGGTAGTAGCCTTTGCGGAGCCCGATCCGCTTAAACCCCGCCTTTTCATAGAGTCTGAGTGCGCGTGTGTTGCTCGGACGAACCTCTAGCACAATGCGATGTAGTCCCGCCGCCCGCACCTGCGACACGAGTGATCGCATCATCCATTGTCCGAGACCGTGACCCTGACGAGCCGGCGTAAGCGTAATGTTCAAAAGGTGTGCCTCGTCAACCACGGACATCCAGACCATATATCCCAGCATGACCTGGTGCTCACGCAGTACCCACATCGAATAGCCTGCGGCGAGCGAATCCTGAAAGTTTCCTGAACGCCATGGAAAAGGATACGCCTGGTTCTCGATCACCATCACCGATGCAAGATCGCGCGACGTCATGGGCACCCAAACGAGATCTGGCTGCTGGGCACGCTCTGCCGTTGTCTGTGCCACTTTTTCACGAACGTATAAGGGCGTCAAAACGGAGGCCGTGATCCACTGATGTTGGGCCTGCGCGCGCGGATCAACAGCCCATCGTGCAAGCCAGACCGCAAACGGTATCTCTCGCGCAATAGAGGGGTTCCGATCGGGATCGATTAATAATTCATCGACCTCTGGGGTCGCCTGACGAATCACTTCCGCCGCCATTGCCACTCGTACAACGGGAGGCGAGATCCAGTCCACCAAAGGGCCACCACCTAACGGTGCGATCCGAACCTGGGCTGCGAACTGTTCTCCGAGCCGAGCATCGAATCCGATATCCATCGTGACCGTTCGCTCCTGACCATGCGACCGCCACCAGGCATATGCCCATGCAAAAAAGCCATTGACAGGAAGAATGGGAACAGAGAGTCCGAGGGATAGCCCCTGCGCAATGCCGCACGCCACACGAAGACCGGTAAACGATCCCGGTCCCACACCCACCACGATCCCATCGATATCGGCACGCGTTAGCCCCGCCTCTGTGAGTAGGCCATCTGTCATCGGTAGTAGCTCAGAGGAATGTGACTGACCTGCCGGTGCTGACTTTGACAAGATGCGTCCATCAGCGGTCACGAGCGCAGCAGACGCAAGCGCGCCACCGGATTCAATCACCAATAACACCGATGAGTTGGCTGCAAACATCGCTACGATGACCGCACCACCATGGCGACAGCCTGTGCGGCAATTCCCTCGCCCCGACCCGTGAACCCAAGATGCTCAGTGGTCTTGCCTTTGATATTGACGCGAGTAATCGGCACTTCACAGGTCGACGCAATCACCTGCTGCATTGCCTGCGCATACGGTGATATCTTAGGCGCCTGCGCAATCACGGTGGCATCAATCTGGCTGACCTGCCAGCCGGCCTGCGCCACACGTCGCACCACTTCGGCCAGAAGCAGACGACTATCCGCGCCTCGATACGTCGGATCTGTGTCAGGAAAATGTCGACCGATATCCCCCATGCCTGCAGCACCTAAAATTGCATCGGTAATCGCGTGCAATAGAACATCTGCGTCTGAGTGACCGTCCAACCCTTTTTCAAAAGGGATCTGGACTCCCCCAATAATGAGTGGACGTCCCTCGACCAGGCGATGGACATCGAACCCTGATCCGATTCCAAATGACGGGGGTTGCGACTGTGACATCCATGCCTCCATAAGCGTAAAGTCATCCGGCTGCGTTAACTTGAAGTTGGTCATCGATCCCGGCACGAGCAGCACCTGACCCTGACAGGCTTCAATTGCAGAAGCCTCATCCGTGGCGTTCGGGGTCCGTTGATAGGCGGTCAGCAAGTCCTGCAGTCTAAACATCTGCGGTGTCTGCGCGGCCCACAGTCCTTCACGCGAAATCGTCTGCGACACAGACTGCACGGACACTGACATCGACGAGGAACGCTTCACCGTATCTGCAATAGGGGTGGCCAGAATGCCACCAAAGAATTCGCGCCCCGAATCAGCAGCGCGGACCTCATCCCAGAGCCTAGACAGGCTTGCTTCTGAGAGTCCTGGACGAGCCGCATCATGCACAAGAACCCAGGGTGATTCGCCCTGATCAGAGATGCTCTCCGACAGAATCGACAAACCAGCCATGACAGACTCCCGCCGCGACGTGCCACCGATTGGCAGGGCAATGACCGGTGGCTGGTCCCGAAGAGACGACTCAAGACCACTTTCCTCCCAATACTCATCATCGGGGCTTAACACCACTAGGATGAGTGCGATCGCGGGATGTCTCGATATCGCGCGAATGCTCCGCCCCAAAAGGGTCTCACCCGCGAGACGGTGATATTGCTTCGGAACCGTCAAACCACTGCGCTCACCCTTGCCGGCGGCCGGCAGGATGGCAACGGCACGACTCGCCAGGGGTCCTGAGGCGCTAAGAAGGGATCGAATTCGGTCGCGGCCGTCCTCACGCGAGGGGACGAAAAGGCTTTTTATGGGCATAGAACCTACAATTTACCGTTTTCAATCAATTGCTTCATGTCCAGCCCCTTTTCAGCCGTTGAACGCACCCCTCCTGGCCCCGGTCAGACCCTGACGCTGGCGCGCCCTGCGGGCAGCGGTGATGCCTGGTTACTCGCGGACTGGGCATCAAGACTCCACGCAGAGAATCCGAACGCCCCATCCGGAGCGCGTTTGCTGGTGGTCTGCGAATCCGCCCAAGATGCCCAACGGCTCGCCGAAGAGATTCCCTTCTTCGGGCCAACGCTTCGGGTCAGGCTGTTACCGGACTGGGAGACACTTCCCTACGAGGCGTTTTCGCCGCATCAAGACCTGGTCTCCGAACGGCTCTTGGCGCTCTATGAGGCCTCAACCGGGGCCTGCGACGTCCTGGTGCTCTCCGCCAGTACTGCACTCCAGAGGCTCTCGCCCCCCTCTTTTCTAGCAGCCCACACGTTTTTCTTCAGAAAAGGACAGAAGATCTCCGCCGAGCGGCTACGCCATCAGCTGCAGACAGCCGGGTACAGTCCGGTGAGCCAAGTTGTCTCTCCAGGCGAGGTCGCCTGGCGCGGCGGCATGATCGACCTCTACCCCACAGGCAGTACGCTGCCTTATCGAATCGAGCTCATGGACGACGAGGTCGACACGCTTCGCGTGTTTGATCCCGACAGCCAACGCACGATCCATCCGGTTCAGGAGATTCGACTGCTGCCCGGACGTGAATTTCCAAGTCATGACGAGGCCGCACAACAGTTTCGGGCACGCTGGCGTGAGGTCTTTGAAGGCGACCCTTCCCGATGCAGTCTGTATCGTGACGCAGGCAAGGGGCTCTTCGGTGCGGGCATTGAATACTATCTCCCACTGCTATTTGATGAGACCGCCACCATCTTTGATTACCTTGACGGGGCCATCGCCACCGTTGGACAGGTCGACCAGGCATTTCTTGACTTCCACAAAGACCTGCAGTCTCGCTATCGTTTTCTGCGCGCGGACATCGAACGACCGGTACTGCCACCCGAGGCCCTGTACCTCAGCAGCGAGGCCTTCTTTCTTCAGGCCAAGCCGATCGCCAGAGTCGCCCTCTCTGGACCGAGCAGCGACAGCCCTATTCGCGCGCATCCCGATATCAGCGTTGATCGTCGTCATGCGGACCCTGTTGCGCGACTGCGTGACGCCATCGATCAACTCAGACCAGATACCGAGATCAGTCGTATTCTGATCACCGCAGAGAGTGCGGGTCGCCGAGAAACACTGTCGCAATACCTGGCCGACCATCGTATCCCCCACACGCTCGCGCAAGGAGACCCCTTAGCGCCGGCGGTTGATCAGAAGGATCCCAAGTCTCGAGTGACCTTGTGTGTGAGCCCCGTTCACCGCGGCTTTGTTGCCCCCTGGGACCAGCTGATGCTAATCACCGAAGGGGAGCTCTTCTCGCAGATTGCCCGACGCCAGCGTCGTGGTCAGCGCGAGGCGACGACAAACATTGATTCGATCATTCGTGACCTATCGGAGTTGAAGGTAGGCGATCCCGTCGTTCACATTCAACATGGCGTTGGGCGCTATCGAGGGCTCGTGCACCTCGACCTTGGAGAGGGTGATACCGAGTTTCTCTTACTCGAGTATGCCGACGACGCGAAACTCTACATTCCCGTATCGCAGCTACATGTCATCGGCCGATACAGTGGTGCAAACCCCGAGAATGCGCCGATCCACACCCTCGGCTCTGGCCAGTGGGAAAAGGCGAAGAAAAAGGCCGCGGCGCAGGCGCGCGATACTGCAGCGGAGCTACTGAATATTTACGCCAGACGAGCCGCACGGGTGGGACATGCCTTTCGTTTTGATCCGCAGGAGTACGAGCGATTCGCAGATGGGTTTGGATTTGAGGAAACACCAGATCAACTTGCCGCAATTCACGCCGTCGTACAGGACATGGTCTCAGGCAAACCGATGGATCGCCTGGTCTGTGGAGACGTTGGCTTCGGTAAGACCGAGGTGGCGCTGCGTGCTGCATTCATGGCCGTCATGGACGGCAAGCAAGTGGCGGTGCTCACTCCCACAACCCTGTTAGCAGAGCAACACCTTCAGACCTTTAAGGATCGGTTTGCGGACTGGCCGGTTCAGATCGCCGAACTCTCTCGTTTCCGAACCGCCAAGGAGATTCAGACGGCGATCTCAGGACTGGCCTCGGGCAAAGTGGATATCGCGATCGGCACCCATAAGCTACTGTCTCCCTCTGTCAAATTTGATCGGCTTGGTCTGGTGATCATTGACGAAGAACACCGATTCGGCGTGCGCCAGAAGGAAGCGTTGAAGGCCCTTCGCGCAGAAGTAGACGTGCTGACGCTGACGGCAACACCGATTCCCCGGACGCTGGCGATGAGCATGGAGGGCATTCGTGATTTTTCCGTCATTGCTACCGCGCCACAGAAGCGACTGGCAATTAAGACCTTCGTCCGAACCGAGAGTGATAGCGTTGTTCGCGAGGCGCTGCTGCGGGAGCTCAAGCGGGGTGGCCAGGCTTACGTGCTGCACAACCAGGTCGACACGATTGAGAATCGAAAAGATGCGCTGCAGTCACTTGTTCCGGAGGCGCGAATTGAAGTTGCCCACGGCCAGATGCACGAACGTGACCTCGAACGCGTCATGCGCGACTTCCACCAGCAACGGTTCAATGTGCTGCTCTGCTCCACCATCATCGAAACCGGGATTGATGTGCCATCGGCGAACACGATTGTGATCTACCGCGCAGATCGATTCGGACTTGCACAGCTTCATCAGCTGCGCGGTCGTGTCGGCCGATCGCACCACCAGGCGTATGCCTATCTGCTCACACCAGGCGAAGGAGCGCTCACCAAAGATGCCGAGAAGCGGCTCGAGGCCATCCAGGCCATGGAAGAACTCGGGAGCGGGTTCTTCTTGGCCATGCACGACCTGGAAATTCGTGGTGCGGGTGAAGTCTTGGGCGACAGCCAGTCCGGCAACATTAGCGAGGTCGGATTTCAACTCTATGCGGACATGCTCACTGAAGCCGTCAATGCGCTCAAGGCCGGCCGAGAGCCAGATCTGGAGGCCCCGCTTGCGGCCGTCACAGAAATTAATCTCCATGCACCCGCCCTGTTGCCCAATGACTACTGTGCCGATATCCATGAACGGCTCACCCTTTATAAGCGGCTCGCCAACGCCCAGTCGCCGGATGACCTTGAGCTCCTAGAGGAAGAACTTGTCGATCGCTTCGGCACACCTGGCCCTGCGACACGAGCGCTGCTGGAGACGCATCGCCTAAGAATCTTTGCCCGACCGATTGGTGTCCAAAAGATCGACGCTACCCCTGATGTCATCGTCATCTCCTTTGGTAAAGAGGCAAAGGTAGATCCCGCCAAGGTGATCCGTCTGGTGCAGACCGACAAACGCTATCGTCTCGTCGGAAATGAGAAACTTCGGTTTGAGCAGTCAATTGACGATATCAGCCAACGTGCCCGTGCTATTCGCGAGATGCTTGCCGGTATCGCGCAGACTAACGCGCCGGCCCACTAGGAATTCTTACTATGTCTTTTCTTGTTCTCTCTCCTGGTCTAACAACCGATGTGACTCGTCGATCAGTTTCCTTAAAGGCGCGGACCGCGGTGAAGGCCATCGTTGGCAACGCCGAATGTCGTTCCCGCGAGAGCGGTGCACTTGTCTGGAAGCTCTCGGGTCGGTCAGCCTCTGAGCATCGCGCCCTGGCGCAGACCATCGCACCGCTGTGTGACCGCCATCAAGTCGACCTGGCGTTACTGGATCGACCCTATCGCTGGCAAGACTACAAAGTCTTGGCCATGGATATGGACTCCACGGTCATCACCATCGAGTGTATCGACGAGATCGCGGACTATTGCGGCAAAAAAGCCGAGGTCTCGGCGATTACCGAGGCCGCGATGCGTGGGGAGATCAAAGACTACGCCGAAAGCCTTCGTCGTCGTGTTGCGTTATTACAAGGACTCCCGGCAGGCGTTCTTGCAGACGTGATTCGCTATCGACTCAAGTTCACGCCCGGCGTCAAGGCGCTTGTCGATACCGCTCGCGCCCACGGACTGCATACCCTGTTGGTGTCCGGAGGCTTTATCCAGTTCACTGACTTTGTCTCCCAGAAAATCGGCTTTGCGCAGACCCGTTCGAATCAGTTAGAAATCATCGATAGCAGGCTCACCGGTCGCCTGATTGGCGAGATCGTCGACGCCCGTGTCAAAGCCGATACAGTGGCGGCAGCCTGTCGTCGATTCGGCGTAACTCCTAGGGCTGCAGTGACCATTGGCGATGGCGCTAATGACCTTCAGATGATGAAGGCTAGTGGTCTCTCGATTGCCCATCGCGCCAAACCAGCCGTGGCAGCTCAGGCCATGCAGGCCATCCGTTCGGGCGGTCTAGACAACGTCCTCGACTGGTTCGAATAATCGGCTAACGGTTCATCTGGCGACGGGAAGCGTACGACGCCAAATCCACCATCGCGACTAAGAGAATCATAGCGATCAAAATGCTGCTGGTCTCTCGCATCTGAAACAGCCCCATGTGGAACGCGAGCATCTGTCCAAGCCCACCGCCTCCGACAACCCCCAGAATTGCCGCCGCCCGGATATTGTTCTCCCAGCGGTAGAGCGAATACGACAGAAGCTGCGGCAAGATCGTTGGAAGTGTCGCGAACAAAAAGACCCTAATCCCATCGACGCCCGAGACGCGCAAGGCGACGGCTGCCGTATCAGGGGCATTTTCAATCGACTCTGCGAATAGCCTTCCCAACACACCTGTGGTGTGTAGACCTAAGGCAAGTGTTCCGGCAAAGGGACCGAGTCCTGCCGAGATCAACAACAAGGCTGCCCAGACCAGTTCGGGAATCGAGCGCAGTGCGTTCAGAATCAGACGTGTGAGACTTCGCATCGCTCTGACGCCAACGGAAGCACCACGCGCACCCGCTGGAATGGCAAGCATCAACCCCCCGATCACTGCGATCAAGGTCCCCACGGCAGACATCGCAAGGGTCTCTAGTGATGCCTTTGCCAGCTTCGCAAGGAAAGCAGCATCCCAATTTGGTTGCAGCAGTTCCCCAATAAACCGACCCATACGAGCGAGGCTATCGATCGAAAAGATTCGCGATAGCTGCAGATCCAATGACCAGAAGCTCGCCACCGTTAGCAATAGAAGTCCCATGGTGACCCAGCAGACGGAACAGTCCCATCTCAGCCAGGGATTCGGGCGATCTCGGTGCATTATTGCAGGATCCTTCTGAGCCATCCGCTGAGCAGGTCCGCAAATCCCACCAGGATCATGAACACGATCAGCATGGTGGCCACCTCGCCGCCATTAAACATCTTCATGGAGTTGTCCATCTGCTGACCGAGCCCTCCGGCACCGACAAAACCCAGCACGGCCGACGATCGAATGGCACACTCCCACCGGTAAACGGTGTAACTGGTGAGCTCCGTTGCATTCTGTGGCAGCAGCCCGTAGAAGAAGGCTGACAGCCTTCCCGAACCCAGCCGAAGCAGCGTGCTGGTTGCATGACTATCACCACTCTCCAGGATTTCTCCATAGACCTTACCCAGCATTCCCGCATACGTGAGACCGATGGCTAAGACCCCTGCCGCAGGGCCAAGCCCGACCACGCGGACAAAGACCAACGCCCAGATGAGCTCAGGAACACTTCGCAACACAATCAGTAGCCAGCGAACCGCCTGCCGAAAGACAAACGAGACCGGATGCATTCGCCCCGACAATGACGAGACCGAAAGTGCGCTCGTCGACAACAGTGTCAAAGGGATCGCCAAGACAAGCGCCAGTGCAAGGCCCGCGGTCGCAATGGCCACTGTTCGCCACGCCTCTTTCGCAACAAGCTGCAGAAAATCCGGCGCAAGCTGCGGTGGAAAGAAATCAGCCAGAAACCTTGCGCTCACGCGAAGGTTATCGGGCTCAAAGAAAACCCAAGGCCGAAACTCTGTCGCGACGAGCGCAGGGAAAAGTATCACCAGTGCCGCTAGCGTCCAGAAAACGCGACCTGTCCAGGCAGGATCGCGAGGATGTGACGACATCGACAATGCAGCCATGACTATCGGCAGTGCACGATCTTAGGGGCTGACGGCGCTGGTGCGAGATCGTCGATGATCGGCGCACCAGTGAGCTCGTGCTCCTTTTGTGCGTAGAGCTGCGCCAGGCGATCCTGCGTTACCTGGACCCCGGGGAGATCAAACTCACAACGCCCATGTCGCAGACCAATTACCCGAGGAAAGGCGCTTGTAGCAACGCCCACCTGGTGCAGACTAACAATCAAGGTCACCCCTCGGGCCCGGGCAACCCGTGTCAGTGTTGAAATCGCCTGTTGCGAGCGAGCAGGATCTAGTGCCGACAAGGGTTCATCGATCAGCCAGAGTTTTGCGGGAGAGAGCAACGCGCGTGCAAGCCCGACGCGTTGACGCTCGCCACCTGATAGACGATCAACACGCTCCCAGATTTTGTCCGCGAGATCAAACTGGGCGAGTGCCTCAATGGCCTGATCGACCCCTCGGGGGTAGACCAACTGCGACAGGCTCTGCAGAAGACTCTGGGTAGGAAGTCGGGCGGCCAATAGCGCCGTCACGACTCGCTGCCGAGGCGGCAACGGGGGCGTCTGAGGCGCATAGAACAGCGTCGATCGTGCGCGTCGGAGCGCCGCACTCGAACACTGCCAGATCGATTGTTCATCAAGAAAAACACTCCCTGACACTGGCTGCAATGCCGCCCCGATGAGGGCCAAAAAGGTCGTCTTCCCCGCGCCAGAGGGGCCGATCACCGCGACCTGCTCACCCGGGGAAATCGATAGCGACAGTTGCGCAATGGCGGGCGGTGCACCCTCACCTGATGCGGGATGACGTGCGGTCACCCCATCGAGCCTTACCGATAGCCCCTGAGCGAGAGTTTCCACAGAAGTTATTTAATCAAGCCGGCGCTGCGGCCCGCGCGCTCCAGCCCCTTGTAGTTGTCGGGCTTAGTCGGCAGGTAACGTGTTGCTCGGGCAAGCCCAAGAATCTCCTTGCCCTCGGCCGTGTCTGGCGACAGCGCGAGTAAGGCCTTGGTAATCCTGTCACGCAGGGCGATCGGCATATCCGCATGCACCGACCAGTTGTAATTGAAGTACGGCGGTGTGGTGTAGAAAACATCTACTTTGCTTGTGTCCACCTTGTTCTCATTCACAAACTTCGTCCAGACCGTAGTGTCTAGTGCTGCAGCATCTACTCGACCACTCACCACCGAGGCGATCGTCGCATCGTGCGCCCCCGAATAAGCAATCCGCTTGAAATCTTTTTCGGGATCAAGCCCGGCCTCTAGCAAAAAAGTCCTCGGCATCAGGTGCCCAGACGTACTCGACTGCGACCCAAAACTCACCTGCTTACCCTTCAGATCAGAGAGCTTGGTAATGCCAGAAGACTTCTGGGTGATGAAGACCGACCGAAACTTGGTATCTTCTTCACGCTGTGCGATCGGGACGACCTTTCCACCCGAACGAATCTGTGCCTGAACGTAGGTAAACCCACCGAACCAGACGAGATCCACCTGTTTGTTAACGAGCGCCTCGACGGCGGCAGGATAGTCCGTCACTGGGGTGAATTCAACCTTCATGCCCAAAGACTTCTCCAGATAACGCGTCATAGGCGCAAACTTACGAATCTGCTCCGAGGCCGCTTCCTCGGGGATCGTTGTGACCCGCAGCACCTGCTGCGCGCCTGCCGCATTGGCAACCGTGAGTACGCTCACGAATAGCAGACCCTTCATCCAATTTGAAACACGCATTTCTTCTCCTTGTTGTTAGGTATTCAGGCCTTGACTGGTTAGGTATTCGTCATACGACCCTTTAAAGTCAGTCACTGTTCCATCACCACGAACTTCCAGAATACGGTTGGCCACTGCATTCACGAACTCTCGATCGTGAGAAACCACGAACAATGTTCCTTCAAATTTCTCGAGCGCGAGCTGCAACGACTCAATCGACTCCATATCCAGGTGATTGGTCGGCTCATCAAGCATGAGGACGTTATGTCGACCCAGCATCAGGCGGCCGAATGTCATCCGGTGTTTCTCACCCCCCGAGAGCACTCGAACAGGCTTAGACACATCATCCCCAGAAAAGAGCAGTCGACCCAGGATCGATCGGACCGCCTGATCGTCGTCTCCCTCCTGGGTGTATTGACCAATCCAGTCGGTCAGGGTGACATCCTTCTCAAAATCAGCATACACGTCCTGGGGCATATAGCCAATATTGGCGTTTTCCGCCCACTTGTTCTCGCCACTATCAGGCCCTAGCCCACTGACCTCGACACCGGCAATACACCGCAAGAGCGTCGATTTACCAGCGCCATTTGCCCCGACAATCGCAATCTTCTCTCCGGCCTCGACCATCAACGAGAATCGATTGATCACAGGGTGATCTAGTCCATCAAAAGATTTGCTGATGCTTTGCACATGGACGGCTTGGCGGTAGAGCTGCTTCGACTGCTCAAAGCGAATGTATGGATTCTGACGGGACGATGGACGAACCTCGACGGCATCGCCCTGGATCTTTTCGATCAACTTACGACGGGATGTCGCCTGTTTGGCCTTTGACTTGTTTGCTGCAAATCGACGGACAAACTCCTGAAGCTCAGAGACGCGCTCTTTGCTCTTGGCGTTGGCGGCCATCAGGCGGGCTCGCGCCTCTGACGCCGCTAACATGAAGTCATCGTAGTTACCCGGATAGATCCGGATCTCGCCGTAGTCCAAGTCCGCCATGTGGGTGCAGACTGAATTTAAGAAATGTCGATCGTGCGAGATGATGATCATCGTACTGTTACGCTCATTCAGGGTGTCTTCGAGCCACTGAATCGAGTGAATATCCAAGTTGTTGGTGGGCTCGTCTAAGAGCAACACGTCAGGATCTGAAAAGAGTGCCTGCGCCAACAAAACCCTCAGCTTCCAGCCTGGTGCCACCTCCCGCATGGGACCATTGTGCTGCTCGATCGGAATGCCGACGCCCAAGAGCAGCTCGCCCGCCCGGGCCTCTGCGGTGTAGCCATCGTATTCGGCAAATTTGGCCTCGAGATCAGCCGCACGCATGTAGTCATCTTCAGTGGCGTCCGGATTGGCATAGATCGCATCACGCTCGGTCATCGCGGCCCACATCTCCTCATGCCCCATCATGACCACATCAAGTACACGGACGTCCTCATAGGCAAACTGATCCTGACGCAGCTTTCCCAGACGGACATGCTGATCCTTCATGACATTACCGCCAGAGGGCTCTAGATCGCCCCCCAAGATCTTCATGAAGGTGGACTTGCCACAGCCATTGGCACCGATCAGGCCATAGCGATTACCGTCACTGAACTTTACCGAGACATTCTCGAAAAGTGGCTTCGCACCAAACTGAATGGTGATATTTGCGGTCGACAGCATGCGACTAGAACTCCGTAAAGATTTGTTGAATTCGTCTAAGCGGACTTGACCCAGCGGCGTGCATTCATAAACATCTGCAGCCACGGGGATGCGTCGCCCGACATGGCAAGCCTGCTCGGCTGCCAGGACATCTGTACCGCACG
>CAYPCG010000020.1:0-343 GCA_964409175.1 uncultured Burkholderiaceae bacterium
ACATGATCGTGGCCTCGGCCGTGGGTCATCTGCTCGAGATCATTGCGCCTGAGAAATATGACGTCAAAAGGGGCAAATGGTCTTTCGCCAATCTTCCGGTTATCCCACCGCATTTTGACCTGCAGCCGATTGCCAAAAGCGAGACCAAACTCAAGACCCTAGCCAAGCTCGTCAAAAACAAAGAAGTGAGCCGGCTCATCAACGCCTGTGACGCGGGTCGCGAAGGGGAGCTCATTTTTCGCTACATCGTTCAGCACACCAAGGCTAAACAGCCCGTTGAACGACTCTGGCTTCAGTCGATGACTCCGTCAGCGATTCGGGATGCGTTTACCCATCTTCGAAC
>CAYPCG010000020.1:353-12751 GCA_964409175.1 uncultured Burkholderiaceae bacterium
GGCCATGACACCGCTGGCGGATGCCGCCCGATGCCGATCCGAAGCAGACTGGCTCGTTGGCATCAACGGCACCCGCGCCATGACCGCCTTCAACTCCAAAGAGGGTGGTTTCTTTCTCACCACCGTCGGTCGGGTCCAGACCCCAACGTTGGCCGTGGTGGTGGAACGAGAAGAAAAGATCCGGAAATTTGTTTCGCGTGACTATTTCGAAATCCATGCCACGTTCACCGCCAAGGCAGGGACTTATCAAGGAAAGTGGTTTGCGCCATCGTTCAAAAAGAATGAGACGGATCCCGAACAAAAAGCCGATCGGCTCTGGGAAAAGCCGAGCGCCGAAGCCATTCGTAAGGCCTGTCTTAACGAGTGCGCCACGGTTAGCGAAGAAAGCAAACCGTCATCACAGATTGCGCCTGCACTGTTTGATCTCACCAGCCTTCAACGAGAGGCTAATGCTCGTTTTGGATTCTCGGCACGCAATACACTTGGTCTTGCACAGGCACTTTACGAAAAACATAAGGTGCTTACCTACCCTCGAACCGATTCCAAAGCGCTGCCAGAAGACTATCTGCCGACGGTGCAGACCACCATCGAGGCACTTGGAGAAGCGGCTAGCTTCTCGACACTGGCCAGAGAAATTCTAAAAAATAAGTGGGTCCGTCCGAATAAACGCGTATTTGATAACAGCAAAGTCTCTGATCACTTCGCCATCATTCCCACGGGAGTGCTTCCCAAGAGTCTCTCGGAGCCCGAGCAGAAAATTTTTGAACTTGTCGTTCGGCGATTCCTGGCGGTGTTTTACCCCGCCGCCGAATTTCTGGTCACGACACGGATCAGCACCATTAAGGATCACGCCTTCAAGACAGAGGGAAAGATCCTGGTAAATCCAGGCTGGATGACCGTCTACGGTCGGGAAAGCGCCGGAGAGGACGCCACCCTAGTTCCCGTTGAAACAAACGAGAAGCCAAAAGCGGATCCCATCGAGATCGAATCCTTAAAGACCAAACCGCCCGCACGATATACGGAAGCAACGCTTCTTTCCGCGATGGAAGGTGCCGGTAAGCTTGTCGATGATGAGGATCTTCGCGAAGCGATGGCCGGAAAAGGGCTGGGCACACCTGCCACTCGTGCCGCCATTATTGAAGGCCTACTTGCCGAAAAATACCTGATTCGTGACGGACGGGAACTGCTGCCCACAGCAAAGGCCTTTCAGCTAATGACATTACTTCGAGGGCTTGATGTCAAAGAGCTATCTCGCCCCGAGCTTACCGGTGAATGGGAATACAAGCTCAAAAGCATCGAAGAAGGAAGGCTGTCACGCGATGCCTTTATGAAGGAAATCGCCACAATGACGGAACACATTGTGGCGCAGGCAAAGAATTACACGAACGACACGATCCCTGGCGACTATGCAACCCTCAAGACCGCCTGTCCGAAATGTGGCGGAACGGTCAAAGAAAACTATCGTCGATTTGCCTGCCAGCGCTGTGATTTTTCGATTTCAAAAATACCCGGGGGCCGCGCATTTGAGCTTGCGGAAGTAGAAGCCTTACTCAACGACAGAGTTTTTGGGCCTGTGGACGGTTTTCGCAGCAAACTAGGCCGTCCGTTTGTTGCAAGCCTCAAGATCACACCCGAACATAAGCTTGAGTTTGATTTTGGTAACAGCACCGATGATGAGAACGATGAACCGGTCGATTTTTCTGGGCAGACCAGCCTAGGATCCTGTCCCAAGTGTTCAAGTAACGTGTTTGTTCACGGAAATTCGTATGTCTGTGAGAAGAGCGTAGGGCCCGAGAAATCGTGTGACTTCCGAACTGGGATGATGATCCTGCAACAGACCATTTCTAGCGATCAGGTACAGAAACTGCTTTCGACAGGTAAGACAGATCTTTTAGATGGATTTGTCTCAGCAAAAACGCGCCGTAAATTCAAGGCCTACCTGGTCAAAACGCCAGAAGGAAAGATTGGGTTTGAATTTGAGGCCCGCGCACCAAAAGCCGCCGGGAAAAAAGCGACCAAATCCTCTGCTGCTAAAAAAGCCAAAAAAACGTCAGACTAAACTGGGTCTTCCGTACGACGGTTTGTGACGCCTGATCGCACATGACCTGTCGGACCCGCCTGCGCACCGGATTCACAATGACGAGTCTGATCATCAAAAAAGAAATCCGGTTCAAATTCTTTTAAGAAATCCCCCTTATCCAACCCCCCGAGAAACATCGCCTCATCAATCTCAATATTCCAATCCATGAGCGTTCGGACAGCACGTTCGTGCGCCGGTGCAGACCGTGCAGTCACCAACGCCATCCGTAACCGCATCGTTGAATTGTCTCGGGTGTCTTGTTGAAGTCGATGCAGGGCAGCAAGTAAGGGTTTAAATGGCCCCGGTGGAAGTGGTGTTTTCGCGCGCTGAATCTCGTGGGCAACAAAGGCATCAAGCCCCTGTGACTGGTAGACCTGTTCTGCTTCGTCACTAAACAGTACGGCATCACCATCAAAAGCAATTCTTAGTTCATTGGGGAAGTTCTCTGCCGTTTTTGCAGAGTGTGGGTAAACGTGTGCCGCTGGGTATCCCGACAACAACGCCTGTTCAACATCGGACGCATTGGCCGACAAAAAAAGATGGGCCTGTAGCGACTTCAGATATCGATAAGGGGAGCGGCCCCGCGTAAATACACCCCGTTGGATCGGAAGGGCGTGGGCCTGCGCCGAGTGATAGACCCGCAATCCTGATACCGGATCGTTACGCGATAGCACCACGATTTCGACCCGTTGTTGGGCAGGCGTATTGAACGCGAGTAGTTTTCGAACCAAAGGAAAGGCAACGCCGGGCGCCGCAGGCACCTGCATGCGCGCACTTTGTAACGACATATAAGCGCGATCATCCGTCTGCTCAAAAACCCGATTTTCCTCCTCGAAATCAAACAACGCCCGAGAGGACAGGGCTACGACCAGTTGATCTGACAGATCAACTGGCATAAAACCAACAAATCAGATTAGACATCAAGGTTTGCCACACGTAATGCATTTTCTTCAATGAATTGTCGTCGTGGCTCAACTTCTTCCCCCATCAGGGTTGTGAAAATTCCATCAGCAGCAATTGCGTCTTCGATTTTCACTTGTAGTAACGTACGAGACGCAACATTCATGGTGGTTTCCCATAACTGCTCAGGGTTCATCTCACCGAGACCTTTGTAACGCTGCTTCGATAGCCCACGTTCTGCCTCTGATAAGAGCCAGCGCATTGCTTCTGCGAAATCACGCACCTGTGCTGTTCGTACTTGCTCCCCCCGACCTCTTGAAACGGTTGATCCCGAAGGAACGGCGGTCTTTAACACCAGACCCGCCTCGACGAGTTGCTTGTAATCCTCTGAAAGCAAGAAGTCGGCATCGAGCGTCGATAACCGAACGTTTCCGTGATGGGGACGCTCGATCTTTAAGCGCCAACGTTCGTTCTGACTATTAAACTCAGCAAACACCCGAACTAATTGATCTTGCGTTGCCGAGTGGATCAACTGCTCCTGGTTCATACGCGATTGAAGTTGCTCAGCGGTGGTGACCGCTGCATCGTTTGAACTGAAATCTAAGACTAGGCCATCCAGTAATGCGCGAAGCGCTTGTTCATCAATAATCTTTGATAAACGAGAAATAACGTTTGTGGCGCTGATATACATTTTCGCCAACTCTGCCAAGGGACGATCCAGTGCGCCTTGGGCACTCTGAATCTGCGCATCTTGAAGCGCGAGTGATAGCAGATAATCTTGCATATCACTATCGTCTTTAATGTAACGCTCTTCTTTCCCGTGTTTAACTTTATATAAAGGTGGCTGGGCAATATAGACATAGCCACGTTCGATAAGCTCTGGCATCTGTCGATAGAAAAACGTCAGCAATAGTGTACGAATGTGTGAGCCATCCACATCCGCATCGGTCATAATAATAATGCGGTGGTACCGGAGTTTTTCTGGGTTGTAATCTTCTTTACCAATCCCGGTTCCAAGCGTTTGAATCAGGGTGACGATTTCTTGGGACGCAATTAGCTTATCGAATCGTGCTTTTTCGACGTTTAAGATTTTCCCTTTGAGCGGCAAAATGGCTTGAAACTTACGATCACGTCCTTGTTTTGCCGACCCACCAGCAGAATCACCCTCGACCAGGTAAAGCTCTGCTTTAGCAGGATCTCGTTCCTGACAGTCTGCAAGCTTCCCTGATAGTCCGAAAGAATCGAGCACGCCTTTACGACGAGTTAGTTCGCGTGCTTTCCTTGCTGCCTCACGAGCGCGCGCCGCTTCAACAATTTTGCCGCAAATAATTTTTGCTTCATTTGGATGTTCAAGTAAAAACTCTTCTAATGCTTTTCCTACAACATCTTCGACAGGCTGACGTACTTCGCTGGAGACCAACTTGTCTTTGGTCTGTGAGGAAAATTTTGGCTCTGGGACCTTTACTGATAAGACGCAGGTAAGGCCCTCCCTCATGTCGTCACCGCTTGTATCGACCTTTGCTTTTTTTGCTAAGTCGGATTCGGCAATATATTTATTAAGCACGCGTGTCATCGCAGCGCGCAAACCGGTCAAATGAGTACCACCATCTCGTTGTGGAATATTATTAGTAAAGCACAACACACTCTCGTTGTAACTGTCGTTCCATTGAAGTGATGCCTCGACAGACACATTGTCTTTTTCTCCGGAAACGTAAAACGGTGTCGGATGTAAGGTGTTTTTTGAACGATTGATGTATTGAACAAAACCTAACACGCCGCCAGAGAAAGCAAAGTTTTCTTCCTTTCCCTCACGTTGATCAACTAATTTGATCTTTACGCCGTTATTAAGAAAGCTTAGTTCACGAAGGCGTTTGGCAAGAATATCGAAGTGAAAATTGACCTGGCCAAAGATCTCTGTACTGGCCAAAAAATGTACCTCAGTTCCTCGACGGTCTGTCGGCCCGACTACCGCGAGCGGTGCAACACGCTCGCCAGCACGGAATTCCATTGCATGGGTTTTACCATCGCGGCGGATAGTGAGCCTTAACCAATCAGATAACGCGTTGACTACTGAAACACCGACACCGTGTAGTCCACCCGAAACCTTATAACTATTTTGGTCAAATTTACCGCCCGCATGAAGTTCTGTCATGACGATTTCAGCAGCTGAGCGACCAAATTCATCATCTTTATGAATATCGGTAGGAATGCCGCGTCCATTGTCTGTTACTGAAATTGAATTGTCGGTATGAATCGTCACAACAATGTCATCACAGTGTCCAGCTAATGCCTCGTCGATCGCGTTATCGACAACCTCGAAAACCATGTGATGAAGACCAGTACCGTCGTGCGTATCGCCGATGTACATACCAGGACGCTTTCGAACCGCTTCAAGCCCTTTAAGCATCTTGATTGAAGATGCGCCATAGCCTTGTGTCTGATCCTGGATTTCTTCTTGTGTCATCGTAATGTTTGCTTTATCAGTTTTCGCGTCGAGAAAAGGGTTGGGTAAATCAAATTAGATGCGCATCGGCATCACAACATATTTAAATTCAGGGTCCTCTGGGGTGGTTAACAATGCACTTGCATTCGGGTCTTGTAAGGCAATTTGAACTGTTTTGTTTTTCAAATTTGAAAGAACATCAAGTAAGTATTGGACATTGAAGCCAATATCAACAGAATCTCCTTGATAGGGTACTTCGAGTTCTTCAGACGCTTCCTCTTGTTCCGCGTTCGTCGATGATACCCTGAGGCATCCAGACGCTAACGTTAACCGGACACCTTTGAATTTATCAGTCGTCAAAATAGCAGCTCGTTGCAGAGCACCCAGAAAAACATCACGGTCAATCGTAAAGTGCTTCGTATGGCCAGATGGAATGACCCGCTGATAGTCAGGAAACTTACCCTCGATCAGCTTAGATAGCAGTTCAATCTGGTCAAATCCAAAACGCGCTTGGTTACTGGCGAATTCGATCGTGACAGGTTCATCAGAATCATTAAGAAGTCGTTGAAGCTCCAAAACTGCTTTTCTCGGAATGATGACCTCTTGACGGTCCCCTTTGAGATCGATAGTAACGCCGTCATCTGAGGCTTTTACCGCTGCAAAGGCTAAACGATGACCGTCAGTTGCAACCGCTTTCAGACTATCTTTATCGATGACTAGTAAAAGGCCGTTCAGGTAATAGCGAATGTCTTGCTGGGCCATTGCAAAATGCACTAGGTGCAATAAGTGTTTCAACGATTTTTGGTTTAAGCCAACTTTCGCGGGATATTGGTCAGCTTGGGCAACAGTTGGAAATTCCTCAGCTGCTAAGGTTTGTAACGTAAATTTTGATTTTCCTTGTGCTAACACCAATTTTTTATTGGCATATGACATCGTAATTTCTTGTTGTTCTGGTAACGCACGAAGGATATCAAGGAGTTTTCGAGCAGCAACGGTAGTTGAACAATGATCGGAACCCAAACCCATTTCAGCGTGGGTTTGTATTTGCATTTCAATATCGGTGGAGCAAAACGAAACATGGGCTGCAGACTTGTTGATAAGGACGTTGGACAAAATCGGAAGTGTATGCCGTCTTTCGACGATACCAGTAACCGTCTGAAGTGGTTTTAGTAAGGCATCCCGTTGTGCTTTGATTAGTATCATGATGTCTATAGTTTCAAATTAGTAGTCGTAGTTAAGCGCGGCAATATTTGTGGATAAGGTCTTTACGATGCGGTGCGATCTAGTGCGAGCGATGCTGACAAGATTGTGAATAAGTATTTTGGTTGCGCCTGGGCCTGTTAAGAATTTCGAAAGCGAAGCGAGGTTTGGCAAAGTTATGCATGATCTGTAATGACTTATCCACAGCTTATCCCTTCAGTTGTTGTTCAAGAATATGAAGCTGGTGATTTAATTCTGCGTTCCGGTTACGTTGTTCTGATATTTTTTTCACTGCATGAAGGACCGTGGTGTGATCTCGGCCGCCAAATAGGTCACCGATTTCAGGGAAACTTTTTTGGGTTAATTCTTTTGCAAGATACATGGCAATTTGCCTTGGCATTGCAATATTCGCGGGCCGGCGTTTGCTGTACATGTCGGCCACTTTGATGTTGTAGAAGTCTGCCACTGACTTCTGAATGTTTTCTACTGAGATCAGGGTTTTCTGAATGGATAGAAGATCTCGAAGTGCTTCTTTGACGGTTTCTAAGTTTGCGGTTGTATTGTGAAAATCACAGTAGGCGATGATTTTTTTCAGAGCCCCCTCTAGTTCACGAACGTTAGAGCGAAGCTGCTTAGCAATGAAAAACGCTTCTTCTTCCCCCAGGGCAAAACGTTCCTGCTCAGCCTTTTTCATCAGAATTGCAACACGCATTTCTAATTCCGGCGGCTCGATGGCAACAGTGAGCCCCGAAGCGAACCGTGTGACGAGACGAGGGTTAATCTCGCCGAGTTCTGTGGGATAGGTATCGCTCGTAATAATGATTTGTTTTTGTGCTGCAATGAGTGCTTCAAACGCATAAAAAAACTCTTCTTGCGTTCGTTGTTTGCCTGCAAAAAACTGAATGTCGTCGATCAGCAAAAGGTCTAGCGAATGGTAGTACCGTTTAAATTCATCAAACGATTTCCGCTGGTATGCCTTGACCACATCGCTGACATAGGCTTCAGCATGGATGTATCGAACACGAGCGTTCTGGTTTCTGGCTAAGAGACTATTGCCAACCGCGTGGATAAGGTGACTCTTACCGAGACCAACACCACCATAAAGGAAAAGCGGGTTGTAACCACGTCCTGGATTGTCTGCCACTTGTAACGCCGCGGCGCGAGCGAGTTGATTCGCCTTTCCTGGGACAAAAGTCTCGAAGGTCCAGGTGGAAGTAAGGCGGCTTTGTTGTTGCCGGCTTATATCGATTGCCACGCTGGTCGTTTCTTCGATCGGTGGCGTTGAACTTAATTCATCCTGATGATTGGCACCATTATTTGTCCGTACAGGTTTTGAGTCGGCTGAAACGGATTCAACGTCCTGTCCTTGAAATACTTCGATTTCAAGTTCCACAGGTGTCCCTAATGTCTGCGACCACCAGGCACTGAGAGGGGTGAAAAATTGGTTTTTTGCCCAGTTCTGTTTGAATCGAGTCGGGGCCCCCAAAACAACCCGGCAACTGCGGTCCATGTGGTCGATCCGGAGTAGTTCCAGAGGCTTAAACCACGTCTGAAACTGCTGGTTTGGGAGCTCACGCTCAAAATGCAAAAGACAGTCTTGCCACAAGGATTCCATGGGCTGGATTTTAACTGAGAACCTGAGTTATCCACAGGCCTGGTTTGCCCTGAGAAGCCCAGATGGCCAAGAAAAACCGTATACTGTCGGGTTCCTTTGGAAATTTTTTATTGAGTTAGGAATGCAATCATGAAACGTACTTTTCAGCCCTCAGTGGTTCGCCGCAAGCGGACGCACGGCTTTCTGGTCCGAATGAAAACGCGTAGCGGCCGTGCAGTGATCCGGGCCCGTCGTGCAAAGGGTCGTAAACGCCTGGCTGTCTAAGCATCAGGGTTTGTCGGGTGTCTTGAGATGGGCAAGCGAATTGGTCGCTTGCAGACACCGGAGGCGTTTAGGCAGGCGCTGATGACGCGACCGTTGTCGCGTTCCGGTGGGTTTTCGGTCTATACAATTTCTTCAGATGAAGTCGATCGCCTGGGTTTCGTCTTGCCCAAAAAACTGATCCGTCGGGCGGTCCAAAGAAATCAGATTAAGCGCTGGTCTCGAGAATTGCTTCGTACCTTAAAAACGGATGACTCCCCTAAGATCGCCTTTGTGGTTCGGGCAAACGCCGCTTTTCCGATGCCCGATTGGCATGGGCGCGGCAAACAAGAGGCACGATTAGCCTTGACACTCATGTTTCAAAAAGGATTGACATTGCTGAACGAAAGAGCGGTTGTATGACACAGCACTCTTCTTTTGGTATCGCCTTGAAACTTGGTGCTTATGTTGGAATCGGGCTGGTCCGTCTTTACCAATGGACAATACGTCCCATTATTGGTCCCCGTTGTCGTTTTTTACCTCATTGTTCAGATTATGCGATTGAAGCGATTGATCGTCATGGTCTGTTTTCGGGCGGATGGCTGACTGCTAAACGACTTGGTCGTTGTCACCCGTGGTGTCAAGGAGGGCTTGACCCAGTACCAGAGGTTCTGGATAGTCGGTCATCCCAAGCGTCGTCTCAATCTTTTTCTTCTTCGGATTAGGTCTTATGGATACTCGTCGTGCCATTTTGTGGGTTGTTTTCTCGATCTCTTTGCTCATGCTTTGGGACGCCTACATGCGTCACACGGGCCAAGGATCGATGTTTGGTCCACAGACGCCGAAGACACAGCCGGCGACGACGGCATCGCCAAACGGCGCAGCGCCAGCGGTGGGAAGCAACGCGGCGGTACCGTTGCCGAAAGATGGGCCGCCTGTGGCAGCGGTAACGTCTGCAACAAAAGCAGCGGTGCCCACCCCGTCATCTCCCGCGGCACCTGTTGCTGGGACAACAGCGTCCGTATCAGGCGAGAAATTTCTTCTCAAGAACAAAGAGCTCATATTAGAAATTGATTCCCTCGGCGGGAAAATTGTGAAAGCGGTGCTTTTAAATCAGGCGTCGGATGCCTATGAGGGCAATCGCGTTGTTTTGTTTGATCAGAATAGCCAGCGGCGTTATGAGGCGCAGTCTGGACTTGTTGGCAGCTCGTCACAGCAGATTGCGTATCCCAACCATACGACACTCTTTAAAAAAGCACCGCTTCGCGAAGGGCTTGATCCCGATCGTCACCTTGCTGTTGTTGCAGAAGCTGGCGGTGTCAAACTCACTAAAACATATTCGATTGATGAAACAGGATTTGTCATTCGAGTAGCCCATACGGTTCAGAATACTGGCGCTGACCCGGTGAACCCAATGGTCTATCTGCAGCTGATGCGCGATGGTAACCGCCCCCCCGGAGAGAGCCAGTTCTATCAGACATTTATTGGTCCGGCCGTCTATACCAACGAGGGTAAGTTCCAAAAAATCGACTTCAGTGATATCGAGAAGAACAAAGCAAGTCACGTCAAGAGTGCAAGCGATGGCTGGCTTGGGATTGTTCAACACTATTTTGTAAGTGCTTGGGTTCCTAAAAATGAAGCGCCGCGAGAGTTTTACACTCGTCGAATTGAGAACAATCTTTACAGCGTTGGGATGATTCAGGCGCTTCCGGTAGTGGCCCCAGGGGCGCAACAAACCCATGAGGCTATTTTGTTTGCTGGCCCACAGATTCAAGACACGCTTGAAAAATTGGCGCCGGGGTTGGATCTGGTGGTGGATTACGGCTGGTTGACGTTTTTAGCAAAGCCCATTTATTGGCTGCTGGAAAAGCTCTATGACGTGGTGGCCAACTGGGGCTGGGCAATTGTTCTATTGACGATTGTGATCAAACTGATCTTCTATCCGTTGTCCGCCGCGAGCTACAAGTCAATGGCGAAAATGAAGGCCGTTACGCCAAGGCTGATGAAGCTTCGCGAGGTCTACGCGAATGACAAGGCAAAGCTTAATCAGGCGATGATGGAGCTCTATAAAACAGAGAAGATCAATCCCCTGGGGGGCTGTCTGCCAATTTTGATTCAGATTCCAGTATTTATTGCGTTGTACTGGGTGTTATTGGCCAGCGTCGAAATGCGCAATGCGCCCTGGTTGGGCTGGATCACGGATCTTTCAACGCCAGATCCTTATTACATTCTGCCCATCGTGATGGCAATTACGATGTTTATTCAGACCAAGTTGAATCCTCCTCCCCCGGATCCGATTCAGGCGAAGGTCATGATGGCGATGCCAATTGTTTTTTCGGTGTTCTTTTTCTTCTTCCCAGCCGGACTAGTGCTTTACTGGTTGGTGAACAACGTGTTGTCGATTGCCCAGCAGTGGTATGTCATGAAGCAGATTGAAAAAGCCACTGCAGCACATCGGTAGCCCACCATAATGATCTAACGGTTCTCCCCGGCATGGATACGATTGTTGCGATGGCAACAGCGCCCGGCCGAGGTGCAATCGGTGTTGTAAGGGTATCGGGACCCGCAGTGCGGGTCGTCATGCAGGCACTGTGCGCACGAGTCTTGGTGCCGCGTCAGGCCACGCATTTAAGTTTCTTAAATGAGCAAGGTGAGCCTATTGATGATGGGCTTGCCATTTTTTTTCCGGGACCCCACTCCTACACTGGAGAAGATGTACTTGAGCTTCAAGGCCATGGTGGACCTGGGGTGCTTGGGCTCGTTCTGCAGCGTTGTCTCGCGATAGGATCAACTCGTCAGCCAGAGGATTTACCGATTCGACTGGCCCGTCCGGGAGAGTTTACTGAGCGGGCTTTCTTGAATGACAAGCTTGATCTTGCCCAGGCCGAAGCAGTTGCGGATTTGATTGATGCGGGGTCTGCACGTGCCGCACGTAGTGCACTTGCATCGTTACAAGGGCAGTTCAGCAACAAGATTTCAACGCTCAGGGAAGGTCTGATTGATCTTCAGATGCGGGTCGAAGCCTGTCTAGACTTTCCCGAAGAAGATATTGATTTTATTGCGCGAGAAAATGTCGCGGATCGGCTTCGTCGTCTGATCGATCAGTTGTCAGAAATTTCTGCGGCAGCGGGGCGGGGCGCCGTGCTGCGAGAAGGGTTGCGGGTTGTGCTGGTCGGCGCACCCAATGTAGGGAAATCATCGCTGTTAAACGCCCTTGCAGAACAAGATATTGCATTAGTGTCGGATATTGCGGGAACGACTCGTGATCGGATCACGCAAGAGATTGCGATTGAAGGGGTGCCGATGCATATCATCGATACCGCCGGTCTTCGTGTAACCGATGATCCTGTAGAACGTCTTGGAATTGAACGAACCTGGCAGGCGATAGAACAGGCCCAGGCGGTATTGCTGCTGAGCGATGCGAGCGGTCGAATTGCCACTGATCAGGCATTAGAACAGCAGGTGCTCTCGCGTGCCCCAACCACGAGAGAAGTCATTCGTGTGATGAATAAGGCGGATCTCATCGATGGCCATGCGGGCCTGTCGGGCGACGATGTGGCGGCTCAGGTGATTGCCGTGTCAGCCAAAACGGGTCATGGCCTTGCGGCGTTGAGACAACGATTACTCCAGGTCGCTGGCTGGTCGGGGGATGCGTCTGTGGGCGTGTTTTCAGCCAGAGCACGGCATTTGCATGCGCTTAGCCAATGCCAGCAGGCGCTGGATGCGGCAGTGACAACGCTTGGAGAGTCTCAGTTAGAGTTGCTTGCTGAATCGCTTCGTCTCGCACAGCATTCGTTGGCAGAGATTACGGGAGAGTTTTCTTCCGATGATCTTCTGGGGGAAATTTTTGGGCGATTCTGTATCGGAAAATGATTTCTTAGGCCTTATCGAAAACCACCAGTTTGTTTTCGTTTCGTAAT
>CAYPCG010000020.1:12851-26034 GCA_964409175.1 uncultured Burkholderiaceae bacterium
TCAATGGTTCCGCCGCAACTAAGGAAAACCAAGGGTGGTGTTGAGGTCATAGCGGGTGGGGTGCAGTGATAAACTTCAACCATTCTAATAAGTTTCAAGTGAGCAAGCGCATGGTGCAGATTTCTCCCCCAAGTTTTGTTCGTCATCAGGGTCTGATTCAGTGGGTCAAGTCCGTTGCAGAAAAGACAAAACCAGCGCGAGTGGTCTGGTGTGACGGCTCTGCGGAAGAGTCCGATCGACTCTGTCAGGAAATGGTGGCTGCGGGCACCTTAAAAAAATTAAATCCTGCAAAGCGGCCTAATTCGTATCTTGCCTGGTCGGATCCCTCCGATGTAGCACGGGTCGAAGATCGTACCTACATTTGTTCTGAACGACGCGAGGATGCTGGTCCGACGAACAATTGGATAGACCCTAAAGAAATGCGCCAGACATTAGATAGTCTGTTTGATGGCTGCATGGCTGGACGTACGATGTATGTGATTCCGTTTTCGATGGGGCCGCTTGGATCACCGATTGCCCATATCGGTGTTGAATTGTCCGACTCCCCCTATGTTGTGGTGAATATGCGTCTGATGACACGTATGGGTCGCGCGGTCTATGACGTTCTGGGTGAACGGGGCGCTTTTGTACCTTGTCTTCACACAGTGGGTAAGCCGTTGGCCGCGAATGAGAAAGATGTGCCATGGCCCTGTAACCCGACGAAATACATTGTTCATTTTCCTGAGACGCAAGAGATCTGGTCGTATGGGTCTGGTTATGGCGGCAATGCGCTTCTCGGTAAGAAATGTTTCGCACTACGGATCGCTTCCACCATGGGCCGTCAGGCAGCCCAGGCATCACAGCCTGGCTGGCTCGCTGAACACATGTTGATTCTCGGTGTGCAGGCCCCGTGGGGTAAGAAGTATCACGTGGCCGCAGCATTTCCCTCTGCCTGTGGCAAGACCAATTTTGCGATGTTGATTCCGCCGAAAGGGCTGGACAACGGTGGCTGGAAGATCACGACGATTGGGGACGACATTGCCTGGATTAAGCCTGATGCACAGGGTCGTCTACGCGCCATCAATCCCGAGGCAGGGTATTTTGGTGTTGCCCCCGGAACGAACGAGAAGACAAACTACAACTGTATGGCGTCCCTTAAGGAAAACGTGATTTTTACGAATGTTGCGTTAACCGATGATGGTGACGTCTGGTGGGAAGGGATGACGGAAACGCCTCCCGCACACTGCATCGACTGGCAAGGAAAAGACTGGACACCGGAGCAGGCCAAGGCAGAAGGTCGTAAGGCGGCGCATCCTAACGCACGGTTCACGGTCGCGGCCACTCAGAATCCGGTGATTGATGCTGCCTGGGATGATCCTGCCGGTGTTCCGATTGATGCTTTTATCTTTGGTGGTCGTCGATCGACAACGGTGCCGCTTGTGACAGAAGCTCGTAACTGGACCGAAGGGGTCTACATGGCAGCGACCATGGGCTCTGAGACCACTGCTGCAGCGGCTGGGCAGCAGGGGGTGGTTCGTCGGGATCCGTTCGCGATGCTGCCCTTCTGTGGCTACAACATGGCCGATTATTTTGGCCACTGGTTATCGTTGGGAGAAAAGCTGAAAGCGTCGGGTGCATCCCTTCCGAAGATTTTCTGTGTGAACTGGTTCAGAACAGACGAGACCGGTCGATTTGTCTGGCCTGGATTTGGTGAAAACGCGCGTGTGCTGAAATGGATGCTGCAGCGAATTGAAGGCCAGGCGAAAGGGCTTGAGCATGTATTTGGCGTGACACCGAATTATCAAGACCTTGACTGGACTGGGCTGTCGTTCACCGAGGATCAGTATTTAAAGATTGCGTCGATCGATGCCAAGGCGTGGAAGGATGAGTTCGCCTTACATGCGGAATTGTTTGACAAGCTTAATCATGGACTGCCACCTGCGCTTGCGCAGACGAAGCTTGCATTAGAAGCGCGTCTACAGGAGCGCCTTGCGGCTTAGGTTCTGAAACGACGCCAGAATCGTTGTGTCACGACTGCCGGGGATCACCGTAAAGGAATCCCCGGCTTTTATTTTTCCGGGACTTAGCACGCGACAATACCAGCCCGACATTCCTTGTTGCACCATGATCTTAACGGCCTGGTTCGAACGCATGCGTGCGTTGAATTTTGAACACGGAATACGTGGTCGTGTGACGATGAGGCGACACGTTTCGCCAATCTGAATTTGATCCCCAATGAAGACCTGTTCTTCGGTAATGCCTTGCAGACATAGGTTTTCTCCCGCCATCCCCCAGGGTGGTGCGTCTCGGTCCTGCAGCCATGGGAGCTGTGCCTGCCATTGCTTGTAATGCTCAGTGGGATAACAGTAGACCGCCTGCTCGAGCCCGCCGTGAGCGGAGAGATCTGCCTGTTCATCTCCTTCAAGTCCAAGCGGGTTACATCGCACGTCCGCTGGCGTTATCTGGGTGATGTCGCTAATTGATGTCTTGATAATGGCGGAAAGTTCTTTGGTCAGCACACGGTCATCTTGAGAATCTCGCATGATGAGGGGTCGTACCTGACCGACACAGATGGCGAGAAGTTCGACCGTCACGTTAGTGGTTAGTGGGACGATGAGTAGGGTGTTCCGCTTGGCTGGCAAACCGATCCGCGAGCGCAATTGCCGCTAACAGAGAACTTGGGTCCGCGGTGTTTTTCCCGACGAGATCGAAGGCAGTACCGTGATCGACACTTGTTCGAATAAAGGGGAGACCCAGCGTTATGTTGACGCCTTGATCAAGTCCAAGATATTTGATGGGAATTAATCCTTGGTCGTGATATTGGGCGATGACCACATCAAACTCGCGGTGCCCACGTGCCCGCATAAAAATGGTGTCGCCCGGCCACGGTCCCGTAACCGAGAGCCCCAATTGCTGGGCCCGAAGCACTGCGGGACTGATGATGTCGATCTCCTCTCGACCAAATAGCCCAGACTCGCCTGCGTGAGGGTTGAGTCCCGCGACCGCAATCCGTGGTCTGGAGACGCCGAGCTGTTGGCAGGCGGCGTGGGCAAGCGCGATTGTCTGAATCAGCCCCTCGGTGGTGAGCTCGTCAATCATGTCTTTTAAGGCGACATGCACACTATTGAGCACGACTCGCAGGTCTGGATTGACCAACATCATTCGCACGGCAGGGGGGGCAGAGGGGCTTGCCAATTCAGCGAGCATCTCGGTGTGCCCTGGCCAGGGGTGATCCGCCAGCGCCAGGGATTCTTTGTGAATAGGTGCGGTGACGATGCCACCGGCTTCCTGTTTCATGCATAGGGACACCGCTGCACGAATCGACTCAAAACCCGCCTGTCCAGCTTCTTTTCCCACTCTACCTAGACTTATTGCATCTTTTTTCCATTCAACAGGCAGAAATCTAATATTTTTGGTGGGAACTTTGATTTCTTCTGATAATGACTGAAACCATTCTGGATCGCCGGCGACCAGCAGCGGTCGTTGGTTCGGACCCATGTCTTGCCACTGGCGCACGGCCTTGAGCACGATTTCTGGGCCGATACCCGCGGGATCTCCGGATGTCACAATCAACGGTTTCATAGCGTCATGCTAGCAAGGCTTCGCAGGCCTTGCGTCAGATGACCCAAGACGAGGTTTCATGATTTCTGAGATTTTGAGCCTGGGGGAAGCAGGCGGCCCAACCGGCTGGGTGCTTTTCCTGTTGGCGGCGTTTGCTTTTGTTGCGGGCTTTGTGGACGCGGTTGTGGGTGGCGGCGGCCTTGTACAGGTTCCTGCGTTGTTTGCATTGGTGCCCCAGGGCAGCGCGGCGAGTCTTTTTGGAACAAATAAGATCGCAGCAATCTCTGGGACCTTTATTGCGGCGACGCGTTATGTCCGTGCGGTCAAGCTGTCGTGGGACGCCTTATTGCCTGCGCTCATTGGCGCGGCGATTTTTGGCTGGCTTGGGGCTGCCGCGGTGAGCCTGCTTCCGAGGGCGTTAGCGCAGCCGCTCGTGCTGGTGTTATTGGTGCTGGTCGCGATCGTGACGTTTAAAAAGAAGGAATTGGGATCGGTTCATGATCCTCGTTTTTCACCGACTAAGGCACGCATTGCCGGGCTGCTTACGGGGGCGATTCTGGGCTTTTATGATGGATTTTTCGGGCCTGGTACCGGCGCATTTCTGATTTTTATTTTTGTTCGCTTCTTTGGTTATGATTTCCTGCATGCGTCAGCATCGAGCAAGGTCATTAATCTGATGACGAATCTCGCGGCGCTTGCATTCTTTTTGCCCGCGGGAGAGTTTTTCTTGTTAGCGGCTTTCGCGATGGCGGCCTCCAATATCGCGGGGGCCTTCGTTGGGACCCATTTGGCGGTCACCAAAGGAAGTCAGTTTGTTCGGCGATTTTTCTTAATCTTGTTGGTTGTTCTGATTGCACGAATGGCCTACGGCACTCTGGAGATGCTCTGATGCAACAGTCTGCGCAGTATTTGAATCCTTTAGAAGCATCCGTTTTAGGTAACTGGATTACCGGCCAACATCTGGTGTCCACATCGGGTCGAACAGCACCTATTTTTAATCCTGCAACAGGTCAGGTGGCGCGTCAGATTGCCTTGTCGTCAAAGACTGAAACAGAGCGCGCAATCGCCGCCGCGGCGGAGGCCCTGCCGTCATGGGCGGCCACACCGCCGATCAAGCGCGCCCGAGTCATGTTTGCCTTTAAAGAATGGGTTGAGCGCCACGCCGATGACCTTGCACGTGCGATTACTGCAGAACATGGTAAGACGCTCGATGACGCTCGTGGTGAAGTGCAGCGCGGCCTTGAGGTAGTGGAGTTTGCCTGTGGTATTCCGCATCTACTGAAGGGTGAGTTTACGGAGCAGGTTGGAAGCGGTATTGATGCCTGGAGTATGCGTCAGCCTGTGGGGGTGTGTGTCGGCATTACGCCATTTAACTTTCCGGTGATGGTGCCGATGTGGATGTATCCCGTAGCAATTGCCTGCGGCAACACCTTTGTGTTGAAGCCTTCTGAACGAGATGCCTCGCCGTCGCTGATGGTCGCGCAAGGCCTCAAGGCCTGCGGTCTGCCGGACGGTGTCTTTAATGTGGTTCAGGGGGATAAGGAGTCAGTGGATGCGCTAATCACGCATCCTTCCGTGAGCGCTGTGAGCTTTGTGGGTTCCACGCCGATTGCGCGATACATTCACGACACCGCCAGTCAGCATGGCAAGCGAGTGCAGGCCTTAGGAGGTGCGAAGAATCATTTGGTCGTGATGCCCGATGCTGATCTTGATCAGGCGGTCGATGCGCTCATTGGTGCTGCCTATGGCTCAGCAGGGGAGCGTTGTATGGCGATCTCCGTTGCGGTGGCGGTTGGTAATGTCGCCGATCAGTTGGTTAAGAAGATTGCAGAAAAGGCCAGCGCGATTCGCGTGCTTCCTGGGGATCAGAAGGGCGCCGAGATGGGCCCATTAGTCACTCAGGCGCATTTAGAGAAAGTGCGTGGGTATGTGGATGCCGGCGTATCAGAAGGTGCGCAGCTCGTGGTGGATGGTCGTGGCCTGAAGGTGGCTGGCGCTGAGCAGGGGTTTTATATCGGGCCGTGCCTGTTTGATCATGTTCAGCCCAGTATGACGATTTACAAAGAAGAAATTTTTGGTCCGGTGTTAAGTGTTGTCCGCGTTCCGGATTTTGAGTCTGCTGTGGCATTGATCCATGGCCATGCTTACGCGAATGGCGTTGCGTTATTCACGCGAGATGGTGACAGTGCTCGTGAATTCGCATCGCGTATTCAGGTGGGAATGATTGGGATTAATGTGCCCATTCCCGTGCCGATGGCGTTTCATTCTTTCGGTGGTTGGAAAGACTCACTGTTTGGGGACCATCATATGCATGGCCCTGAAGGGGTTCGTTTCTATACGCGTTACAAGGCGATCACGCAGCGCTGGCCCAAGGGAATTCGCGCTGGCGCTGAGTTTGTGATGCCGACCATGAAATAGCTGAGAGAACTCATGACAGACGTGCTTCGATTTACACAAGGGTTGATTGATGGCAACTGGGTCAGTGCCCAGTCGGGTCGTGAGTTTCCTGTGACCAACCCCGCAACCGGGGAAACGGTCGCAATGGTGGCGAATATGGGTCGCGCCGATGCGCTCGCGGCGGTGGCGGCCGCAGAGGCGGCGTTGCCCGCGTGGCGGGCGATGACGTCGCGCGAACGAAGCCAGCGATTAAAGGCATGGAACGCGTTAATCCTTGAGCATGCCGATGCACTCGCTTTGTTGATGACAACTGAGCAGGGAAAGCCCTTGGCCGAGGCGAAGGGCGAGGTGCTCTACGGCGCGTCTTTTGTGGAGTGGCTTGCTGAAGAGGCGCGTCGGGTTTACGGCGACGTTATTCCGTCGCCTGTCCCCGGACGAAAGCTGTTGGTGATGAAAGAGCCTATTGGCGTTGCCGCGGCCATCACGCCCTGGAACTTCCCTCTTGCCATGATTACCAGAAAGTGTGCGCCCGCTCTCGCCGCAGGGTGTACGGTTATTGTAAAACCTGCTGAGGCGACCCCGATGACAGCGCTTGCCCTCGCAGATCTTGCGATGAAGGCGGGGATTCCTGCAGGGGTGTTTAACGTTGTGGTGGGGGATGCTCAGGCCGCCCCCGAGATTGGTCGAGTGCTGTGTGAAGACCCGCGCGTGCGCAAGCTTTCCTTCACGGGATCGACCGAGGTGGGCCGAATTCTTCTTCGGCAGTCGGCCGATACCATCAAGAAGCTCTCGCTTGAGCTGGGCGGTAATGCGCCGTTTATCGTCTTTGATGATGCGGACATTGATGCGGCCGTCGATGGTGCAATGGCTTCAAAGTACCGAAACGCCGGTCAGACCTGTGTCTGTGCAAACCGACTTTATGTGCAATCTGCGGTTTACGATGAATTCGCCCAAAAGCTTGCTGCAAAGGTGGCCCAGCTACGTGTCGGCCCTGGAACGCAGTCCGGGGTGCAGGTTGGCCCGCTGATTGAGGCTGCTGCGCTTGAAAAGGTGGCGTTGCACGTCGCGAATGCCGTTTCTGGCGGTGCTCGGGTGTTGGTCGGGGGCGCACCTCACAGCCTAGGCGGGTTGTTCTATCAGCCGACTGTCTTGGCGGACGTTACTTCAGAGATGTTGGTGTCTCGCGAGGAAACCTTTGGCCCTGTTGCACCCTTGTTCCGTTTTGAGACGGAAGAGGAGGTGGTGGCGTTAGCGAATAACACGGAGTTCGGGCTGGCTGCCTATTTTTACTCTCGAGACGTCGGCCGCATCTTCCGTGTGGCTGAGGCGCTGGAGGCGGGCATGGTGTCGGTCAATACGGGCAATTTCTCGAATGAAGTTGCTCCATTTGGCGGGGTCAAGCAGTCCGGGTTGGGCCGCGAGGGATCAAAATACGGGATTGATGAGTATTTAGAGATTAAATACGTCACAATTGCGGGCCTTTAAGCCTTAATTTTCCTGGTTGGCCTGGCATCTGGCCGAAATGTTTCACGTGAAACACTGATGATCTATCCCAAACACTTTGACGTGATTGTTGTGGGCGGTGGCCATGCGGGCACCGAGGCTGCGCTCGCGGCTGCGCGAATGGGTTGTCAAACCTTGCTGTTAACGCACAGCCTGGAAACACTCGGTCAAATGTCCTGTAACCCCTCTATTGGCGGTATCGGCAAAGGCCATTTAGTCAAAGAGATTGATGCGCTTGGGGGCGCGATGGCCCTGGCCACAGACGAGGCGGGTATCCAGTTTCGAATTCTGAATAGCTCAAAGGGTCCGGCGGTCCGGGCGACGAGGGCACAGGCCGATCGGGTTCTTTATCGCAAAGCGATTCGAACTCGACTCGAGAACCAGCCTAATCTTCTTTTGTTTCAGCAGGCGGTCGACGACCTGATGGTCTCGGGCGACCGTGTGACCGGCGTGAGAACCCAGACTGGCCTGGTGTTTGAGTCTGAGACTGTCGTGCTGACGGCCGGTACTTTTCTCGATGGAAAGATTCACATTGGTCTGGAAAACCACTCGGGCGGACGGGCAGGGGACCCGCCTGCTATTCGGCTTTCGGCTCGGTTAAAGGAGCTAAAGCTTCCTCAGGGCAGACTTAAAACAGGTACGCCCCCAAGGATTGACGGTCGAACGATTGACTTCTCGGTGTTGGCTCAGCAGCCCGGAGACCTAGACCCGGTGCCGGTGTTCTCGTTTCTTGGCCATGCGGACATGCACCCCGAGCAGATTCCCTGCTGGGTGACGCATACCAACGAAAAAACACATGACATTATTCGGGCGGGGCTTGATCGGTCGCCCATGTTCACTGGGGTGATCGAGGGGGTTGGCCCAAGGTACTGCCCTTCTATTGAGGATAAGGTCCATCGGTTCGCGGACCGAAATGCCCATCAGATTTATCTGGAGCCCGAAGGGCTGACGACGCACGAGGTCTATCCCAATGGCATCTCGACGAGCTTGCCATTTGATGTTCAGCTGGCGCTGGTGCATTCGATGAAGGGTCTCGAGAACGCCCATATTCTGCGTCCGGGGTACGCCATTGAATACGATTACTTTGACCCGCGGGGTCTTCAGGCAAGCCTTGAAACCAAGGCAATTGCGGGGTTGTTTTTCGCAGGCCAGATCAACGGCACGACGGGATATGAAGAGGCTGCAGCCCAGGGGCTTTTAGCTGGGGCTAACGCAGCACTGAAGGTAAAAGGGCAGGAAGCCTGGGTTCCAAAACGCGATCAGGCTTACCTTGGGGTGTTGGTGGACGACCTGGTTACTCGAGGCGTTACGGAACCTTATCGCATGTTCACGAGCAGGGCGGAGTATCGATTAAGCCTTCGGGAAGACAATGCGGACATTCGACTGACAGAGACGGGCCGTAAGCTCGGTCTTGTCGATGATCAGAGATGGCAGGCGTTCTGTGAAAAACGGGAGTCCATCGACCGTGAGACCGCAAGGCTTCGCGCCGCCTTAGTTGGCCCCAAACGGTTTCCTGAGAAGGCGCTTGAGACATTGGGCACGGGGCCATTGGACCGCGAAATTCCCGCGATGGAGCTGCTGAAGCGGCCGGAGGTGACCTATCAACGCCTGGTGCAGCTGACTGATCACCAGGGGGAACAGCCCCTCATGCCGGCTGCGGACGTTTCGCGTCAGGCGCAGGAGCAGGTCGAGATTCAGGCGAAATACGCGGGCTATATCTCTCGTCAGCAGGAAGAGGTGAACCGCAATGCCGCTCAAGAAGAGGCCCTGATCCCTGAAGATATGGACTATCGAATGGTTCGTGGGTTGTCGATCGAAGTCAGCCAGAAGCTTTCGGCGGTGATGCCGAAGACGCTCGGACAGGCCTCTCGAATCTCCGGGGTCACCCCCGCCGCGATTTCTCTTTTATGGATTCACATCAAACGGCTAAGAGCGGGTAAAAGTCTCGCGTCTGGGGAACAGGCGGCCTAATTGTCTGAGGCGGTTGATTTCGATTTGACGCTCGCATCTGCGCTTTCGGATGCCTGGCAACACGATGAGTTTCCGCTTTCACAAGGGCAGGTCCATGATTTGGTCGAGTACCTGTCGCTTCTGAATCGCTGGAACCGGGTCCACAGTCTTACCGCCATTCAATCGGGGCCGGAGCAGGTGCAGCGACACCTTCTCGATGCCTTAGTGGTCTGGCCTGAACTGGTCCGTCGATTTGGCGCGGATCCCGCGATTCGCGTCGCGGATATCGGCTCTGGGATGGGCGTTCCGGGAATTGTCTGGTCGATTGTCATGCCACAATCTGAGTTTGTTTTGGTGGAGCGGCAGCAGAAGAAGGTTGCCTTTCTAAGGCACGTGGTTGGTCGTTTAGGGCTGTCAAAAAGGGTCTCTGTGGCCAGCCAAGATGTTCGAAATCTGGTTGTAGATCGCCCCTTCGATCTCATCACTTCTCGGGCTTTTGCCGCATTACCTGAGTTCATTCGGCTGACTCAGCACCTGTCGGGGCCGGGCACTCGATGGGGAGCGATGGTAGGAAAAGCGCCCCCAGAAAAAGAAGTTAGCGAACACTTGCTATTAACAATGAATAATAAAATTGGGGGTCTTTCTTTGGAAGAGGTTGTTCCGTTGACGGTGCCGGGCTTAAGTGAGCCCAGGCACCTGGTCTGGATTCGGAGATCTTCATGACCGCCCGTATTTTTGCGGTGGCCAATCAGAAGGGCGGGGTGGGCAAGACCACGACAGCGGTCAATGTGTCGGCAGCCCTCGCACGACTCGGTCAGCGTGTACTGCTCGTGGACCTAGACCCCCAGGGCAACGCAACGATGGGCAGTGGGATCAACAAACAGGATCTGAAAGCGTCGGTCTATCCGGTGCTGCTCGGGATGATGTCGGTGCGAGAGGCGCGACATCGCGCGGGTGCCGGGGACTACGATGTACTTGCTGCGAATCGCGAGCTAGCGGGGGCAGAAATTGAGCTTGTGGACCTTGAAGGCCGCGAACATCGCCTCGCCAATGCGTTGGCCGAAGTCTCCGATGACTATGACTTCGTCATCTTGGATTGCCCCCCCTCGCTGTCGCTGTTGACGCTGAACGGTCTGTGTGCGGCGCATGGGGTGATCATTCCGATGCAGTGCGAGTACTTTGCGCTCGAGGGACTCTCTGACCTCGTGAACTCGATTAAGCGCGTTCACGCCAACCTCAATCCGCATCTTCAGATCATTGGTCTTTTGCGGGTAATGTTTGATCCCCGAATGACCTTATCTCAGCAGGTTTCAGACCAGCTGATCAAACACTTTGGAAACAAGGTGTTTACCGCAGTGATTCCAAGAAACGTTCGGCTTGCTGAGGCCCCAAGCTACGGTCAGCCGGGCATCGTGTACGACCCGGGATCGCGCGGATCGAAGGCGTACATTGAGTTTGGTCAGGAACTTATCGATCGATTAAATCAACGCGGTGCGGAGGCGCGTGCATGACAACCCAGAAGAAAAAAGGCCTCGGTCGTGGACTTGATGCGCTGCTTGGTGGCAATGGCGCAGACCTCTCTGGAGAGGCCAGTCAGAAGACCTTAGCGGTGAGCCAGCTGCAGGCGGGCAAGTACCAGCCGCGTCAGGCGATGGACCAGAGCAGTCTTGACGAACTTGCCGAGTCTATTCGGGCCCAGGGTGTGATGCAGCCATTATTGGTGCGGCCTGTCGGCACCGCGGGGCAGAAGTTCGAGATTATTGCGGGAGAGCGGCGTTTCCGTGCCGCTCAGCTTGCAGGGCTTTCGGAAGTGCCGGTGATTGTCCGAGAGGTTGACGATCAGGCTGCGCTGGCCATGGCGCTGATCGAAAACCTTCAGCGTCAGGATCTCACTGCGCTTGAAGAAGCGCAGGGCATTGACCGATTGATTCAAGAGTTTGGTCTGACCCATGAACAGGCTGCAAAAGCGGTGGGCCGCTCGCGCAGCGCAACGACGAATCTGCTTCGCCTGCTGCAGCTGCCGCCCTCTGTGCAGACCATGCTGCGGGATGGTGCCTTAGATGCAGGTCACGCCAGAGCATTGTTGCCGCTACAGGCAACGGCCCAGCGGGCGCTTGCCGAGCGAATTGTTCGGGAGCAGCTGTCGGTGCGAGATGCCGAGCGCATGGTCACCAAGCTTCAGTCAGGATCGATCTCCGGCAAGGGGGCTGCCAAGAAGGCGGGGCGTCCGATGAGCCGAGACTGGCTTCGCGTTCAAGAACAGATCTCTGACGGGATTGGACTGCCGGTGTCACTCAAGCAGGGACGCGGTGCGGCGGGCGAAATGACGATTCGATTTTCTAGCCTAGAAGAGCTCGATGGACTGATCACACGGCTGCTGCCTCAGGGCCTTTCTGAACACTGATTTTGTTATGCGGGTCGAAGGCTCAGATGCGGTGACTTTGGTCCGACTTGAATTGACAGGTTATCGTCCAGACGGATATCCTTTAGGGGTTTTCGCTAAGTGCCGTAGAGATTCGGTCTGGCCGCAAAAAGAAAGAAAAATAAGGTGTTGATTGCTGTGCTGCTTCAGGCAGCGATCACGGTGCTGGCGGGGATTATCGCGTGGCTAATCTGGGGCCCTCTTGTGGGGCTCTCGCTGGTTGCTGGGGGAGGCTCTATCGCATTGCCCAACGCCCTGCTGGCGATTCGTCTTAAGATGAGTCGACCGCAGTCCGCGCCGATGGTGTTGTTGATTGGTGAGTTTGTGAAGATTGGGCTTTCGGTGCTGCTGTTGTGGGCCGCGAGCCAGTGGATTGCTGGACTGTCATGGGGGGCGCTGATTGTCGGTGTCATCCTGGCGCTGAAGGTGCTGCTGCTGACCCCTTGGGTGCAAAGTGTTGCGGATCGTCGATCAGCAGCGCAGGCAGAACTAGCGCATCAGTCCACGAAGATTGAGTCGTCAATTGAGTCGTAAAGCGCGCGTGTTTGTTTAACCTCTGTTAGTGCTCTAAATAACAAAAACTATGGCTTCCAATACTGCCCCAACCTCCGCTGAATACATCATTCACCACCTGGGGCATCTGACCACGACTGGAAAGCCGCAGACATCGATCATTGATTTTTCGATTCTGAATCTTGACACCATGTTCTGGTCCCTCTCGATGGGCCTGTTGGTGATCTTCATTCTTTGGTCTGTCGCGCGCAAGGCGACTTCTGGTGTGCCTGGGCGTCTGCAGGCCGCTGTTGAGCTTGTGGTGGAACTTGTTGAAGAACAGTCCAAGTCCATCGTGCATGGCAACCGCGCATTTATTGCACCTCTGGCGCTGACGGTGTTTCTCTGGGTGATCTTTATGAACGCCCTGGATCTGCTGCCCGTCGATCTCCCGCATTTCATCTTTGCAGTGACTGGGCTTGACAGCATCATTCACTACCATCGCATCGTGCCCACTGCAGATCTCAATGGCAGCATGGGGATGGCCTTGGGCGTTCTGGCGCTCATGATCTATTACAACCTGAAGATCAAAGGCGTTGGCGGATTTGTCCATGAGCTTTTCTGTGCCCCCTTCGGCGCACATCCTGCGCTCTGGATTCCCAACCTCGCGATCAACATTATTGAGTTTGTTGCCAAGACGGTGTCGCTCGGCATGCGACTGTTTGGAAATATGTATGCCGGTGAACTGGTGTTCTGTTTGATTGCGCTGTTGGGCGGTACTGCGACGGTCTTCGGGTTTGTCGGACACGTTCTGGCCGGTTCTATCTGGGCAATCTTTCACATCCTGATCGTGTTACTGCAGGGCTTCATCTTTATGAT